>NZ_JCADBK010000035.1:0-71577 GCF_059358955.1 Nonomuraea sp. CX421 | reverse complement strand
GGATTCCGCCAGAAACTCACGCCGGCCCGGCACCACGTCGTCCCAGCTCACACAGCAAATGGCGGCTGCCGTACTAGCGCCCTCTAGAAAGACGGGATGTCCCACACCGAGCACTTCCAGAGAGTGCCCACTTAAATCGCCCGCCACATCAGAGATTCGTTCTGATGCATCGCGGAGGGTTTTAGGAGTTGCCTGCATCTTCTCAGAGTCAGTAGACATTCAGTGCTCTCCATGTTCAGCGGGCCGGAAATTCAGCGGCAGCGATTCGCCCAGGTCGGTCACCTACTGCTCTCGGGGCGGTCTGTCGAGCACACCCCGGAGCCCTCATCCGCTGCTCGTATATCACGTCGGCCTCGTCCAGCCTTTGCTGCAGGCGCTCCTCGGCCGTACGTACCTCCTACCTACGCACGCTCGGCCTTCGCCTGGGCGAGTTGGCGGAACCAATCCGGCCGAGCGGGCCGCATCGCGTCGCGGACCAGCTCAGCGACCGGCTAGGAGCCCCGCGCAACACGCGAGGGTCTATCTTGATGGGCTCGACCAGTCCGTTCCACCGATCGTGACCGAGACGCTCTCGTCGTCCGACATTCCGCGACCGGACAACGGAGGCGGACTCACACCATGCGGGAAGGCTCTGCCTTCCCGCATGGCCTGCTTCGGTCGGGCGATGATCGTTCATCTCTGCTCCGATATGGGATTGCGTCCGTAGAGCCTGGTGGAGACAGGGTCAGCCAGCAGTGGCGAGAATAGCTGGATTGATCTTCGCGTGGTAGAGCACCGCAAACTTCGCAAACCCCCGCTATACACCTAACCAAGCGCTTGTTACGCTCCGGCCATGGTCACCACGATCGTCTGGGGCACCGGCAACGTCGGCCGCGCCGCCATCCGCGCCGTCGAGGCCCATCCGGCACTGGAACTCACCGCCGTACTCGTGCACGACCCCGGCAAGACAGGCCGCGACGCCGGCGAGCTCGGCGGCCTCGGCCACGATCTGGGAGTCGCGGCCACCGGCGACGTCGACGCGGTGCTGGCCACCGGTCCTCGCGCCGTGGTGTACGCCGCGTCCGGCGACATCCGTCCCGACGAGGCCCTGGCCGACGTCGTCCGGGCCATCCGCGCCGGCGCCGTCGTCGTCACCCCCGCCCTGTACGCCCTCTACGACCATCGCGGCGCCCCGCCCGAGCTGCGCGACCAGGTGCTCGACGCGATCGCCGACGGCGGCGGCTCGCTGTTCGTCTCCGGCGTGGACCCTGGCTGGGGCAACGACGTGCTGCCGCTGCTGATCAGCGGGCTCGGCGCCACGGTGGACGTGATCCGCTGCCAGGAGATCTTCGACTACTCCGCCTACGACCAGCCCGACTCGGTCCGCTACCTGGTCGGCATGGGCCAGCCGATGGACTACGAGCCGCCGATGCTCGCGCCGACGGTCCCGACCATGGTGTGGGGCGGCCAGGTGCGCCTGATGGCCAGGGCCCTCGGCGTCGAGCTCGACGAGATCCGCGAGACCCTCGACCGGCGCCCGCTCGACTCCACGGTGAGCACCCTGTCGATGGGCGAGTTCGAGGCCGGCACCCAGGGCGCGGTGCGCTTCGAGGTGCAGGGCGTCGTCGAGGGCGAGCCCCGCATCGTGATCGAGCACGTCACCCGCATCCACCCGTCCTGCGCGCCCGACTGGCCGACGCCGCCCGACGGCGACGGGGCGCACCGGGTGATCATCGAGGGCTGCCCGCGCATCGAGGTCACGGTCGAGGCCACCGACGAGGACGGCAACCGGGCGGCGGGCGGCAACGCCACCGCGGCGGGCCGGCTGGTGAACGCCATCGACTGGCTCGTGGACGCGGAACCAGGGCTCTACGACGCGCTCGACGTCCCCCTGCGCCCCGCCGTCGGCAGGCTCGGAAGGAAGCACGCGTGAACATCGACGTCCCCGAGGGCCAGGACCCGATCGCGTACGTGTGGGGGGAAATGGTCCCCGGCATCGGCCTCGCCGCCTCGAAGTTCTCCCTGTCGGTCTACACCCACACGACCCTCGGCCTGCGCGAGTTCGAGGCGGCGCGGCTGCGGATCGCGCAGATCAACGGGTGCGCCTTCTGCCTCGACTGGCGGACCGAAAGGGACGGGCAGCGGGTCGAGGAGGAGTTCGCCGACGCGGTGACCGACTGGCGCACCACCTCCGCGTTCGACGACCGCACGAGACTGGCCGCCGAGTACGCCGAGCGGTACGCGCTGGACCACCACGGCCTCGACGACGAGTTCTGGGCCCGGATGACCGCCTGCTACAGCCAGGTCGAGATCGTCGAGCTGAGCATGAGCATCGGCTCCTGGCTGGCGTTCGGCCGGCTCAACCACGTACTCGGCCTCGACACCGCCTGCAAGCTGCCCACCAGGTAGAACCCGTCATGTCTTAGGAGAGTGAGGACCGATGAGCGGCACCGTCCCTGGCTCCAACAGCGTCTCGCGTCGTGGGTTCATCGCCGGCACCGGCTCCGTCCTGGGGCTCGCGGCTCTGTCGGGCCGCGCCACCCCGGCCAGGGCCGCCGCCGGTCCGATCGCCGACGGGGCGCGCGTCCCCGCCCTGGTGATCGGCACCGGGTACGGCGGCTCCGTCGCCGCCCTGCGCCTGGCCCAGGCCGGCGTCCACGTGCACCTGATCGAGATGGGCATGGCCTGGGACACGCCCGGCTCCGACGGCAAGATCTTCTGCAACACGCTGGAGCCGGACCACCGCTCCTACTGGCTGCGCACCCGGACCAAGGCGCCCCTGAACTACTTCCTCGGCTTCCCGATCGACCGGGACATCTCCCGCTACACCGGCATCCTGGACGCCGAGGACTTCAGTGGCATCACGGTCTACCAGGGCCGTGGGGTCGGCGGCGGCTCGCTGGTCAACGGTGGCATGGCGGTCACGCCCAAGCGCGAGAACTTCGCCGCCATTCTCCCGTCGGTGAACGCCGACGAGATGTACAACGTCTACTACCCGCGCGCCAACGCCGGCCTCGGCGTCGGCTCCATCGACCCGGCCTGGTTCGACACCACGGCCTGCTACCAGTACTCCCGCGTCGGACGCAAGCACGCCCAGCGCTCCGGCTTCCCGTTCGTCTTCGTGCCCGACGTGTACGACTGGGACTACATGAAGCAGGAGGCGGCCGGCACCGTCACCAAGTCGGCGCTGGCCGGCGAGATCCTCTACGGCAACAACCACGGCAAGAAGTCCCTGCAGAAGACCTACCTCGCCCAGGCCAGGGCCACCGGCAGGGTCACCGTCTCGGCCCTGCACCAGGTCACCTCGGTCGCTCCGGCGTCGGGCGGCGGCTACACGGTCGTCATCGCCCAGCTCAACACCAGCGGCGACACCACGGCCACCAAGACCGTGACCGCGGACCGGGTGTTCTTCGCCGCCGGCAGCGTTGGCACCAGCAAGCTGCTGGTCAAGCTGAAGGCCACCGGCGCCCTGCCCAACCTGAACGGCGAGATCGGCAAGGGCTGGGGCGACAACGGCAACGTGATGTGCGGCCGGGCCAACCACCTGTGGGACCCGACCGGCAGTCTCCAGTCGACCATTCCCTGCTCCGGCATCGACAACTGGGCCGCGGGCGGCGCGTTCGCCGAGGTCGCGCCGCTGCCCACCGGCATCGAGACGTTCGCCTCGTTCTACCTGTCGATCACCAGGAATCCGAACCGGGCCCAGTTCTCCTGGAACGCGGCGACGGGCCGGGTCGACCTCAACTGGCAGACCGCCTGGAAGCAGCCGGCCATCACCATGGCCAAGACGATCTTCGACAAGATCAACTCCAAGGAGGGGACGGTCTACCGGTCCGACCTCTTCGGCGCGTACAAGATCTGGGGCGACCACCTCACCTACCACCCGCTCGGCGGCGCGGTGCTGAACAAGGCCACCGACAACTACGGCCGCCTCACCGCCTACCCCGGCCTGTACGTCATCGACGGCTCGCTGATCCCCGGCAACACCAGCGTCAACCCGTTCGTCACCATCACGGCCCTGGCCGAGCGGAACATCGAGCGGATCATCGCCACCGACCTGTGACGCGAAGCGCGTGTTTCGTACACCTTCCCTCCGGGACAGCCTCGCCGAACTCCTGGCGGCAGGGCCGGGCATGGCGACTCCACCAGCCTTCTCACCTGGCACCGGCCGGTCACGTGTCGAATCCAAGCCCCTTCGGGATGGGCTTGGCGATTTGCTCTAAGGTTTCCCTTATAAGAGCAGCCACCTTCACCCTCTTATCCACGTTGTTCTCGATGGTCTCGCGGAGGGCGCCGACCTCCTTATCGAATCCACGAATGAGTTCTCTAGCGTTTCTATCTTCTTCTTCACCGCCACGATCGGTGAAGAATCTCCAGACCCGCCACCCTCTCTCGTTGTCATCCAGCGATTCCTTGAGCACCTCGAGCATGTCCAAGACGGTCCTCTTGTACTCGTATATTTCGTCGCAGCTCCCAGCTGCCAGTGAAGCGATTCTATCGTACGCACGTACGATCGTCTCAGCGGTGCGACGGGGAGTGGTATCCCAGTAATCCAGGACGGCGTTGACCGCCGGCCCTATCTGTTCGGATCCTATGGATTCAACCGAGCTCGTAATGTCAGAAGGATGCCTAACACCAGATTCTCCTGCGATCTCCTGCAGGATGCTCTCTTTGGGAAAGGGCAGGTGATAATGCCAGTACACCTTTTGCCACAGTTCCTCGTTGTCAGCCGGCCACTTGAATTCCATCGCGCCGGCAGCCCTCCAACGTGTGACGAGGTTGGCCAACTCAGGACGGTCCGTAAGCGTTATCACCATTTCCCCTTGTCAGTCCAATCGAGAGCCTTCTCGAGGTTTCCGAATTTTTCAATCAAATTGTCATCCTCGACAAGGGCGATGTTTTTGGACATTTTCATGAGTCCGACGGAGGCGTAATGCATCTGCTTGGTAAGGTTGTCGAGTGTCTGTTGCATCACCGGAACCATCTCATGGAAAGCGGTGGCTATTTTCTGATCAACCAACTCCTCATGATGCTCGGGAGCGGCCTGCCCGAGAGTGGGGTCTCCCAGTTTGGCATCGTCTCGCTTTCTTTCAATCAGAGGCACCGCATCAGAGATATCCTGCGATGCACCTTTCAAGACTTTGGGAACCCATAAAATCTGGTCGCCGGTCAAGTGATGAGAGTCCTCGGCCATTCAATGCTCTCCTTGTTCGAGAGTTGACACTTCCGTGGCCACTCCACGAGATAGATGACCACACGGGAATCTCTTTCGCTGCCCCCGACGAGCCCGTCGCCGCCGATTGTCACCTGGACGCTCTCGTCGTCCGGCGCCCATGGCCCGACCATACAGACCCGGACTTACGCCATTCGGGGAGGATCCGCCGTCCGGGACGATCCGTTTCGGACGAGCGACGATCGTTCACCTGCGGCTCCGATGCAAGAGATGGCTCCGGGCGGGCGAATGCCAGTCAGCCCGCAGGAGGAGAATAGTTCGGATTGATCTCCGGTCGGTAGACCCGTCCAGTGATCCGGGCGTCCGCCGAGCACGGCCGCGACCATCGCATCGTCGTCGCCGTCCACCCGAGCACGGAGGAAAACCGATGACGCCCCCGTCCAAGCTGAGCCAGGAGATCGAGCTCAACACCCCCCAGCAGGTCGGGGACGCGATCGCGAGCACGGATGCCCCCGACGGGCGGCCTGAGCGGCGCAGCGGATGTCGCCTGACCTCGCCGGAGACGGCCGGGGGAAAGCCGCGTGGCGAGCTCAGCTCTCCGGCTCGTGGAAGACGACGCTCAGCTCGCCCTGGTCGGCGTCGACCGTGATGACCGAGCCGTCCGGGACGTCACCGGCGAGCAGGGCGCGCCCGATCCTCGTCTCGACCTCGCGGGAGATGAAGCGGCGCAGCGGCCGGGCGCCGTAGACCGGGTCGTACCCCTCGGTGGCGATGAGGCGGCGTGCCTCCTCGGTGACCTCCAGGGTCAGCCGCCGGTCCGCCAGCCGCTTCCTGATGTCGGTGAACATCAGCTCGACGATCCGCTCGATCTCGGCCTCCGTCAGCGGCTTGAACAGCACTATGTCGTCGACCCGGTTGAGGAACTCCGGCCGGAAGTGCCGGCGCAGCTCGCCCATCACCAGCTCGCGCCCCTCGGGCTTGATCTCGCCGTCGGGGGTGACCTCGTCGAGGAGGTACTGCGAGCCGATGTTGGAGGTCATGATGACCACCGTGTTGCGGAAGTCGACCGTACGGCCCTGCGCGTCGGTCAGCCGCCCGTCGTCGAGGACCTGCAGCAGCGTGTTGAACACGTCCGCGTGCGCCTTCTCGATCTCGTCGAACAGCACCACCGAGTACGGCTTGCGCCGCACCGCCTCGGTGAGCTGACCGCCCTCCTCGTAGCCGATGTAGCCGGGCGGGGCGCCCATGAGGCGGCTGACCGTGTGGCGCTCCTGGTACTCGCTCATGTCGATGCGGACCATGTTCTCCTCGGTGTCGAACAGCGCCGCCGCGAGGGCCTTGGCCAGCTCGGTCTTGCCCACCCCGGTCGGGCCGAGGAAGAGGAACGAGCCGATCGGGCGCCGGGGATCCTTGATGCCGGAGCGGGCCCGGATGACGGCGTCGGCCACGAGCCGCACGGCCTCGTCCTGCCCGATGACCCGCTCGTGCAGGATCTGGTCCAGCCGCAGCAGCTTCTCCCGCTCGCCCTCCTGCAGGCGGCTCACCGGGATGCCGGTCCAGCGGGAGACGATGGCCGCGATCTCCTCCTCGGTCACCACCTCGCGCAGCAGCCGGTGCCCGTGCTGCCGGGTGCCCAGCCGTTCCTCCTCGGCCCGGAGCCGGCGTTCCAGCTCGGGCAGCCTGCCGTGGCGCAGCTCGGCGGCCCGGTTGAGGTCGTAGGCACGTTCGGCCTGCTCGGCCTCCCTGCGTACGTGCTCCAGCTCCTCCCGCAGGACCTGCACCTTGCGCAGGGCCGAGCGCTCGGCCTCCCACTGCGCCCGCATCGCGTCGGCCTCGGCGCGCAGGCCGGTCAGCTCCTTACGCAGGTCGGCGAGCCGGGCCTGGCTCGCGGGCTCCTCCTCCTTGGCCAGCGCGGCCTCCTCGATCTCCAGCCGCCGTACGCGCCGGGTCAGCTCGTCCAGCTCGGCGGGCATGGAGTCGATCTCGGTCCGGATCATCGCGCACGCCTCGTCGACCAGGTCGATCGCCTTGTCCGGGAGGAACCGGTCGGCGATGTAGCGGTGGCTCAGCGTCACCGCGGCGACGAGCGCGCTGTCCTGGATCTTGACGCCGTGGAAGACCTCCAGCCGCTCGCGCAGCCCCCGCAGGATCGAGATGGCGTCCTCGACCGACGGCTCCTCGACGAGCACCGGCTGGAACCTGCGCTCCAGGGCCGCGTCCTTCTCGATGTGCTGGCGGTACTCCTGGATCGTGGTCGCGCCGATCATGTGCAGCTCGCCGCGCGCGAGCATCGGCTTGAGCATGTTGCCGGCGTCCATGGCCCCCTCGGCCGCGCCGGCTCCGACCACCGTGTGCAGCTCGTCGACGAACAGCAGGATCTGTCCCGCCGCCGCCTTCACCTCGTTCAGCACGGCCTTCAGCCGCTCCTCGAACTCCCCGCGGTACTTGGCCCCGGCCACCAGCGAGCCCATGTCGAGACTGAAGATGGTCTTGTCCCGGAGCCCCTCGGGAACGTCACCGCGGACGATCCGCTGGGCGAGCCCTTCGACGATGGCGGTCTTGCCGACGCCGGGGTCGCCGATCAGCACCGGGTTGTTCTTGGTCTTGCGGGAGAGGATCTGGATCACCCGCCGGATCTCGGTGTCGCGTCCGACAACCGGGTCGAGCTTGTCCGCGCGGGCCTCGGCGACCAGGTCGCGCCCGTACTTCTCCAGAGCCTCGTAGGCCACCTCGGGCATGGCCGAGGTGACCCGCTGGTGGCCGCGGACGGCGGTGAGCGCCTGCAGGAACCGGTCCCTGGTCAGCCCCTGACCGTGCAGCAGTCGTCCCGCCGCGGTCCCGTCCCCTTCCTCGATCAGGGCCAGCAGCAGGTGCTCGACCGAGACGTACTCGTCCTTGAGCCGTTTCGCCTCCCGGTCCGCGGTGTCGAGCAGCCGGGACAGGCGCTGCGTGATGAAGACCTGGCCGGGTTCGGCGCCCGGCCCGCTGACCCGGGGCCGGCGTGACAGCTCCCCCTCCAGCTCGGTGCGGAGACCTTTCAGGTCGGCTCCCGTCTGCTCGATCAGCCGGGAGGCGAGCCCTTCCTGCTGTTCGAGCAGGGCCAGCAGGAGGTGCTCGCCGTCGACCTCGGTGTGCCCGTAGCGCAGGGCCTTGGTCTGGGCGTCGTGCAGCGCCTCCTGGGACTTCTGCGTCAACCGGTTCGGATCCACTGCAAATCCCCCTAGTGTCGTGGTGCGGCGTTCCGCAGGGCGGCCTCCAGCCTGTCGATGCGGTCGAGCAGGTCGATCACCAGGCCGATCGCGGCATAGTTGATCGACAGGCCGTCGTGCAGCCTCCGGATCCGCGCGGCCACCGCCACCTGCGTCGGAGAGAAGCACAGCTCTCCCCTGGCGTCCCGGACCGGTTCGAGCAGCCCCAGCGCCACCAGGCGGCGCACGATCTCCGGGTGCAGCCCGGTGGCACGCGCGTAGGAGTTCAGGTCCAGCCGTACCGGCCGGACGAGCGCGTAGGTCATGAACGCCTCCTCGGGTCGAACCGTGACGCGGCGGCGAGCTGCTCGAACAGGCGCCGCTCCTCGTCGGTGGGCCGCTGCGGCACCATGATCCGCACCTCGGCGAAGAGGTCACCGGCGGCGCCGCGCGGGTTGGGCATGCCGCGCCCGCGAAGCCGCAGGCGGCGGCCGGTCGAGGAGCCCGGAGGCACCTTCACCTTGGCCTCGCCGCCCGGCGTGTCGACGGCCACCGTGGCGCCCAGCGCCGCCTCCCACGGCGCGAGCGGCAGGGGGGTGTGGATGTCGCGGCCCTCCACGCGGTAGCGGGCATGATCGGCGATCCGCACGATCAGGTAGAGGTCGCCCGGACTGCCTCCCTCGGTGCCCTGACCGCCCTGGCCGGCGAGCCTGATGCGCTGGCCGTTCGTGACCCCGGCCGGGATCGTGACGTCCAGCCGCCGCCCCGCGGACAGCGTGATCGCGCGCCGCCCGCCGCGATAGGCCTCCTCCACCGTGAGCGGCAGCTCCGCCTCCTGGTCGGCTCCGGGCACCGGCCCCCAGCGCCGCCGGCCGCGTCCGCCGAACATGCCGCCGAGCAGATCCTCCAGGTCGACGTCGACGCCCTCCGCCCCGCCGAAGCCGAAGTCCTCGGCGCGGGCCGAGCGTCGCGGCCCGCCGGCGCCCGCCCGCGCGCCCGCTCCCGCCCGGGCGCGCGCCCACTGCTCGGGATCCACATCGGGCGGCACCTGGCGGAAGTCGTGCCCGAACGCGTCGTACCGGCGGCGCGTCTCGGGATCGGACAGCACGGAGTACGCCTCGGAGACCTCCTTGAACGTGTCCTCCGCACCGGGATCCTTGTTGACGTCGGGATGGTAGGAGCGCACGAGCTTGCGGTAGGCCCGCTGGATCTCGTCCTGGTCGGCGTTCCGGCCCACGCCCAGCACCTCGTAGAAATCCCGCCGTGGGGCCATCAGTCCGCCTTTTTCGCGACCACCACGACCGCGGGGCGCAACTGCCGCCGGCCGTCGCCGTAGCCGGGCCGCACCACCTGCACGACGGTGCCCGGCTCGACGTCCGGCCGCGCGATGGTCGCCATCGCGTCGTGATGGGCCGGATCGAACGGCACGCCGGTCTCGTCGTGCCGGGTGTAGCCGAGGCGGGCCAGCACGGCGACGGCCTGGTCACGCACCGCGCGGATCCCGTCCACGATCGGAGCCGCGCCACCCTCCTCGTCGCCGGCCGCGTGGCTCAGCGCGAGCTCCAGATTGTCCAGCACGGGCAGCCACTCGGCGGCCACCCTGTCCTGCTCCTCGGCCCGCAGCCGCTCGGCGTCACGGGCGAAGCGCTTGCGGAGGTTGTCCAGGTCGGCGACGGCGCGCAGCCACCGGTCCTCCAGCTCCGCGACCTTGGCGTCCGTCTCCGTCCGGACGTCCTCAGTCCCGGCGTCCTCACTCCGGGCGTCCTCACTCCGGGCGCCCTCACTCCGGGCGCCCTCCGTCCGAACGTCCTCAGGCCGGGCGGTCGCGGCTTCCCGGGGCTCTTCCTCGGGCCGCGCGCGCCGCTCAGGGCCACCGCCCGGCCGGCCGGCGGTTCCCGGTCTGTCCTCGTGACCGTTCATGTCGCGTCAGGTCTCGGAGTCCGAAGAGGTGAACTCGGCGTCGATCACGTCGTCACCGCCTGGCGCGGCACCCGGTTGAGCCCCCTCACGCGGGCCGGCGGCCGTGGCCCCGAGGCCGTGGTACACCTGCTGGAGCTCGCCGCTGAGCGAGCGCAGCCGGTCGATCGGCGCCTCCTCCTTGATCGCCTGCCGGGCGTCCGCGACGAGCTGCTCGGCCCGCGCCTTCTCGTGCACGGCCACCGTGTCGCCAAGCTCCCGCAGTCGGCGTTCCACCTGGTAGGCGACCGAGTCGAGCTCGTTGCGCGCGTCGACCGCCTCCCGGAGCCGGACGTCCTCGGTGCGGTGGTGCTCGGCGTCCGCGACCATCCGCTCGATCTCCGACTTGTCCAGGTTGGAGCTCTCGCTGATGGTGATCCGCTGCTCCGCGCCGGTGTCCTTGTCGCGGGCGGTCACGTTGAGGATGCCGTTGGCGTCGATGTCGAACGTGACCTCGATCTGCGGCGTTCCACGCGGCGCCGGGCGGATGTTCTCCAGCCGGAAGCGACCGAGCACCCGGTTGTCGGCCGCGCGGTCCCGCTCCCCTTGCAGGATCACGATGTCGACGGCGTTCTGGTCGTCCTCGGCCGTGCTGAAGGTCTCGGCCCGGCGGGCCGGGATCGTGGTGTTGCGTTCGATGACCTTGGTCATGAGGCCGCCGAGGGTCTCGACGCCCAGCGAGAGGGGCGTGACGTCGAGCAGCACGACGTCCTCGACCTCGCCCTTGATGATGCCCGCCTGAGCGGCGGCGCCGATGGCCACCACCTCGTCCGGGTTCACCGTCATGTTGGGGTCCTTGCCGCCGGTGAGCCTGCGCACGAGGCTCTGCACGGCCGGCATCCGGGTGGACCCGCCGACGAGGATCACCTCGTCGATGTCGGCCGGCCGGAGCTTGGCGTCCTCCATCGCCTGCTCGACGGGGTGGACGCAGCGTTCGACCAGGTCGGCGGTGATCTGCTCGAACGTGGACCGCATGAGCGTGGCGTTGAGGTGCTTCGGCCCCGAGGCGTCGGCCGTGATGAACGGCAGGCTGATCGTGGTCTGGGTCACCGCGGACAGCTCCGTCTTGGCCTTCTCCGCCGCCTCGAAGAGGCGTTGCAGGGCCTGCGGGTCGCGCCGCAGGTCGATGCCCTGTTCGCGCTGGAACTCGTCGGCCAGGTGGTCGACGATCCTGCGGTCGAAGTCGTCGCCGCCGAGATGCCCGTCGCCGGACGTGGAGCGGACCTCGATGACCCCCTCGCCGATGTCCAGGATGCTGACGTCGAACGTGCCACCGCCCAGGTCGAAGACCAGCACGGTCTCGTTCCCCTTCTTCTCCAGCCCGTAGGCCAGCGCGGCGGCGGTCGGCTCGTTGATGATCCGGAGGACCTCCAGCCCGGCGATGCGCCCCGCGTCCTTGGTCGCCTGGCGCTGGGCGTCGTTGAAGTACGCGGGGACGGTGATGACCGCCTCGGTCACCTTCTCGCCGAGGTACTTGGCCGCGTCGGAGGCGAGCTTGCGCAGCACGAGGGCCGAGACCTCCTCCGGCGCGTACTGCTTGTCGCCGACCTGGAAGCGGACGGCCCCGTCCGGCCCCTCCACCACGTCGAAGGAGACGGCGTTGAGCTCGCTCGAAACCTCGTCGTACCGGCGGCCGATGAAACGCTTGGCGGAGTAGATGGTCCCCTTCGGGTTGAGGATGGCCTGACGGCGGGCGAGCTGGCCGACCAGCCGCTCGCCCTGGTCGGTGAACGCCACCACCGACGGCGTCGTCCGGGAGCCCTCCGCGTTGGGAATGACCTTGGGCTCACCGTCCTCCGTGGCGGCGATCACCGAGTTGGTGGTGCCGAGATCGATGCCGACTGCTTTCGCCATTGCTCGCTCCCCCTTGGCGGCCTGGCCCCTCGTCTCACCGGCCGCTCGTCTTCGCTAGCCGCTCGTCTTCGCTAGCCGCTCAACTTGCCGAGCACTTCATGGGCTCTGGCCGCGTGCTCGGACTCGACGAGAACCTCGTACTTGTCGGCGACCAGGCTGCTCCGCGAGACGAAGTCCCGCCGGCCGCCCTGCACGGCGTGCGAGATCAGGCCGTAGATCGCTCCGGCGACGATGCCCCACACCAGCCCCCACAGCACCAGACCGGCCATGGAGCCGACGGTGGGCGCGAAGATCCCCAGGAACAGGCCGATGAGCAGCCCGAACCAGGCTCCGCCCGCGGCGCCCATCCCGATCGCGCGCAGGTATGTCATGCGCGCGACCACCTGCTCCACCAGATGCAGACCCGCTCCCACGATCAGCGTCCCCTTCACCGGGAACTGCTGGTCCGACAGGTGGTCAACGGCCCTCTGCGCTTCCTCGTACGTCCTGTAACTGGCTATCGGCACCCGGTTGGCGGTGACGGGACCAGACCCGGCGACGGACATGGCTCCTCCTTTGCCGCCCTCAGGCGGAGATCTCGATGTGCCGGGGCTTGGCGGCCTCCGCCTTGGGGATGGTGAGGGTCAGCACGCCGTCGTGCAGGCGCGCGTCGACCCGTTCGTCGTCGACGTCGCCCGGGAGCAGGGTGCGCAGCTCGAACCTGCCGGTCCTGCGCGTCTTGCGGTGCCTGCGCTCGTGCTCGCGCTCCTCGATCTGCCCGCTGACGATCAGCTCACGTTCGGAGAGCTGGACGTCGATCTGGTCCTTGCTCACGCCTGGAACGTCGACCTCGACGACGAACGAGTTCTCGGTCTCCGAGACGTCCGCCATGGGAATCCACGGGCCCATGACTCCGCCCTCGGTCTCTCCCAGGGCCGCGCTCATGAGCTGGCCCAGCCGGTCGTACACGTCCTCGAACTCGCGGGAGGGAAGCGTCTCGCCGCCCCTGCGGCGCGTTACGAGCAGTGCCATGACAGCCTCCTTCGATGGACTTCGGTGCCCACGCTTTGAGACTTCTCCGAGGCTTTCACCGCCACATCCCCCAGATGGGTAGTACCGGTCCCGGCACCTGTCCGACAGCGGCGACGGCGGCGGTTCAGCCAGGTATCGCGGCCGACGGCGGCTCGGGGTCGATCCGCCCCTGTGTCACCGCGAGCCGGGCCAGCTCGACCCGGGAGTTGATGTGCAGTTTGCGGTAGACGTGCCTCAGGTGGAACGCGACCGTGTGCACGCTGATGAACATCTGCTCCGCCACCTGCCGGTTCGTCCATCCGTCCGCGACGAGCAACGAGACGTCGCGTTCGGTCTCGGTCAGGCTGTCCCAGCCGGAGACCGGCCGGTCGGCGTAGCTCCAGTGCCGGTGGCACACGCCCACGCCACGCAGCCTCTGCCGGACCCGCGCCGAGTCCCTGAGCGACCCGGTGTCGTAGTAGATCGCGAGCGCGCGGTCCAGGCTGCCGACGGCCTCCTCACGCCGTCCGGCCGCGACGAGCAGCACGCCGAGGTCCTCCGCGGCCGAGGCCCGTGCCCATACGTCCTCCGCTCGCTCGGCGGCCTGGGCGAGCGCGACGCGGTCGCCGTCGAGCAGCCCCCGGGCATGCGCGGCGGCGGCGACCAGCGCCGGGAACTCCGGGTTGGCACGGCTGAGGCCCTCCGCGGCGGCGACCACGGCCGCGGCGGCCGCGCGGTCGTCCACGGCGAGGGCGACACGTACCAGCCAGGCGCTCGCCGTGGGTTCCGTCATGAGCATCGAGCGGTGCCACCCGAGCGGGCCGGGGAACCTGGTGAGCATTGTCATCGCGCTCGATGGGCCGTCGCGCACCTCCGCGACCCGCGCCGACAGCAGAGCGTGGCGGGCACGGCCGTCGAGAGCCCCGCCGGGCATGGCGGTGACGTACCGCGCCGCCGCCCGCAGGTCGCCACGCCGCAGCGCGACGGTGGCGAGCACCGCCCCCGCCGCCGCCATGGAAAGGGGCGTGCGCAGCGCGGTTGCGAGATCCAGCGCCCGCTCCGCCTCGGTGACGGCGCCGTCCAGCCGGCCCGCGACCAGGTCGATCCGGGCCTGCAGCGCGGCGGCCTCCGCGGCCCAGGCCAGGTGACCACGGCCGGACATCTCGTCGCGCGCCTCCCGCAGGATCGCCGCCGCCTCGTCGAGCCGGTGAACCTCCGTGAGCATCGCGACGGAGACGAGACGGGACTCGTAGCGGTGCGCCGCCGTCTCGTTCGCGTCGGCCAGGCGACGGGCGTCTCCGGCGAGCCGCAACGCGCGGGAGAGCCGCCCCTTGTCCCATTCGGACGCCGCGAGCACGATCAGGGCTCCGACCGTGGCGGCCACGCCGTGCCGAAGGCCCCCTTCGAGGACCTGGTTCGCGTACGCCCGCGCCGCCCCTCCGTCCTGCGACAGGCCGGTCATGGCGTACAGACGCGCCAGGGTCGCCCGCTCGCGCACATGAGCGGGAAGCTCGGGTACGGCCAGCGCCCTCTCGGCCTCCCGGACGGCCTCGTCGATCCTGCCGGTCAGGTACATGATGTCCGACAGCGCGCAGCGCAACTCGGCCACGCCCTGCGCCGAGCCGTGGCCGTTGAGGCGCCCCCTGACCATCTGCTCGGCCTCGCGCAACCGGCCCGCCCCGATGGCCGTGTCGATGAAGGCGACGGTGTGGCCGGGACGGGGCACGGCCTGTGACCGGGTCGCCGGTTCGGGGCACATGAGCGTGCCGATCTGGTCCAGGAGCGCGTGCCGTACCGGTCGGGGGATCCAGCTGGTGACGACGTGCCTCACCAGCTCGTGGCGGAACGCGAGACCGTGCGCCGTGACCGCCAGGAGGCCCGCCGCCATGGTTTCCTCCACCGACGGGAGCAGCGCGGCCGGTGTGACGCCGAGCAGCGACGCGACCTGCTCGGGAGAGAACGCCCGGCCGAGCACGGCCGCCGTCTCGATCAGATTTCGGGCGTCCGGGCTCAGCGCGTCGATCCAGCGCCGCACCACCGTACGGACCCGGTCGGGAACGTGCGCGGACGGCAGGACGACCCGGTCGCCGGTGACCCGCAGGTGACCTTCCTCGCGGAGGCCGGCGACGAGTTCGGTGATGAGCAGCGGACTGCCACCGGCGGCGGCCACGATGGCCGGCGGCGCCGGGCCGAACGACACTCCCAGCAGGTCCCGAAGCAGCTCGGTCACCGCGTCCGGGGAGAGCGGGGAGAGGGCCACCCTGGCCGCTCCTTCCTGCTCCAGCAGGTCGAACAGGGTGGCGCTCCGGCCCTCGTCCGCGGCGGTCGAGCGGCTCAGCAGCCAGCCGACCGGTCGCGGAGCGAGCAGGCGGTGGAGCGCGCGCAGCGCCATCAGCGTCGCCGGATCCGCCCGGTGCAGGTCGTCGAGCACCGCCAGCATCGGTGTCGCGGCCCGTTCCTCGAAACCGGCCCGCAGGCGTTCCAGCGTCCGCGCCCGCGCGTCGAGCAGGGCGAACGGCTCGTCTTGCTCGGCTTGATCAGGCGGTAGCGGCAGGTCCAGCGCCTCGAACAGGACGCCACACGGGACCAGCTCGCCCAGCTCCTGCGGCCCGGCGCGGGCCACGCCGATGCCCCGCTCCGACGCGGCGGCGGCGGCTTCGGCGAGCAGCCGGGTCCGGCCGGCTCCGGGCTCGGCGTCCACCAGCAGCGTCCCGCCTCCGCCGCCCTCGACCGTCCGGAGCAGGTCGTCGACAGCGCGCCATTCCCGTGCGCGTCCTCGCATCTCGCGTCCCCCGAGGGTCCGCTTACCGGGGAGTGACCGGAGAATCCCATGCCCGTGGAGATCTTTCACGGACCTGAGCCCAGGTCGGCAGGGGTTTATCCGCCCCGGCTCCGAGCAGTGGGGTCGAGACGGACGCCGAAGGTCTGGGGAGATGGCGAGATGCGGTTCGACGTCATCGTGGAGACACCGAAAGGCTCGCGGAACAAGTACGAGATGGACACCGTGAAGCAGCGGATCCGGCTGGACCGGCTGCTGTTCACCGCCACCGCCTACCCATACGACTACGGTTTCCTGCCCGACACCCTGGCCGAGGACGGCGACCCGCTGGACGCGCTGGTGCTCGGCGAGGCGCCGACGTTCCCCGGATGCGTGATCCGAGCCCGCCCGATCGCGGTCTTCTGGATGCTCGACGAGCGGGGCCCGGACGCCAAGATCCTCTGCGTACCCGTGGGTGATCTCCGCTTCGACCACTACCGGGACATGGACGACGTGCCCGTGCACGTCAGAGCCGAGATCGGACACTTCTTCGGCGTCTACAAGGACCTGGAACCCGGAAAGTCGGCGAACGCGCGCGGCTGGGAGCGCCGGGAGTCCGCGGAGCGCCTGGTCGAGGAGGCCATCCTGCGGTTCGCGTCGCAGGCACCCGTGAGCGAACCGTCGCGGCCGGGGGACACCGCTACCGGCAACTAGGACTTTCTTGACAAAATTATTTATCGGTAATACCGTGCGAGACATGCAGGACATCGCCGTGATCGAGGACCCGGCAGCCGCCGAGATCTCACTGGACCCCATCCGGGCCCGGCTGCTGGCCGAGCTGAGCGAGCCCGCCTCCGCGACCATGCTGGCCGCCAAGGTCGGCCTGCCCCGGCAGAAGGTCAACTACCACCTGAAGACGCTGGAGGCGCACGGGCTCGTCGAGATGATCGAGGAGCGCCGCAAGGGCAACGTCAACGAGCGCATCCTGCGCGCCACCGCCACCTCCTACGTGATCTCCCCGGCCGCGCTGGCGGCGGTCGAGCCCGACCCGGCCCGCTCCCCCGACCAGCTGTCGGCGAACTGGCTGCTGGCCGTCGCGGCGCGGCTGGTCCGCGACGTCGGGGCGCTCATCACCGGCGCCACCCGGGCGCGCAAGCACCTGGCGACCTTCGCGATCGACGGCGAGGTGCGCTTCGCCTCGGCCGCCGACCGGGCCGCGTTCGCCCAGGAGCTCGCCGGAGCCGTCACGGCCCTGGTCTCCAAGTATCACGACGAGTCCGCCGAGCAGGGCCGCGACCACCGGATCGTCGTCGCCGTCCACCCGAGCACGAAGGAAAACCGATGACGCACCCGTTCAGCATGAGCCTGGAGATCGAGCTCAACGCCACCCCCGAGCAGGTCTGGGACGCGATCGCGACCGGGCCGGGCATCGACTCCTGGTTCATGGGACACACCGAGCTGGGCACCGCCGTGGGCGAGCCGGCCGCCCTGACCATGATGGGCCAGACCGAGCAGGCCACGATCACCGCCTACGAGCCGGGCACCCGCCTCGTGACCCGCGGCGCGGAGGCCCCCGACGGTCAGTTCATGGCCACCGAATACCTCATCGAGGGACGCGGCGGCGGCACGACCGTGCTGCGGGTCGTGCAGAGCGGCATCCTCGGCGACGACTGGGAGAGCGAGTTCGAGGCGCTGCGGGCCGGCTGGCCCATCTACCTGGAGACGCTCAAGCACTACCTCACGCACTTCACCGGCCGCGCCCCGTCGGTCACCACGGTCGTCCGGCCTGGGGCGGGCGGCCCGGACGCCATCTGGAAGACGGTCACGGACTCCCTGGGCGTCACGCCCGACGTGGCCGAGGGCGACGACGTCCACCTCCCGGACGACTCCGCCGGGGTCGTCTTCTACGCCAACCTGCCCGTCAACCTGGGCGTCCGGACCGGCGAGGGCCTCTACCGGTTCATCCACTCCGGCACCGACCGCGGCGACGCCCTCGTACTCAGCCACCAGAACTTCACCGGCCGCGACGAGCAGTCCTCCTGGGAGACATGGACGGCCGAACGCTTCGGCTGACCACCCCACATGCGCTTCACGAGCGGGCTGCCCGGCACCTCCGGCCGAGCAGCCTCCTTCAACCGCCGGGACGCACGGCGCCTCCGGACCGAGGAACATCGGACGAGGACAGCATGAGCCAGTATTTCCAGGTCGGCGATCAAGTCCTCTGGAACCCGTCGAACGGAGTCGCCGGCCTGTTCCTGCGATCAGCGGAGGCGCTCGCCCCCGAGACGGGGTCGCCGACGGGTCTCGGTCCCATGAAGAACGACGAATGCGAGATCGACCTGGCCGCCTTCGCGGCCTTCGTGGGTGTGCTCATCGCGCGCTACGAGCGTTCGAACCATCCGATCCTGCGTTCCCTCATGGAGGGCTTCATCGCGACGGCCCTGGTGCTCGTCGAACGCGGTGGTGCGGAACTTCCCGTGCCTGAGGCGAACGACGGCGGCTGGAGGGATGTTCAGGTGAGCGGACATTCAGCATGGCCACCAGGTGGTGTCCAGGTACGCGCTGTTGAGCGATGGGCGGCCCTTTCGGCACAGCACGCACGGGCCATGCCGCACTGAGGCGGCCACCGATCTCGTTCATGATTGACCGGATACGCCCCTTAACGTTGGCCACCCGGCGGCAAGCTGCCGGGTGGCCAACCGGGACGGTATGACGCGCAGCAACGCATCGCGTAGCCATGCGGCGACACCGGTCTGGGAGGTCAGCCGCGATTGCCAAGACGCCGCCCGCATCAGGCTGGTGATCGGGTCGACGTAGATGTCGGTGGGCGAGGTGGTCTCGATCAGTGCGGACGAGCGGGTGCCAGTCGGCCATCAGGGAAAGCATCTGCCGGCGGGCCTCCTCCGCGCCGGGCGGTATGCCCTGCAGCACGGAGTCGGTGAACCAGTACAGGCGGTTCTCGCCGACGGGGTACAGGCCGAACATCGCCCCGCTGCGACGGTCGACCAACTGGCTGATTCGGTACGTCAGGGCTAGCGCCGCTTCCGGACCTCGGCCCGGTCGACAGCCGCAGGGGGAAGGTTTCCTCGATCGACTCCCCTTTTGAACGCGTTCAACTTCGCGTTAAGCTCGTCCCACACAATTAGGGGAAACCTGATGAAGATAGTGATACCTGGGGGATCCGGGCAGGTAGGCACGATACTCAAACGGGCACTTACCGCCGCAGGCCATGAAGTTGTGATCCTGACCAGACGGCCGCTGCGCGACCGAGAAGTCGGCTGGGACGGCGAGACCCTGGGGGCATGGGCGGAGGAGATCGACGGCAGCGACATCGTGGTCAATTTGGCCGGCCGAAGCGTCAACTGCCGCTACACCGCAGCCAATCTGCGGGCCATGATGGATTCGCGTGTGCACTCCGCCCGGGTCGTGGGTGAGGCGATCGCAGCCGCCGCGCGGCCTCCCCGGGTCTGGTTACAGATGAGCACTGCCACTATCTACTCCCACCGCTTCGACGCGCCCAACGACGAGGCAATCGGTGTGCTCGGTGGCACCGAATCCGGTGTTCCGGGCTACTGGGCCTACAGCGTGGACATCGCGAAAGCCTGGGAGCAGGCGCAGGAGCGAGCCGAAACCCCGCACACGCGCAAGGTCAGCATGCGCTGTGCCATGGTGATGAGTCCCGATCGCGGCGGCGTCTTCGACACCTTGCTGCGACTGACGCGGCTCGGCCTTGGCGGCCCGGTCGCGGGTGGCGCCCAGTACGTGTCCTGGATCCACGACCGCGATTTCGCCAACGCCGTCCAGTTCTTGGCCGACCGGGACGACCTCACCGGCCCGGTGAACCTCGCAGCCCCCGCTCCTCTGCCACAGCGCACGTTCATGCGCGTGCTGCGTGCCGCGTGGGGTGTTCCAATGGGACTTCCCGCAACGAAGTGGATGGCCAAGCTCGGCGCGTTCGTGCTGCGCTCGGACACCGAACTCCTGTTGAAAAGCCGTAGGGTCGTCCCCGGCCGCCTGCTCGAGGCGGGCTTCACCTTCGAACATGCTCAGTGGCCGCAGGCCGCCGACGAACTCGTACGTCGCGTACGCGGCGGTCCTGGCTTGCCCAGAGTCACATGATCTCGGACGAGCTGAAGAACTACACCACTCTGTGGGACATCATCCAAGGCACCTACTCGCAGCTACTGCGCTGGAGCCCGTACTCCGACCAGAACCTCACATCCCGGAGCTGGCATCTTCGGTCAGACACCCGGCTCACCCCCGACATGCGCGCCAGCCGACGGATCGGGGTGTCCCAGTCGGCCGTACTACTCCGGAAAACACCGACGCCACGGCGTGAACGTGCAGGTCCTGGCCGATCCAGCCGGCCGGCTCGTATGGGCCTCACCGGCGCTGCCCGGTGCCACGCATGACCTGACCGCAGCCCGCGCCACCGGCCTGATCGACGCGCTGACCACCGCAGGAGTGAAGACCTTCGCCGACAAGGGATATCAAGGCGCGGGCGGCAGCATCCGCACGCCGTTCAAAGGCCATCGGCTCCGGCCGCCGCTGTCGCGCCACCAGCGCTCGGTCAACCGCGCACACGCGCGCATCCGCGCCTGCGGAGAACGCGCCATTGCCACCTTGAAGACCTGGAAGGTCCTGACCCGGCTACGCTGCTGCCCGCACCGCGCCACCACGATCGTGCAGGCCATCCTCGTCCTGCAGCTCATCGAAGAAGGCCGCTACTCAGGATGAAAAGTGCTCAGGGTTCCAGCTCGTCCACGGTCGTCCGAGACTGACTTCGGCGCCTGCGTGGGAGGGGTTTCCCCCCAGCTCCGGGGATTCTTTGGCTGTCCATGATCATCCAGAGCCGCAGTTAGCAAATCCGTTAGCCAGATCGGTTGGGGTTCCACTCGCTTAGTACACCTGAACGCGGGTGATGACGCAGTGCGGTCCTCTGCGTCCGCCACGACGACGTACTCGGCGACACCCAGGATCCCATCCGTGCCGAGTGGAACCCTCCGCTGCTGTGTCCACTGGGGCGAAGCAGTGTGCCCGGGGACCCCGCCTCTCGTCTCGTTGATCTCAACGGACAACGCGGCGATCGCCGAGAACAACGCTGGGCTGATCTAGGGATCCGCCAACAGCTCCGCAACGCTCTCGGAGAAGTAAGAGGGCCACCCCTCCTCTTCACACTCACTCAAGAGGCTGGGCCTGCCGCTCACGGCGAGCGAGGATGTCCTCCATCGTGACGACCGGCAAGGTGCCGTCCATTGCTGCCCGGCGAATCTGCTCCGCCTCGGGGTCGGTGTCCAGCATCGCCTCACACCACCACCGGCGCAGGATCGCCTCAGCCTGATCCAGCTGTGCCGTACCAAGCTCGCGGTAGAACTCCATCCGCCGGCCACCTTGAAGCGCGGCGGCGATCCCGTCGACGGTACGCGCTACCTGAGGTTCCCGAGGAACTTGTGAATGAACAGGCTGAGCGCTCATACCGCGAGGATAGCCGCCAGAGGCGACAGCGCACTGGGAGGAGACCAAATGAAGCTCGCCATGTGGAAACAAGAGGCCATCGCCAAGATCGCGAGGGCCTTCTACCTGGGAGCCGACGAGGGGAATCGAACCCCTGATCTTCTATTTACAGGGACTTGAGGCCGTCCACGGCTGTCTACCACTGTTGGACATTCCTGCTTAGCGGCTTCTGTGGCTTGATCAGCTTCCAGGTGCGTACAGCGGTGTCCGAGGTGATCAGGATGGGTTAGCAAGATCGGCTGGCCCATCGCCGCCTCCGGGACGGCATGCGGCTTTCTTATGTCTCCTCGGACCTGGCCGGGTTGCGAGCCGCCATTTATCCTCATCCACTGCGGGGGCCTGACACCTGAGATACGGACGCTCCTGGCCAACGTGCCCGCCGGGAGCGGTCGCGGTCGCGCTGGGTGACGTCTGTGGGACCGTTCTGATTCCGGAGCGATGCGACGGCTACTGCTGCGGTCTGGATGGCAGGGACGGTCCGAACCTGTCGTGCGCGCAGTGCGGGCATGCCGTGGCCACCCTCATCGACGACTGCTCGTACTGGCAGGGGGTATAGCTGGACCCGCGCGCAGTACGTCTCTTCGACGTTGATGCGCCCGTCCGCCGAGTGCTCAGCTGGGAGGAACTAGGGAAACAGCCGGAGAGACCGCCGGTTGAGCCGATCGGGGCGTGGAGCCCAGTGTGGGAGGCAGCGGTCTCGGTGGCGCTGGCCCACCTGCTGGCCGCGTCGGGCGGTGCACGGGTCGTGGTTCCTAATGGCTCTGTCGCCGATGCGTTCCGTCCGGCGCTCGATGCCCTGCTCCCGGCCGAGCCACCGACGAGGAGCCTAGCCCTGGCCGGGCAGGGCCGGGCCTGCCCGGCACCGTCACGGACATCGCTTTGGTTCCGCAGCACCCGCAAACTGGGGAGACATGGTCGTCCGCCACGGAGGTGGCGGTGCCGCTGGCTGCCGATGTATGGATGTATATGGCCTTCAGCCGCAATCGGCGGCTCCGTCCCGCGTCGGGCGGGCTATCCGACGGTGTCTACCGCGATGACCTGCCACCGCCGCTGCCGTCCAGCCCGTTCCGGCTCGACCGGCAGTTGTTCCTCCACGCACTGGCACGCCTGCCAGAGGTTCGTCAGCCATGGCTGCGTGCGGTTTACGACGACGTGCAGGACCGCCGATCCAACCTCCCGTTCTGGTGGTAAATGGGTACCACTGCCGGCGCTGCTGTCACCGCTTGGGGCCTGCTGGCGTCGTTCTCGTCTGTAGGACCATGTCCTCATGTCAGTGACCGAGTTCGCCGGCGTGACTGGGGACAAGGATCGTGGCGTCACCCCCAAATCAGGGCTGTACGAGTTCTGGACCGAGAAGAACGCTCATGTCTACCTCCACGACACCGACTTCAAGTGTCTGACCTATCAGCCCGGCAGGCCGCCGGTGTTGTGGCTGGAGTTCCTCTACGATCCGCAGTGGACTCCGTCCGAGCTGACCGAGACCCCTGTCGTGGTCTTCCGGTTCGAGGATGTTCACCTTGTCGAGTGGCGTGAGGACCGGGAAGGTCATACCTGCGTGACCGCCCAGCCTGCCGCTCCTGCTGGACAAGTCGAACAATTCGATTGGAACGGTGCCGATCTGTTCACATTGGGCACCTTCACACTGCGTCTGGCCTTTCAAGCCCGACGAGCAGAGGTGACCATACGCGCGAAATAGCATGAAGGGTCCCACACCCCATCTTCTTCCCTTCATCACGAGGGGAGTGCAGACGCCTTGTCGATCAGCTCCAGGGAACCGGCTCCCCCACGCCCGCCTGCACGACCTTCGCCACATCCACGCGACGACGCTGCTCCCGGCGGGGGCCCCGTCCACGTCGTCGCGACTCGACTGGGTCACGCTGACCCAGCCATCACGCTCCGCGTCTATGCGCATGTCGTCAACGAGCAAGCGGCGACAGCCGCGGACGTATTCGCCGACGCCGTCAAGAACGCTGCCTGAAGATCCACGCCAGGTGAGAGGGCTCTCTCAGCTCGGGATGGCCCTCCTCTCCTATTCTCCTGGCCACGCGGCGAGAATCTCGATACCGATCCCCCTGCCGCTCTCGTCCAGGCCGAGGTTCACTATGGGACTGTCCACCGTAACCATCCGCGCCACGCCACCGGGCGCGATCGGACCCCGCAGGTAGATGTATGTGGCCTCCCGCCTCAGGATCGTAGGTCCATGTGCCGGGTTGCTCTTCCAGGGTCACGGAGTCTCCTGTTAGCAAAATCTCAAGATTGTCCTGACAAACGAGAAGCCCCTGAACAGATCAGTGCTGTTCAGGGGCTTCTACTGCAGAGCCGACGAGGGGAATCGAACCCCTGACCTTCTGTTTACAAGACAGATGCTCTGCCGATTGAGCTACGTCGGCGCGGCCACAAGTCTAGACGGTCACCGACGCCTATGACGAGCGACCTCGTACAACGCCACCCCAGCAGCCACTCCCGCGTTCAACGACTCCGCGGTCGCCTGCATCGGAATGCGTACCAGCACGTCACACTGCTCCCGCACCAGCCGCGACAGCCCCTTGCCCTCGGAGCCCACGACGACGACCAGCGGTTCGTTGAGCAGGTCGGCGTCACCGATGTCGATGGTGCCGTCACCGTCGAGGCCCACGACGAACAGCCCGGCATCGCGGTATTCGCGGAGTGCGGCCGTGAGATTGGCGGCGCGCGCCACCCTGAGGTTGGCGAGGGTCCCCGCGGACGTCTTCCAGGCGCCTCCGGTGACTCCCGCGGCGCGGCGGGACGGGATGAGCAGGCCGTGGGCGCCGAAGGCGGTGGCCGAGCGGGCGATGGCGCCGAGGTTGCGGGGGTCGGTGACGCCGTCGAGGGCCACAACGAGCGGCGTCTCGGCCGCGTCGTGGGCCAGCTCGACGAGCTCGGATGGGTGGGCGTAGTCGTAGGCCGGGATCTGCAGGACGATGCCCTGGTGAATGGCGCCCTCGGTGAGCCGGTCGAGCTTGTCGCGGCTGGACTCCAGGAGGGCGATGCCACGCTCGGTGGCGATCTTGATGGAGTCGCGGACGCGGTCGTCGTTGTCGATGCGCTGGGCGACGTAGAGGGCGTTGGCGGGCACGCCGGCGAGCAGCGCCTCCAGCACGGGGTTGCGCCCGCCGATGTACTCGGGGGCGTCCTCGGAGCGCCTCTGCCGCGTGGGCGCGGGACGGCGACCGCCTCGCTCCTCGCGGGCGACCCGCTCGGTGCGCGCCTTGTCCTTGTACCAGTGGCGCATCTCCGCGGGCGGGGTCGACCCCTTGCCCTCGAGCCCCCGGCGTCCCTGACCTCCGGTGCCCTTGGACGGGCCCTTCTTCTTCGCGGGTCTGCCCGACGCCCTACCCCCAGCTGCCATGGCATCAAGGGTACTCGGGCCGCCACCCCCCTCACGCCCTTCGAGCCGAGGGCCGGCGCGACCGCGCCAGGCGGCGCCACGGCCAGGCGGCAGGTCATCACGGATCATCGACAGCCTCAAGTCCGGGGAGTATCGCCCGTTTTATAGCAAATTAGCCTTTTGTACCTACTAGTAGGTACGATAGCGAGATGAACACCGCCGAGCGACTGATCCAGAGCACGCAGCAGTTGCTCTGGGAGCGCGGATACGTCGGCACCAGCCCTAAGGCCATCCAGCAACGGGCCGAGGCCGGTCAGGGCAGCATGTACCACCACTTCACCGGCAAGCAGGACCTCGCGCTCCAGGCCATCCGCCGCAGCGCCGAACAGCTGTGCTCCGAGGCTGCCGAACGCCTTGCCTCGCCCGGCACCTCCTACGAGCGCATCGCGGCCTACCTGCTGCGCGAGCGGGACGTGCTGCGCGGCTGCAGGATCGGCCGGCTGGCCGCCGACCCCGACATCGTCGCCAGCCCCACCCTGCGCGCACCGCTGGAGGAGACCTTCGCCTGGCTGAACGACCGCATCCGGGAACTGCTCGTGGAGGGACGCGAGCGCGGAGAGTTCTCCGAGGCTCTCGTTCCCGCGGATGCCGCCTGCGCCATCACCGCCGTGGTGCAGGGCGGCTACGTGCTGGCCATGTCGGCGGGCACGGCGGAGCCGTTCGAGCGGGCCGTACGTGGCGCGCTCAACCTGCTCACCGCTCACCTCACCGGAGGACAGGAATAGACATGCACCCGCACGAACAGACACCGGCGACTCACCGGAGCATCGGCCGGACGACCCCATCAACCTGGCAGGACCAGCGAATGGACGACTCCCGCCGAAGGGCGTGTGCGCATGACGCCGGACGCCGCCGCACCGACGAGCCGTTCCCGGACCTCACCGGGGTCCGGGTCGTTCATCGGGCACTGCGTGACGATCTTCGCAGGCTGGCCCTCCTCGCCCGGGAGCTCGACGAGAGCCCCACGACGGTCGACAAGGACCAGGCCATGGCGGTCCGCGACTACGTCAAGCTCCTCAGCGAGGAGCTCGCCCGCCACCACGACTGGGAGGCCGAGGTGCTGTGGCCGCTCGTCGGCGAGCTGGCGGGTGAGGCCATCGATCTGCGGTCCCACTTCGCGGAGCACGCGACCGTGGTGCCGCTGCTCGAAGACCTGCGCGCCGTCGCGAACGACTTCGCCGCCACCCCCACCGCCGGTGTCAAAGCGTTCGCGGCCGTACTCCGCGTGCTCAGTCGCAAAATCGAAGAGCATCTCCGCTACCAGGAGCGGGACGTGCTGCCCCTGGTCGCCGAGTACGTGGGCGCCGCATGCTACGCGTGCGCGAAGCGGCGCATGCCGCGAACCGGCTGGCTGAAGCGCGTCACCTGGGCGCTCCCGTGGCGGGCTCGCTTCGCGACCCCCGAGGAGCGGCGCCATCTCCAGCGCCACGCCGGGCTGGTCACCAGGCTGCCGGCAGCCGTGCTCGGCCGTTCGTACGCGACCCTCGAACGTCGTGCCTTCGCCCCGGTCGACTAGCGGGTGAGCTCCCACCGGGCCCCGTGCGGGGTGTCCTCGACCGTGATGCCCGCTGTCGCCAGCCGGTCTCTGATGGCGTCGGCCGCGGCGTAGTCCTTACGCTCACGGGCGGCCTTGCGCTGCTCCAGCGCGACCGCGACCAGCGTGTCGACCACTGGCTTCAGGTCGGAGCCGGCCGAACGCCACTGCGGCGAACGTGGGTCGAGACCCAGCACGTCGAGCATGTTCTGCGTCTCGGCCAGCAGCCGCGCCACCGCTTCCTTGTCACCGTGGGCCAGGGCGACGTTGCCCTCGCGCACCACCTCGTGCACCACGGCGAGCGCCTGCGGGGTGCCGAGATCGTCGTCGAGGGCGTCGGCGAACGCCTGGGGCAGCGGCGCGTGCGCGTCGACGTCGTGGATGACCTCGGCGGCCCGCGTCACGAACCCCTCGATGCGCTGGTAGGCGGCCGCGGCCTCCTGCAACGCCTCTTCGGAGTATTCGATCGAGGAACGGTAGTGCGGCGCGGCCAGGTAGTAGCGCAGCTCGACGGGCCGGACCTTCTGCACCATCTCGGGGATCAGCAGGGAATTGCCGAGCGACTTGCTCATCTTCTCGGCGCCGATCTTGAGCATGCCGTTGTGCATCCAGTAGCGGGCGAAGCCGTCGCCCGCCGCCTGGGACTGCGCGATCTCGTTCTCGTGGTGCGGGAACATCAGGTCGATGCCGCCGCCGTGGATGTCGAACGTCGGCCCGAGGTATTTGGTCGCCATCGCCGAGCACTCCAGGTGCCACCCGGGGCGGCCGGGGCCCCACGGGGTGGGCCAGGTGGGCTCGCCGGGCTTGGCGCCCTTCCACAGTGCGAAGTCACGGGGGTCGCGCTTGCACGACTCGTCGTCGGTGTCGGCGGCCGGCCGCATGTTCTCCAGCAGCTGGTTGGAGAGCTTGCCGTACTGGTCGGAGTAGGACCGGACGTCGAAGTAGACGTCGCCGCCGGAGGCGTAGGCGTGGCCCCGCTCGATCAGCCGCTCCATCAGCGTGATCATCTCCGGCACGTGGCCGGTCGCGCGCGGCTCGACGGTCGGCGGAAGGCAGCCGAGGGTGTCGTAGGCCCAGGTGAAGGCTCGCTGGTTGCGCTCGGCCACCACGAACCAGGGCACGCTCTCCGCGGCGGAGATCCTGATGATCTTGTCGTCGATGTCGGTGACGTTGCGGCAGAACATCACGTCATATCCGGAACGCGTCAGCCAACGCCGGAGGACGTCGAAATTGACACCCGAGCGGATGTGCCCGATGTGCGGGGGAGCCTGCACGGTCGCCCCACACAGGTAGATCGACGCCCGGCCGGCTTCGACCGGAACGAATTCGCGGATGGCGCGCGCGCTGGTGTCGTAGATGTGCAGGCTCACGTACCAAAGGCTAACGCCTCAGCCGCGCTCGCATGCCTGATAATCACCCGCGCAGGGTGACCCTTTCGGGCTTGACCCGGACGATCAGCCGCTTGACCCCCGGCTTGTCCTCCCACGGCTTTCCGGTGTACTTCAGCGAGAGCTCCTGGATCAGGTCGCCCTCCGGGTCGTCCTCCAGCGTGACGCTGCCGCGCACCTCCGCGTACCTGTAGGGATTGGCCGGGTCGATGATCAGCAGGCTGGTCCGCGGGTCGCGCTCGTAGTTGCGCGGCTTCTGCCGCCCCGCCGTGGTGGAGAAGATCACGTCGTCGCCGTCGGTGCGCACCCACACCACCGTGTTCTGTGGTCCGCCGTCCGGGTTGAGGCTGGTCACCGTGGCGTAGTTGGGGGCATCGAACAGTGCCCGGACATCCTCGGACAGCTCGGCCATCTCTTCCTCCTTGATCGGTCCTGGCCTCCATTGTTCTGTAGGCTCGAACCGCCATGGACGTGACTCCCCCCACCACCCTGCGCCGCCTGGGCATCGCCCTGGCCGGCGTCGCCGTCGCCGCCCTCACCGGGGCCGCGTGCGCGCTCTCCTTCGACGACCTCCGGGCGCTCGCCATCCGGGGCGAGGCCCGCGCCGACCTCGCCTATCTCTATCCGGCGGCCTTCGACGCGCTCCTGGTGGTCGCGCTGATCAGCCTGCTGCTGTTGCGCTCGGCCCGGCTGCTGGTGCGGGTCCAGACGGCGACCGTGCTGGTCCTGCTCATCGTGGCCGCCGCCGCGGTCGACGTCACGACCGCGCTCAGGCTGGACGTCGCGACCCGACCGGCCACCGTGGGCGTGGCCGTCGCGCCGTGGGTCATGCTGGCTCTCGCCCTGTGGCTGTGGTTACTGCTCATCAAGCACGTCCAGGACCGCCGCGGCTCCGTCAAGCACGATGACGACCGTACGGCGGAGCACGATCTGGTGCCGTTCCACCGGGGCGGCGGCGCCGAGGCGCCTCCCCCGCTCGTCCCCACGGCCCAGCCGGTGCTGGAGCCCACACCGGTGGTCGGCCCCACGGCGGCCCCCGAGACTCCGCCCATCTCCGAGCGCGTGACGAGTTGGCCCACCTCGGAGCCCGCGCGTATCGGCGACGCCTCAGAGCCCGCCGTACGTTCCCCTGAGGCCGCGTACGCGCCCGAGAGCCCGCCCGAGCCCGAGACCCGCGAGACCCGAGAGCTCACCGTGCCGTTGGGCGGACGGACCCCGGCGGCGAAGGCCGGGCCGGAGCACTCCGCCGCGACAGAGCACGGGGGCACGTCGGGGCAGCTGCCGACGCCGGAGCCCGCCGCCGAGGCGGAGCATCCGCACCCGGAGCCGCACGCCCGCGCCACAGAGGGCCTGCCCACGGAGGCTTATGCCGGCGCGGCAGAGGACCCATCCTCGACAGCGCACGCCGACGCGGCGCAGGACGGGCCCGCCGAGGACGCGCCCTCGGCGGCCGAGGAGCCGCGGGAGCGCCGCCCGGTGCGGTGGGGCGATCGGGTGAAGCCGACCGACGTCCTGGTGCACCCGCGCACCCCGGCCGACAGAGATGTCGACACCCAGCCCGTACGCGTGCTCACCGAGCCGGCCGGGGAGACGGGCGACGCCGATCCTGAGCACGGCCCGGAGGCCGCCGACACCACCGAGGGCGGGCTACGCGGCAGCGACATGGAGGACACCGCTCCCCACCCGGTCATCCACGACACGGACGGGCCCGACCGGTCGACGGCCGACGCGCCCGCCGGCCGCCTCCGCAGCACGCCGCTCCCTCCGGAGGAATGAGCAGCCCTAGCTCCCAGGGAGGCAGCGCGAAGACCCGCCCGGTCACCCGGGCGGGTCTTTCGTGTGTCTTGGTGAGAACCAGGTGTCTCGGAGGATCTAGGCTCGTGTGCCGCTACCGCGCTTGAGCCCGGCGACGAGGCCGACGCCGACGATCGCGAGAACGATCTGCATGACCAGCTCGATCCAGTCGATGCCCGAGGTCGTCTCGACTCCCATAACCTGTGCGATGAGCGTGCCCAGCAGGGCGGCAACGATGCCGACGACGATGGTGAGGATCCACCCGATGGCCTGCCGGCCGGGAAGCAGCAGACGACCGATGGCGCCAACGACGGCGCCGATAACGATGGCGCCAAGGATGGACTGGATTGTCATGGTACGAAACCTCCCCATGAGGGTGAGCCGTTCACCTTCACGGAAAGGTCAGTACCCCGTAACAGACGATTATGCGACTGTCCTATAAAATGGCAGGTCAGGTATCGGTTCGTCGTGTTCTGCCCGCTCGGCTGATGCCCATCCGGACAACGAGCACCACGCCGATCACCGCCAGCCCCAGCTGAAGCAGGTGCTCGATCCAGTCGATGCCCCTGGTGTCGGCCAGGCCGAACGCATGGGCGATCAGAGTGCCGATCAGCGCTGCCACGATGCCGACGATCAGCGTCAGGCCGATGGACATGTGCTGCTTGCCCGGCACGAGCAGCCGTGCCAGCGCGCCGACGATGGCGCCGATGATGATGGCGGAGACAATCGCGCCGATCATGTGTACTCCCCCCGAGACGTTGCTGCCTAAAGGGAAGTACCCGACAAATCACCACACTACGCATGAGGAAGGCGACGGTCCGTACCGCGCCAGTGACGGACCGTCGCCCCATTGCTTGGCGGGCCGGAGGCGGCACCCGCCGGGACACCCTCAACGCATCCCTGAAAAGGACGCCTCAGGACGCGGGAAGGTTGACCACGAGCGCGGTCGCGATCGCCGCGATCCCCTCGCCGCGCCCGGTCAGCCCGAGCCCGTCGGTGGTGGTCGCGCTGAGGCTGACGAAGGCCCCCAGAGCGGCGCCGAGCGCCAGCTCGGCCTCGACCCGGCGTGGCGCGAGCTTCGGCCGGTTGCCGATCACCTGGATCGCCACGTTGCCGATCTCGAAACCGGCGGCACGCACCTGGCGCGCCGTCTCCTTGAGGAGCGTGAGGCCCGAGGCGCCCGCCCAGCGCGGATCGGCGGTGCCGAACAGGCCGCCCAGATCGCCGAGACCGGCGGCGGAGAGCAGGGCGTCGCAGGCCGCGTGGGCGGCGGCGTCGCCGTCGGAATGGCCCGCGAGGCCGATCTCACCGGGCCAGTGCAGACCGGCGAGGTTGAGCTCACGACCGGAAGCGAACGGGTGGACGTCAACACCGACGCCCACCCGTGGAAAGTTCGTATTCAGGAGTTGAGGACCTCGTCGAGTAGTGCTTCGGCCTTGTCCTCATTGGTCTTCTCGGCGAGGGCGAGCTCGCTCACCAGAATCTGCCGCGCCTTCGCGAGCATGCGCTTCTCACCCGCGGACAGACCGCGCTCGCGGTCTCTCCGCCACAGGTCCCGAACGACTTCGGCGACCTTGTTGACGTCGCCCGAGGCGAGCTTCTCCAGATTTGCCTTGTAACGACGGGACCAGTTGGTCGGCTCCTCCGTGTGCGGCATGCGAAGGACGTCGAAAACCCGCTCAAGGCCTTCTTGACCGACAACATCGCGCACGCCGACAAGTTCCGCGTTTTCCGCCGGCACCTGGACGGTAAGGTCGCCCTTGTCGACCTTGAGCACCAGGTAGGTCTTTTCCTCACCCTTGATGGATCGCTTCGTGATTGCTTCGATCCGAGCAGCCCCATGGTGGGGGTAGACGACAGTGTCGCCGACCTGGAAAGTCATGTGACAAGTACCCCTTCCGCTGTACTCCAGAGTACCACGCATCCACAGGCTCCCGGAACAGTGAAATCACCATAACTGCAGGTCAAAGCGGCATATTAGGGGTTGACAAGCGGTCAACTCTATGAATCGCATATGCGGACATACCTAATGACCTGCGGGGGCACGGATATGACCATGGAAACGGGTCGATATGGTAGGCGCTGCCCGAACACGCACGCGCGAACCAAGGAGAACCCGCCCGTGACCAGCCGTCGTTGGATTGTCGCCGCCGCCGCGTTCCTGGTGGCCCCCGTAGTCGCCGGCTGTTCGGCGGGATTCGACGCCGACACCAACAAGGCGTACGCCCCCAACGAGGCCGGCGTGCTCATCGAGGCGGGCGTTTACGGCGCCCGCGACATCCACATCCCGCAGGCCTTCATCCTGGGCCCCGACTCCGGCGCGCAGCTCGCGTGGCGCGGCTCGGCCCCGATCTACCTCAACATCCTCAACACCGCGGACAAGGCCGACACCCTGCAGGCGGTCTCGGCCGGCGACCTCGGCACGGTGAAGGTGACGGCGCCCATCCAGCTCCCCGTCAATGAGCTCGTCAACACGGGCAAGCCGACGCCCCAGATCATGGTGGAGGGCCTCTCCAAGAGCCTCAGAGGCGGCGAGAGCGTCAAACTGGACCTCCACTTCGCCAACGCCGGGCGCGTGTCGATGAACGTCCCTGTGGTCACCCGGAGCCGCGAGTTCGCGGAGTATCCCGCGGCCCCCGGCGCCACCCCGGCCCCGACGCCCACGCCCACGCCGTCGGCCGAGCACGCCGAGGAGACCGCCCACTGACCCGCCGAAACGCTTGTTCCGGGCCCGGCGTGAGCCGCGCCCGGAACAGGGGTCCGTCAGCCGTCGGTGGCGTCGAACTTGTAGCCGAGCCCCCGCACGGTGAGGATGCAGCGCGGGTTGGACGGGTCTGACTCGATCTTCGCGCGCAGCCGTTTGACGTGCACGTCGAGGGTCTTGGTGTCGCCCACGTAGTCGGCTCCCCAGACACGGTCGATGAGCTGGCCGCGCGTGAGCACCCGGCCGGCGTTGCGCAGCAGCACCTCCAGCAGCTCGAACTCCTTCAGCGGCAGCTGCACCTGGTCGCCCCGCACGGCCACGACGTGGCGGTCGACGTCCATGCGGACGGGCCCGGCCGCGAGCACGGCGCTCTCCACCTCCTCCACGGCGTCGCCCTGGCGGCGCAGCACCGCGCGGATGCGGGCGACCAGCTCGCGTGACGAGAACGGCTTGGTGACGTAGTCGTCGGCGCCCAGTTCGAGGCCCACGACCTTGTCGATCTCGCTGTCCTTGGCGGTCAGCATGATGACGGGCACCTTGGAACGCTGGCGTAGCGAGCGGCACACCTCGGTGCCGGGCAGGCCGGGCAGCATGAGGTCGAGCAGCACCAGGTCGGCGCCGTTGCGGTCGAACGTCTCGAGCGCCTCGGGCCCCGTCGCGGCGACCGAGACCTCGAAGCCCTCCTTGCGCAACATGTAGGACAGGGCGTCGGAGAAGGACTCCTCGTCCTCCACGACGAGCACTCGGGTCATGGGGCGGCCTCCAGGGAGATCGAGGGTGGTACGGCCACCGCGGTGCCGCCGAAGGCGGGCAGCCGCAGCGTGAAGGTGGAGCCGGAGCCTTCCTTGCTCCAGACAGAGACCTCGCCCGCGTGGGCGGCGGCGACGTGCTTGACGATGGCGAGCCCGAGGCCCGTGCCGCCGGTGGCGCGCGACCTGGCCGGATCGGCGCGGAAGAACCGCTCGAAGATGCGCTCCAGCGCCTCCTCGGGGATGCCGATCCCCTGGTCGCTGACGCTGATCTCGACGGAGTCGCCCGCCGGCCTGGTGCTGATGACGACCCGGGTGTGCTCGGGGCTGTAGGCGATGGCGTTGTCGATGAGGTTGCGCAGCGCGGTGACGAGCAGCTCCTCGTCGCCCCAGATGCGCAGGCCCTCGGTGCCGCCGCTGACGAGGGTGATGTCCTTGGCGCCGGCGCGGGTGTTGCAGTAGTCGATGGCGTCGTGGACGGCCTCGTCGATGGGCACCTGGCCGGGGGTGGGGATGGCCTCGGCGCCCTGGATCCGGCTCAGTGTGATCAGATCCTGTACGAGGTAGGTGAGCCTGGCGGCCTCGTGCTGCATGCGGGCGGCGAAGCGGGTGACCGCCTCGGGGTCGTCGGCGGCGTCCTGGACCGTCTCGGCGAGCAGGCTGAGCGCGCCCACCGGGGTCTTCAGCTCGTGGCTCACGTTGGCCACGAAGTCACGCCGCACGGCCTCGACGCGGCGGCGTTCGGTCTGGTCCTCGGCGAGCACCAGCACCTGGCCGTGGCTACCGAGGGGGGCCACGCGGACGGCGAAGTTGGTGGTCTCCTGGCCGAACTTGTGGCCGGCCACGTCGATCTCGGTCTCGCGGATCTCGCCGTCTCTTCGTACCTGCCGGGCCAGGGCGAGGAGCTCGGCGGCCATCAGCCGGTCGCCCTTGACCAGACCGAACGCGCGGGCGGCCGAGCTGGCGCGCAGCACGCGGTCGTGGGCGTCGAGCACCACGGCCGAGGACGGCAGCACGGCGAGCACCGACGCGATGCCCTGCGGCAGCACGGCGGGGTCGGTCTCCCCGGGCGTCTCGGCCCGGCGGGGGGCCTCGATCTGGTTGCGGTAGAAGAGAACAGCCAGGGCGCCCACGACGAAGCCGGCCAGGGCCGCGAAGCTCATGGCCATCTCACTCATGTCTTCGATGGTAGGCGGCTGCTTGTCGGCGACAGACCTCTCACCAGGGGATGAAGGGGGCTTTCCCGCAAAGTTCATCTTGGTGTCGAAGTTCGTTCATCGACCCGCGAATACGGTGGCGGCATGCGCGACGCGTACCACGAGGAACTCGACTCCCTGACCGACAAGCTGGTGGAGATGACCAGGCTTGTCCGCTCGGCCATCTCCCGGGCCACGACCGCTCTGCTCGACGCCGATCTCCAGCTCGCGGAGAGCGTCATCTCGCGCGACGAGGTGGTGAACGCGGTCTTCGACGACATCGAGACGTCCATCTTCGACCTGATGGCCCGGCAGCAACCGGTGGCGGTGGACCTGCGGATGGTCATCACCGGGCTGCGGATGGCCACCAACCTGGAGCGCATGGGCGACCTGGCCGTGCACGTGGCCAAGGTCGCGCGGCTGCGGCACCCCGACTCGGCGATCCCTCCGGAGATGCGCTCCACGATCGTGCAGATGGGGCAGATCGCCGAGAACCTGGTCACCAAGGCGGGCAGCTGCGTGGCGTCCCGGGACGTGGAGTCGGCCATGGAGCTCGACCAGGACGACGACGCCATGGACCGGCTGCACCGCCGGCTGTTCAAGGACATCCTGGCCAAGGAGTGGCAGCACGGGGTGGAGCCGGCCATCGACATCACGCTGATCGGCCGCTACTACGAGCGCTACGCCGACCACGCGGTGCACGTCGCGGAGTCGGTCGTCTACATGGTGACCGGCTCGCGCCCCGCCGACAGGGTCTGAGGCCGCTCAGCGGCCCTGGTTGGCCACCGCCTCGATGGCCGCCTTGGCGGCCTCGGGGTCGAGGTACTCGCCGCCCCGCCGCAGCGGACGGTAGTCGGCGTCGAGGTCATAGCGCAGCGGGATGCCCGTCGGGATGTTGAGCCCGGCGATCTGCTCGTCGCCGATGCCGTCGAGGTGCTTGACCAGGGCCCGCAGGGAGTTGCCGTGGGCCGCGACGAGCACGGTGCGGCCGGCCGCCAGGTCGGGGACGATCGCGTCGTACCAGTAGGGCAGCATGCGGTCGACGACGTCCTTGAGGCACTCGGTGCGGGGCATCAGCTCCGGGGGCAGCAGGGCGTAGCGGGGGTCGCCCGCCTGGGAGTATTCGTCGTCGTCGGCGATCGGGGGCGGCGGCACGTCGTAGGAGCGCCGCCAGAGCATGAACTGCTCCTCGCCGAACTCCTCGCGCGTCTGCGCCTTGTTCTTGCCCTGCAGCGCGCCGTAGTGGCGCTCGTTGAGCCGCCAGGAGCGGTGCACCGGCAGCCACTCCAGGCCGGCCTCGCCCAGCGCGAGCTGGGCCGTCTGGATGGCCCTGGTCAGCAGGCTCGTGTGCACCACGTCGGGCCGCACCCCGGCCTCGACCAGCAGGTCGCCGCCCCTGCGGGCCTCGTCCTCGCCCTTGGCCGACAGGCTCACGTCCACCCAGCCGGTGAACAGGCCCTTCGCGTTCCAGTCGCTCTCGCCGTGTCGCAGCAGCACCAAAGTCGCCATGGGCCCAATCCTATGGTTCGTGTCGGTCAGGGGCGGTCGGGGTCGGCGAAGCGCGCGAACGCCTGGAGGTTGGCCAGCGACTCGCCGCGCTTGACCCGCCACTCCCACTCGCGCCTGATCGAGGAGGCGAAGCCCAGCTCCAGCGCCCGGTCGAACCATTCGTCGGAGTAGGTGAGCACGCAGCCGAGGACGCGGTCGATCTCGTCCTCGGTGATGGCCGAGAGCGGCAGCCGGCCGACCAGGTAGACGTCGCCGACGGCGTCGAGCGAGAAGTGGACGGCGTACATGCCGCCGTTCTTGCCGAGCAGCCAGCGGTAGAACTCGGTGTGGTTCTCGTCGGGCTGGCGGCAGAAGAACGCCTCGATGTGCAGCGCCTGCTCGCCGACGATCAGCCAGGTCATGGTGGCCAGTTTGTGCTGGCCGGGCAGCTTCGCCAGGAACGCCCCGGGTCGCGGCTCGTCGTAGGAGACGTCCGCGGCCTTGAGCGCGGCTTCGACGACTTCGCGCATGACGTACAGCCTACGAGCTGATCGCGACGGGCACCGGGCGGAGGTGGGCGACGGCGTCGGCGTAGACCTCCAGCAGGTGCGCGGACGTGGCCTGCCAGCCGAAGCCGGCCGCGTGCGCGCGGGCGCCCGTCGACAGGCTGTCGCGCCAGCGGGGCGAGGTGACGAAGCGGCGCAGCACGCTCGCCCACGCGTCGGAGTCGTGGCCGTCGACCAGCACGCCGGACACTCCATCCCGTACGGCGGTGCGCAACCCTCCGACGGCCGCCGCGGCGACCGGGGTGCCGCAGGCCTGGGACTCCAGGGCCACCAGGCCGAACGACTCGCTGTGGGAGGGCACGACGGTCACGTCGGCGGCGCGGTACCAGTCGGCCAGCTCGGCCTGCGGCGCCGGCGGCACCAGCCGGACGACGTCGGAGATGCCCAGCTCGGCGGCCAGCTCGGTGAGGATGGACGGCCTGGCCAGGCCGTTGCCGGAGGGGCCGCCCACGCAGGCGACGACCAGCCGGCCGCGCAGCGAGGGGTCGTCGATGAGCATCCGGGAGGCGGCGCGCAGCAGCACGTCGGGCGCCTTCAGCGGCTGGATCCGGCCCACGAACAGCAGGACGCGGGCGTCCCTCGGCAGCCGGAGCCGTCGCCGGGCGATGGCCTGTGAAGCGGGCTGGAAAACGGTGAGATTGACACCGGGGTTCACGACCGCGACGCGCTCCTCGGCGGCGCCGTACAGGTCGATGAGCTCGCGGGCCTCGTCGGTGGTGTTGGCCACGAGCCGGTCGGCGATCTCCACGACCTGTTCCTCGCCCACCACGCGGGCCTGCGGCTCGGGCTTGTCGCCATGGGCGAGCAGCTGGTTCTTGACCTTGGCCATGGTGTGCATGGTGTGCACCAGCGGCACGCCCCAGCGTTCCTTGGCCAGCCAGCCGACCTGGCCGGACAGCCAGTAGTGCGAGTGGATGACGTCGTAGCGTCCGGGGTCGTACATGGCCTCGGTGCGCAGCACCCCTGACAGGAACGCGCACAGCTGACCGGGCATGTCGCCCCTGTCCAGCTCCTCGTACGGCCCGGCGGTCAGGTGGCGGACCAGGACCCCGGGGGCGAGCTCGGCGACCGGTGGCAGGTCCCTGGCCGTGGCCCGGGTGAAGATCTCCACCTCGACGCCCAGCTGGGCGAGCCGTTTCGCGGACTCGACGATGTACACGTTCATCCCGCCGGCGTCGCCGGTGCCCGGCTGCTCCAGCGGTGACGTGTGCATGCTGATGGTCGCGACCCGGTCGACCCGTCGTCGCCTCACCCGACACCACCTCCAAGCGACTTACAACTACACAGATCTTTTCGACATTCCCGATATGTGGTGACAGCGGGGGTGGCTCTGGGACGGCCTGGCAGGATGGAGGCCATGACGAAGACGGCTGTGGTGACCGGCGCGAGCAGCGGCATCGGCGAGGCTACGGCCCGCCGGCTGGCCGCCGAGGGCTACCACGTGGTGGCGGGCGCCAGACGGCGCGAACGCCTCGACAAGCTCGCCGCCGAAGTGCCCTCAATCACGCCTTTCACGCTCGACGTGACCTCCCAGGAGTCCGTCGACGCGCTCGCTGCCTCGCTCGACCGCTGCGACGTGCTGGTCAACAACGCCGGCGGCGCGCTGGGCATGGAGCCGGTCGCCGAGAGCCGGGTGGACGACTGGCAGCGGATGTACGACACCAACGTGCTCGGCACGCTGCGCATGACCCGGGCGCTGCTGCCCAGGCTGATCGGCTCCGGCGACGGGGTGCTGGTGCTGCTGACCTCGACCGCCGGCTTCACCCCCTACGAGGGCGGGGGCGGCTACGTCGCGGCCAAGCACGCCCAGTCCTCGATGGCCGGCACGCTCAGGCTGGAACTGGTCGGCGAGCCGGTGCGCGTCGTGGAGATCGCGCCCGGCATGGTGCGCAGCGAGGGGTTCGCCGTCACCCGCTTCCGCGGCGACGCCACGGCCGCCTCCCGCGTCTACGAGGGCGTGCCCGACCCGCTGACCTCCGACGACGTGGCCGACGCCATCGCCTGGTGCGTGACCCGGCCCGCCCACGTCAACATCGACCGCGTGGTGATGCGCCCCCGCGCCCAGGCCGCCCAGCACAAGGTGCACCGCGTCAGTGGTTAGACCGGCCGGCTCGATCACCCGGGGCACGACCGCGCACAACCGGCTGCGGCGGGCCGACCGGTGGATCGCCGCCGTGCACGGCCCGATGCTCCGCGCCGCCTCACGCCCTCTCGTGGTGGACCTGGGATACGGCGCCTCCCACGTCACCACGCTCGAGCTCTTCACCCGGCTGCGCCGGGTGGTGCCCGGCGTCGAGGTCGTGGGCATCGAGATCGACCCCGAGCGGGTCGCGCTGGCGAAGCCGTACGAACGCGAGGGGCTGAGCTTCGCGCTCGGCGGCTTCGAGCTGCCGGTCGCGCGCCCGCCGGCGCTGGTGCGCGCCTTCAACGTGCTGCGCCAGTACGGCGAGGCGGAGGCGTGGCACTGGTGGGACGTGCTGCGCGGCGGGCTCGCGCCCGGCGGCGCCCTCGTGGAGGGCACCTGCTCCGAGACGGGTCACCGCGCGGTCTGGGTGGGCCTGTCGCCCGGCGGGCCGCGCACGATCACCTTCTCCGCCCGGTTCGACGCCTTCGAACGGCCCTCGGACCTGGCCGACCGGCTGCCCAAGACGCTCATCCACCGCAACGTGCCCGGCGAGCGGATCCACGCCTTCCTGCGTGATTTCGACCACGCCTGGGCGGTCAGCGCCCCCTACGGCGCTCACGGGCTGCGGCAGCGCTGGCTGGCGTCGGTGAGCGCGCTGAGCGGGTCGTGGCCGGTGTTCCGGCACCCGCCGCTCGGCGGTGTGGCCAGGTGGCGCCTGGGTGAGATCACCCTTCCCTGGGCCGCCGTCCACTAGGTTTCCCAGCTCCCCGCTGCATGCTCGACACGTTGTAGTACTACGCTGGAGAGTGTGAAGGGTCTTGGCGAGCTCGAACGCAGCATCATGGACATCCTCTGGGCGGAGGACACCCCACTGACCGCCCGCGAGGTCGGCAGGCTCATCGCCGACCGCGACCTGGCCCCGACCACGGTCATGACCGTCCTCGACCGCCTCACCCGCAAAGGCTTCCTCCAGCGCACCCGTGACGGCCGCGCGTGGCGCTACTCTCCGGCGGAGAGCCGCGACGCGTACGTCGCCGAGCTTATGCTGGGAGCACTGGACATGACGGGCGACCGGTCGGCCGCCCTCACCCGCTTCGCCCAGGCCGTGTCCGGCCCGGAGGCGGAGATCCTGCGAAGAGCCCTCACGGAGCTGGAGGACGAGTGATCACGGCAGCGGCGCTGGCAGCGCTCGCTGTGGCGTGCGCGCTCGGGGCCTGGCGTTTCACGACCGCCCGCTGGACCTCTCGGTCCCCCCGGGTCGCGATCCTGCTCTGGCAGTCCCTCGGCGTGACCTGGGGGCTGGCCACCACCGGCGCGATGCTCGCCTACGCCGTCCAGCCCTACGAGGTGGGCGTGCTGCCGGGCCTGCTCGCGTTCGCCCAGGGCATGGCTCCGGGCGAGCCGTGGGACCTGGCCCACCTGGTGGCCATGGTCGCCGGCATCACCTGCCTGACCGTGCTCGTCGTGGTGCTGCTCACCGCGGGCGTGCAGGCGTTGCGGGCGCGCAGGCGCCACCGCACGCTGCTCGCGCTGATCTCCCACGACAACCCGGTCGTGCCGGGTGTGCGGGTGCTCGACCATCCGAGCGCCGCCGCCTACTGCGTGCCCGGCCTGCGCTCGCAGGTGGTGGTCAGCGAGGGCGCGCTCAAGCTCCTGTCAGAGGACGAGCTGACGGCCGTCCTCGCGCACGAGGCGGCCCACGTACGCGAGCGTCACGACCTCGTCCTGCTGCCGTTCGCCGCGCTGCGCCGGGCTCTGCCCTGGTCCAAGGTGGTGAGCGACGCCCAGTCGCAGGTCGAGCTGCTCGTCGAGATGGCCGCCGACGACCGTGCCCGCCGCTACTGCTCACCGCGCCGGCTCGCCACCGCCCTGCTCAGATTCGGCACGGCAGGCGCCATGCCGACGCCCCAGGGCATGATCAGCCTGCACGCCCACCACGTCATGGCCCGGGTGGACCGCCTGATCAAGCCCGATCCCGACCTGGCCCCGGGCCTGCGCTACATGCTGCTGGCCTGCTCCGTGACATTGGTCACGTCCGCGTCCCTGCTGTGGGTCTACCAGCTTTAACGCTTGCTGGTGTTAACCAGACCGTTTGCAATTGCAAGCAGTGCGGGGCAGAATAAGCCCTATGGCACTACCGAAGGTCGGCTCGATCGGCGAGTACATCCGCGAGCAACGGCAGCAGGCGAAGATCTCCCTGCGCCAGCTCGCGTCAGCGGCGGGGGTCTCCAACCCCTACCTGAGCCAGATCGAGCGGGGGCTGCGCAAGCCGAGCGCGGAGATCCTCAACCAGATCGCCAAGGGCTTGCAAATCTCCTCACAGGCGCTCTACGTGCAGGCGGGCCTCATCGAGGACCGGGAGACGCCGAGTGACGTGGTGACCGCCATCAGGGCCGACGCGCACCTCTCCGAGAGACAACGTCAGGTGCTGATCGATATCTACGAGTCGTTCCGCAAGGAGAAGCACCCCGAAGACGAGCAGACCTCCCAGAAGGCTCATCCCCGGGGCGACTCCGTGACGGACGACGAGCCGCCGCTGCCGGAGGAATTCCTCGCCGCTCTTGAGCCCTACGCGGCTTCCGGGGGCAACGGCACCGTCAACCAGGAAACCAAGGAAGGTTAACCCATGCCGCTCACCACCGAAGTCAAGAAGCTCACCGAGTCCAAGCCGTTCTACGCCGTCGCGGGCGTCGGCGACTTCGCCGTCGAGAAGCTGCGTGAGCTGCCCGAGCAGCTGCAGAGGCTGCAGTCGCGGCGCGCCGACCTCGCCAAGGACCTGCCGGAGAAGGCCCGCGTCTACGCCGGCAAGGCCGAGGGCTTCGCCAAGGAGTTCCCCGAGAAGGCGCGCGAGTACGCCGACCAGATCACCCACCGGGCCAACGAGGTCTACGAGGACTTCGCCTCCCGGGGCCGCAAGGCCGTCAGCAAGGTGAGCGGCGAGGCCGCGCTGGAGCTGGAGGAGGTGTCGGTGGCCGCCGAGCCGCCCGTCGCCACCCCGGTCAAGAAGCCGGCCCGCACCACCAAGACCAAGGCCTGACCGGCGACGCGTGGGGCCCGTCTCCCAGAGGGAGGCGGGCCTTTCGTCGCCGGTGTGCCCGCCGGACGGGCACGCCCGTTAGGCTGAAGCCGATTCATCGCGAGCATTGGGCGGAGCGAACACATGAACCTCATCAACGGTGGCCTCAACCTTCTCTTCCTGCTGCTCTCCGTCGGCATCTTCGGCATGTCCGTCTACGCGCTGGTCCACGCGCTGCGCGTGGACCAGGCCGCCTTCACCTCCGCGGGCAAGCTGAAGAAGAACATCTGGTTGATCATCCTCGGCCTGGCGACCCTGTTCTCCGGCGCCGGCGCGTGGTCGTTCCTGCTGGCGTTCTCGATGATCGGCGGCGCGCAGTTCATCGGGCTCGGCGCCGTCAGCATCTTCTCCATCGCCGCGGTGATCGCCTCCGTCATCTACATCGTCGACGTGAAGCCCGCCGTCAAGGGCATGGGCCGCGGCGGCAGCAGCAGCGGCCCCTACGGGCCCTGGTGAACACCGCGTAGCCACGCCTGTAGCAGCCGGCTAGGCGCTCAGCTCCCCTGCCAGCCATCGGGCCAGGAGCAGATGGCCCGACCGCGTCGGGTGCACGCCGTCCGGCAGCAGCACCTTCTCGTGGGCGCCGGTGATCCAGCGCCGCTCCAGCGGGTCGAGGAAGCCGATCCCCGCCTCCCGCGCGGCCTCGGCCACGGCGTCACGGATCCGATAGGCCTTGCGCGGGGGCGTGTCCAGCCAGATCGGGCCCATCAGCACGATCCTCGTGTGCGGCCACCGGGCCCCGGCTGTGGCGGCCAGCCTCGCGGCCGCGCGGCGCACGTCCGGCGTGGCCCAGCGGAGGTCGTTGTGACCTCCCGAGATGACCAGCACGTCCGGTGCGGGCCGCCAGGCCAGCTCCGCCTCGAACGACTCCTGGAAGGTACGGCCGGCGCGCCCCCTGCTGAGATAGCCGGTGCCGCCCGCGCCCGCGATGACCGGCTGCCAGCCGAGCAGACGGGCGGCCTCGCACGCGTAGGCCTGCCAGCGGGGCACCGGACCGGACCCCACGGCGAAGCTGTCACCGATCACCATCATCACCGGCGCCGGCCACGGCCCGGAGTGTCCTGCCCCGGCCCCAGGGACATCGGCCTCGGATCGGGGCGGGCCGGCAGAGGCGCTGGGTGCGACGGGGCCGGAGGTGAAGAGGCCCGACGGGGCGGCCGGGGTGCTCGGACGCAGGGCCTCGGGATCGGCCGCACATCCCGCTATAGCCGTACAAATCGCCAAGATAATCGCGACCGGCGCGAGCAGGGGGTGCCACACCAAGCCACGCATGGCCACCTCGATGGTCCTAGGCTGCCGACTTGACCTTCTTCCACGGATGGCGGCCTGGTTCTCGCAAGCCATCCGAACACCAGGACGATAGCAAGAGGGAGAGCTCCGTGACGCTGAAACCAAACGCTCAACGCATCACCCGGACGCTCAACAACGCTCAACGCATCGCATGGACGCTCAACGCCGAGATCCTCGCCGACCGCCGCATCGACGTGCGCGTCCTGCCGCGTGAGGAGGCCTTCGCGCGTAGCCCCCGACAGCGGTTGCTACAGGGCGGCCGCCGGGCGGGCGCCCTGGGCACGCAGCCAGGCCGACAGGTCGGTGAAGCCGTGACGTTCGGCCGCGTCCAGGGGCGTGAGCCGCTCCCAGGGCGGCACCCAGTCGAGGGACGCGCCCTGGGCCAGCAATCGCTCCGCGATCTCGCGCCGGCCGCCGTGGCAGGCGTACCAGAAGCAGAGGTCGAGCTCTTCCTGATCGGTGACCGTGACCTGGTCGGCGAGGCCGAGGGCCGCCGCGTGCCGGGGCTCGACGCGGGCGCCGCGTTCGACGAGGCGGCAGGCCGCCGCCCACTGGCCGAACGCCACCGCGTCGGCGAGCGGTGTGCCACCGCCGATGATCGCGCCCGGCGCGTCGACGTCCGCTCCCGCGTCGAGCAGCGCGTCGACGGCGGCCACGTCGTCGTTGCTGGCCGCCCAGTGCAGGGGCGTCTCCGCGTGATCGCCCGCGAACGGCGCGTCGACGTCGGCGCCCGCCGCCACCAGCGCGGCGATCGTCGCCGTGGCGTGCGGCAGGTGACCGGGCCAGTCGGTGGCCGTGTGGAGGAGTGTGCGCTGACCGTCGGGCCGGGCGCGCGCTAGCGAGGGATCCTCCGCCAGCAGGCGCCGGAACGTGGGCATGTCGCCCGATCTGATCGCTTCGATGGCCTCGTTCATCGGGTCTCCTGGCGCGAGGGAAGCGCTGTCAGCTCCGTCCTTCCACGACCGACCGCGGCCCGTCAAGCAGTGCTGCTCGGGCCAACGCCGGGAGGCGCCCCGACGAGCGTGCGCCGAGCGGTGGGCATCGCGCTCGACTGATCACGAACCTGTCGCTCACTCACCCCAACAGGGGACGAACCGCTACGATCTGCGGCCATGACGGGAATCAGGCTCACGCTGGCCGGACTGGTCGCGGCCGTTCTGGCACTGACCTCCATCGCGCCCGCCATGGCTGAGGCCGGCATCAGCGACGAGATCACCCTGACCCTCGGCAAGGGTGGCACGCTGCACGTCGTCGAGAAGATCACCGGAGGCACGGGCGAGCTCAGGCGGACGTTCCTCACCCGAACCCGCTACGACGACGACAACGACCGGCTCTACCAGATCTCCAACGTCAAGGGCGGCAAGCTGACCGGCGACGTGCTCACCGTGACGGCCCCGGCCACCGTCGAGTACGACGTCAAGGGCGCCGTGACCGCCTCGGGCGACGTCGAGGAGCTGCGCTGGTTCGCGGTCAACGGCTGGGACACCCCCGTCACCAAGGCCACCGTCAAGGTGAGCGGGCCGGGCCCGGTGCAGGCGCTGTCGTGCTTCGCCGGTGAGCTGACCTCCGCCATCGGCTGCACGTCGGCCTCCATGAACCACACCGGCACCGAAGCCGACTTCGAGCAGGAGAACCTCGCCGCCGGCCAGGCGCTCACCGTCGTCGTCGGCTACCCGAAGGGCGCGAGCGGCGGCGGGCCGATCCTGGAGAGGCGCTTCTCGCTGGCGAGCGCCTTCACGCTCGACACCGTCACCGGTGGCGCCCTGGCCGGCCTCCTGGTGCTGATGCTCGGCGGCCTGGGCCTGCTCTACTGGACGCGCGGCCGCGACGCCCGGGTCGCCGACCACGAGAAGGGCGCGATCGACCCGGTGCAGAACGGGCACTTCTCCCCGCCCGACGGGGTCCGGCCGGGCCAGATCGGCACGCTGGTGGACGAACAGGCCGACGTGGTGGACGTGACGGCGACCATCGTGGACCTGGCGGTCCGCGGCTACCTGCGGATCGACGAGCAGCCACGCCAGACCTACGACGCGCCCGACTGGATGCTGGTACGGCTGCCCAAAGCGCCGACCGGCACGCTGCTGCCGTACGAACAGGCCCTCTACGACGCCATCTTCGAGGGCCGTGACGCCGTGCTGCTGTCGCAGCTGTCGGGCTCCTTCGCCAGCCATCTGGGCGAGGTCCGCGACGCCCTCTACCGCGACGTGGTCACGCAGGGCTGGTTCGCCCGCCGCCCCGACACCGAGCGCACCCGGTGGACGCTGATCGGTGTGGTGCTCATCGGCGTGGGCGTGCTGGCCACGGTGGCGCTGGCCTGGTTCACCACGTACGGGCTGCTGGGGCTGGCCGTGATCATCGCGGGCGGCGCGCTGGCCGTCGGCGGGCAGTACATGCCGGCCAAGACCGCCAAGGGGTCGGCCGCGCTGGCCCACACGCTGGGGTTTCGCGAGTATCTGTTCTCCGGAGAGCTGGGCGAGGTGCCCGAGCAGCACCGGGTGGAGCTGTTCTCCCGCTACCTGCCGTACGCCGTCATCTTCGACGGGGTGGAGCACTGGTCACGCGTGGTGGCCTCGGTCACCGGCAACGGGCACCAGGCCGACAACCTCTACTGGTACCACGGGCCGGCCGAGTGGGACCTGTCGAACTTCGCGGGGTCGATGCGTACGTTCACCACGACGACCTCGGGCGCGATCTCGGCCAGCCGCCAGTTCCGCACCCTCTGACGTGTCACGAGCGTCCTGCGGGTAGCCGTACGGTCCGGCGTGAAAGGATCAGGCGTGCTCGAGGAACAGCTGCTCACAGCCGCCGTGACCGGCGACGCCGCCGCTGTGCGCGAGGCCGTGATCGAAGGCGCCGACGTCGACGCCCGCGACAGTCGGGGCCGCACCGCACTGCTGCTGGCCGTGGCGGCCGACCACGTGGAGGTCGCGCAGATCCTGGTCTCGGCCGGGGCCGACCCCGACGCGCCGGACGCCCAGCACGACACCCCGTGGCTGGTGACCGGGGTGACCGGCAGCGTGGCGATGATGCGCGCGCTGCTGCCCGCCGGGCCCGACCTGACCGTCCGCAACCGCTACGGCGGGGTCTCGCTGCTCCCCGCCTGCGAGCGGGGCCACGTCGAGTACGTGCGCGAGGTGCTCAAGACGGGCATCGACGTCGATCACGTCAACGACCTGGGCTGGACCGGCCTGCTGGAGGCGATCATCCTGGGCGACGGGTCCGAGCGCTACCAGGAGATCGTCCGGCTGCTGCTGGCCGCCGGCGCCGCCCCCGACCTGGCCGACAACGTCGGCGTCACACCGCTGGAGCACGCGGTCGCGAAGGGCCAGCACGAGATCGCCGACCTCCTGCGAGCCGCCGGCGCCGGACGCACCTGAAGGCACCCGGGTCGCATCCCGGGCCGGTGCGCGACGCGCCCGAGACGCCGGCCCGTGACACGTCCGAGAGGCCGGTGCGGGACCACGCCCGAGGGGCCGGTGCGCGACGCGCACCAGGGCAGCCCTCAGGAGCTCTCAGGAGGCGGTGACGCGCAGCTCGCCCACCGGGCGGCCACCGCCCATGACCGGCGTGGCGGGCAGGTCGACGTCGACTCCCAGAGCACGCAGAGCGGCCACGGTCAGCGGGGTGCGGGCCCGGCTCGATCCGTCCTCGACCTTGACCACCCCCACCCGGCCGTCGGCGAGCGCGAACGCCTCGAACGCCTCGGCGCCCGCCTTCAGCATCAGCCCCGGAACGGCCCGCATCAGCGTGGCCTCCATCCGGCCGGTGCCGGACGTCCACTCCGGGTGGGCCGTCATGGCGTGATAGATCCGTCGTTCGAACGAGTCATCGGCGGCGAGCGGAAAGGTGCGGAACGCCCGGGCCACGCCCACCATCGAAACGAAGAAGAGCGGCGCGCCGCACCCGTCGACTCCCGAGGCCGCGACCCGTTCGCCGGTCAGCTCCTCCACCGTGGCGCGGATCGCGCGCTGCAGCGGATGCGCCGGATCGAGATAGCCGGTGACCGGCCAGTCGTTGACCACGCAGGTGGCGAGCATGGCCGCGTGCTTGCCCGAGCAGTTCATGCGGACCCGGCTCCGCTCGGTCACCGCCCGGTCCTCCGGGTAGTCCTCAGGACATCGCAGCGCCGACTCGTCCAGCCCCGCCCCCGCCAGGATCTTCCGCGCGCCGTCGACGTGGTACGGCTCACCGGCGTGCGAGCCGCAGGCCAGCGCGAGCAGCTCACCATCGAGCCGGAGCCCGGCGCGCAGCATGCCGAGAGCCTGCAACGGCTTCATCGACGACCGCGGCGACGCCGGAACGTGCACCGCCCCGTGCGTCTCACCCGGCCGCCCGTCGGCGTCGAAGGTCAGCATCCGGGCCTGGTGCCTGGACTCCACGAACCCGGACCGGACGACCTCCACCACCAGCGACATATCGCCTCCCCTTTCGGGGCGAGTCTACGGAGCGTTCCAGCTGGGCCAGAATGGGATCCCATGCGAGCAGTCGTACAACGAGTGAGCTCCGCGTCCGTGGTCGTCGACGGGCGCACCGTCGGCGCGATCGACGAGCCCGGCCTGCTCGTCCTGGTCGGCGTGACCCACACCGACACCGCGGCCGAGGCGGCGAGGCTGGCCGCCAAGCTCTGGACCCTCCGCGTCCTTCAGGGCGAGAAGTCCTGCTCCGACATCGCGGCGCCGCTCCTGGTGATCAGTCAGTTCACCCTGTACGGCGACGCTCGCAAGGGCCGCCGGCCCACCTGGCAGGCGGCCGCCCCAGGGCCGGTCGCCGAGCCTCTGGTCGAGGCGGTGGTCGAGGAGCTCCGGGCCCTGGGCGCCCGGGTGGAGACCGGCGTCTTCGGTGCCGACATGAAGGTCTCCCTGGTCAACGACGGCCCGATCACGCTCGTCGTGGACGTCTGAGGCGTCAGCGGAGCCGGCGCCGCAGGCTCGGGTCGATCGTGACGTTGCGCCCGGCGTCGGGCGGGACGATCACTTCCTGGGAGGCGGCGACACCACCCGCGAGAAGCGGGGCGTCGACCGGCACCGTGCGCTTGACCATCGCCAGCGCGATCGGGCCCAGCTCGTGGTGGCGGGCGGCGGAGCCGACCACGCCGACCTCCTGACTCTCGAAGATCACCGGCGCGCCGTGCGGCGGCAGCGTGTCGACGCTGCCGTCGAGATGCAGGAAGACCAGGCGGCGCGGCGGGTGGCCGAGGTTGTGCACCCGGGCGACCGTCTCCTGGCCGCGGTAGCAGCCCTTGGTGAGGTGGACGGCGGTGCCGATCAGCCCGATCTCGTGCGGGATCGTCTTGTGGTCGGTGTCGAAGCCGACCCGCGGCCGGTGCTCCTCGATGCGCAGCGCTTCGTACGCCCACAGGCCCGCCAGCGGCTTGCCCAGGTGGTCGGCCAGCTCGGCGCGCGGCACCAGGAAGTCTTCGGTGGCCGAGGAGAGCACCGCGAGGTCGTCGGCCCGCGACACCTCCACGCGCAGCATGAACCGCATCCGGTCGAGGTAGTCGATCAGACTCTGGGCGGTGCCCGGCTCGACGTGGGCCAGCACGCTCTCACCGTCGTCGACCAGCGTCAGGTGGTGCAGGATGCGGCCCTGCAGGTCGAGGTCGAGCGTCTGGGTCCACTCGCCGGGGGCCAGCGTGTCGAGCTTCTGCGAGGTCAGGTCGTTGAGCCACTTGAGCCGGTCGGCTCCCGAGACCCGGATCACCTCGCGGTTGCTGCGGTCGACGACCGCCTCGCCCTTGACCAGCGCGCGTTGTTCGGCGTAGAGGTCGCCATAGTGCGCGGCTACGTCGGAGTCCGGCGCGTCGGCGGGGACGGCGCCGGGGAGATCGAGCAGAGGGCTACGCATGCCCTCAGGTTATCTGCAGTCGCGGCAACGGCCGAAGACGGTCAGATGGTGGACGTCGGCCAGGAAGCCCAGCTCGTCGTCGAGCCCCTTGATCAGCCCCTCGGCCAGTTGGGGCCGCACCTCGCTCACCACGCCGCAGCCGCGGCACACCAGATGAACGTGGTCGGCCACGGCCGCCAGGTGATAGGTGGGAGCGCCGTGACCGAGATGGGTGTGGGTCACCATGCCGAGCTCTTCGAGCAGCTCGAGGGTGCGGTAGACGGTCGAGATGTTGACCCCGCGCGCCGTCTCGCGCACCTTGACGCAGATCTCCTCCGGCGTGGCGTGCTCCAGCTCCTTGACCGCCTCCAGGACGAGCTGCCGCTGGGGAGTCACCCGGTAGCCCTTGGCGCGGAGTTGCTCGTGCCACTGCGTCTCCGTCATGCCCTGAGTCTACGGCCGAGCGTTAATCGCTTGCCCTCTTCGCGGCAGAACGCATAGCTTCGTGAGTACGCGGAAAGGAGGTGGTCCAAACAATGGTGATTCATAGTTGGGCTAGCGAGGTGGTTGTCCGCTGACGACGCGGACTCCAGTCTCGGCCGTTCGGCGAATTCGAGGCAACCACCGGGGCCCCTGGCAGCCGGAGGGCGGGAACCCTTCCCGACCATGGTCCATCCGGCCCGTCTGTGCGACAGGCGGAAGCTCGCCCGGGGCCCTTTTTTTACTTTCCCAGCGCCTTCAGCGCCCCCTCAGTGCTCGCCTCGCGCTCAGTGCTCGTCTCGCCCTCAATGCTCGCCTCGCGCCTCGACGCCGAGCGCGGCGCACGCCTCCCGATAGAGCCGTACGACCGCCATGCGCACCTGCTGCCGCTCGGTCAGCGTCTCGCCCCACGCCACCCTGACCCGCTCGTCGCCGTCGATCGTGAACTCGATCGCCTCGGCGTCGACGCCGCTCGTGGTGGCCTGGGTCGCGGCCGGCCGGCCGCCCAGCCCTCGGACGATGACCAGCGCGTCGTCGCCGTGGTCGTCGTTCATGTGGCGCTTGATCGCCTCGACCGCCTCGGCGGTGAACGGACTGCTCATGACACCCTCTTCAGCTCTGCGGACATGTGCGAGGTGAGCGGCTGCCCCTCCGCGGCCATGTCGTAGGCCCACATCAGATTGCCCTTGACCAGCCCGTAGAGCCGGTGCCCCGCGGTGTATTCCTTGGCCGTGACCGTGCGGGCCACCACGTCGGTCCGCAGCTCGATCTTGTGGAAGACGACCTCGCCGACGTAGATCTCCACGATGCCGGTCGGGTGCGCGAGCACCACCTCCACCTGGCGCTCGGGCTGCGGCCGCCAGTAGCCGGACTCGGTGGCGAGCGGCCTGACCCGGTCGCCGTCCTGGTCGAGCAGCCAGGTGCGGCTCACGTAGGACAGGAAGGGCTTGCCGTTGTGGGTGAACTCGATCTCCTGGCCGAAGTTGAAGCTGTCGATCGTGGGATAGCCGCCCACGCCCGCGCCCTCCCAGCGGCCCAGCAGGAAGGCGATGGGCTCGAGATCGGCGTGCATCTCAGGTTCTTCCATGGGTCACCACCCTAGTCGCCGGGCCGCCGTCCACGTCCGCCGCCGTCCATCCCGGCAGCGGTCTCGGCGGGGCGTTAGGGTACGGGCATGGCACGATCACTGGTGATCAAAGTGACCGCCGGGGCCGACGACCCCGAGCGCTGCAACCAGGCCTTCACGGTCGCGGCGGCCGCGCTGGCGAGCGGGGTCTCCGTCTCCGTCTGGCTGACCGGGGAGGCGTCGTGGTTCGCCGTGCCCGGCCGGGCCAAGGATCTCGGCCTGCCACACGCGGCTCCGCTGCCCGACCTGCTCGACGCCGTGCTCGCGGGCGGGCGGCTCACGGTGTGCACCCAGTGCGCGGCCCGTCGTGACATCACGGTCGACGACCTCATCGAGGGGGTGCGCATCGCCGGCGCGCCCGCCTTCGTCGAGGAGGCCGTGGCCGACGGCGCCCAGGCCCTGGTCTACTGACCCCGGCCCTCCGTGCCGGTCAAGCGCTGAGGACGGCGCCCAGGCGTTCCTGGCGGAGCTGCTCGTAGCGGGTGTCGTCGAGGGGCGCCAGCTCGCCGACGATCCAGCCGAGGAGCAGGTCGGCGAGCGCGGGGTTGCGGGCCAGCGCCGGGCCGTGCAGATAGGTGCCCACGACGTGGCCCGCGTAGCAGCCCTCGAAGCCGTCGCCGTTGCCGACGCCCTTGATGGTCCGCGACAGCGGCCTGGCCCCGGGGCCCAGCCGGGTGACGCCCATGTGGTTCTCGAAGCCGGTCAGCGTGGGGAGCCCGAGGGCCGAGTCGACCTCCGCCACGAGCTCGCCGACCGCACGGGCCGGGCCACGGGAGCTGGCGATGTCGAGCAGGCCGAGGCCGTCGACCGGCTGGCCCTCCTCGCCGCCGAAGGTGCTGCCCATAATCTGGTAGCCGGCGCACACGGCGAGCATCGCGGCGCCCCGGCCGATGGCGCTGCGCAGCCCGCCGTCGCGACGCAGGCGCTCGGCCGCGAGGATCTGCGGGCGGTCCTCGCCGCCGCCGATGAGGTAGATGTCGCCCGTCTCGGGCACCGGGTCGGCCGAGCGCACGTGCACGGTCTCGGTGGCGATGCCCCGGCGCTGGGCACGCTGCTCCAGCACGAGCACGTTGCCCTGGTCACCGTAGGTGCTCAGGAGGTCGGGATAGATCCACACGATGCGCAGGGCGCTGTCAGACGGCACGACCGAACTCCGATCGGATCTGCTGGAAGGCGGTGTAGTTGGCGATCACGTCGACCGGGCCGGGCGGCTGCATGGCCAGCGCCTCGGAGAACGACTCGCAGAGCGCGAACGGCACGTCGGCCACGTCGAGCCGCAGGGCCAGGTCGAGGCGGCGCTCCCCGGTGACGAACACCGGACGGCCGCGCAGGATGCGGTAGTCGACGTCCCACAGCCAGGAGGTGTCGCGCCCGTCGGGGCCCTGCGCGTTGACCGACAGGATGATCGGCTGCCGGGGGTCGGAGACGTCGAACGCCTCCAGCCAGCCGGCGGGGTTCTTGGCCAGCAGCAGCCGGGCGTGCCTGCCGTCGCGCTCGACCGTGGTGTAGCGGCCGGCCACCGAGGTGACCTCGCGCAGCCTGGGCAGCGCCCGGTCGACCGGCAGCCCGAACGTCTCGGCGACGGCCAGCGCCATGACCGCGTTGGAGCGGTTGGCCAGCCCGGGCAGCTGGATGTCGAGCAGCCACCGCTGGCCACGCGGGTCGAGGACGGCGTCGTCGTCGAGAACCCAGTGCGGCTCGGGCCGGTGGAAGGTGCACTCGCGGCACGCCCAGTCGGCGTCCTTGCGGTCGAGCGGGCCGCCGCACTCGGGGCAGCACCAGGAGTCTTCCTTCCACCGCTGGCCGCCCGCGACCCAGGTGACCTGGGCCGCCGTCGAGGCGCCCCAGGTGACGAGCGGGTCGTCGCAGTTGGCGATGACGTGGGTGGGCCTGCCGGACAGCGCCCGGCGCCACTTCTGCGCGAGCAGCCAGATCTCCGCGGCGCGGTCCATCTGGTCGCGGCTGAGATTCATCAGGCAGACGACGCCCGCGCCGGTGGTGTCGAGCACCTCGGGCAGGTATTTCTCGTCGACCTCGAGGACGCCGTAGGGGGCGCCCTTGTGCTGGGACAGCGCCGAGACGTGGCCGGCCGGCATGTTGGCGCCGAACGCGTTGGTGGCCACCTCGCCCAGCTCCAGCAGGGCGGAGGTGATCAGCCGGGTGGTGGTGGTCTTGCCGTTGGTCGCGCTGACGAGGGCCAGCTTGCGGTCACGGGCCAGCTTGCGGAGCAGATCGGGCTCCAGCATCAGGCCGACCCGTCCGCCGATCACCGAACCGTCGCCTCGCCCGGTCATCCTGGAGAGCGTGGCCGCACTGCGTCCCAGGGCGCTCGCGAGCTGAGCCCGCAGTGGAAGCTGGGTCATGGACATCGATCCTAGTCGCCCTCCGACCCGCGGCACTCCCTACTCGGGGGCCGCACCGGAAAACGCCGCGCGCCGGCCCGGATCGGCGAAGGTGATCTCCGGCGCGCCGCCCTGGTCGAACGGCAGCACGAACCGGCTCGGCCACGACAGCACGCCTTCGAGCCAGCCGGCCCCCATGGTCTGGCCGACGTGCCGGAGCCGGGCCGCCGGGTCGATGCCGATCGCGACCGTCGTGACGTCTCGCTGCAGCCCCTCGTTCTCGTCGTCGCCGAGGATGACCCGCCAGGCCAGCGCCCGGTTGTGCTCGATCTCCATCGACAGGGGATGGTGGCGCAGCGCCCTGGCCCGGTGGCCGAGCAACTCGGTCTGGGCGGGCTCCGTCGGGCCGCCGCCGTTCTGCGTGTGGCGGAACAGGGCGTAGTCCATGGGCGGCGCCGGGCTGCGCAGGTCGGGGGCGGGCCGGCCGTACGGGAAGAGCCGATCGACCTCGTGCAGCCAGCGCACCTGCGGGATGACCCAGGTGGGGCCGGGCCGCTCGCCGCCCTCGACGCCGCCGAGCAGCCGCGTGGCGGTCTCGGCGGCCTTCTCGGTGAGCAGCGCGGGGTCGAACCAGCTCCGCAGTGACCAGGCCCGCCGCCGCACCGAGCGTTCGACGAGGGTGGCGAGCAGGCACTCGCGGCGGCGTACGGGCAGGTCGGACCAGATGGCGGCCAGAGCGCGGGGCACGCCGGGCAGCGGCCGGTTGCAGACGAAGGCGAGCACGACCGTGTCGCACCAGACGCGCAGCCAGGCCCAGTCGGGCGCGTCGGCGAGCACGTCGGCCTCGCGCAGCTCGACCAGCGTGCACGCCTGGCCGGCGCGGCACTGCGAGCCGCAGGCCGACGACCGGCGGCCGCGGATCGGCGGGGGCGGGCCGGGCAGCGTCTTCTCACGGGACTCGCCCAGCGGCACGCGGACCCGCAGCGGCCGGTCCATCCCGTCGGTGAACACCGCGGCCGAGCCCGGCTGCAGGGAGACGACCTGACGGGACTGCTCGACGCTCAGGTTCATCGCGGCGCCGACGAGCTGTCTGTCGTCCTCGGCGGGCAGGCGGTGCACGACCTTCAGGGCGGTGTTCTTCACCACGTCGGAGACGAGCTTGGTGGGGATCTGCTCGGCCACCACGATGCCCTCTCCGTACGCCCTGATCTCGGCGAGCATGCCGGCCAGGAGCTCCACGGCGTGGGTCGCGGCCCGGCCGGCGCCGCGGTCGCGCAGCAGCCGGTGCGCCTCCTCGATCACGATGACGTGCCGCAGGCCGGTGGACCTCTCCTGCCGGGCGCGCATCCGCAGGTGCTCCACGATGCGGATGATCAGCGTGCCCATGAGGAACGCCTTGTCCTCGTCGTTGGCCACGTCCTCGATCGCCAGCACCACGTTCCGCTTCAGCAGGCCGCCGATGTCGGCCGGGTGGCCGCCCTCGAAGAAGCGCCCGGCCGACCCGACCCGCAGGGAGCGCAGCCGGAGCGAGATGAACCCCTCGACGTCGGCCTGCACCTCGCGGCCGTAGCCGATCTCCTTGATCACGTCCATCGCGTGGTGCTGCAGCTGCTCCAGCGTGGGCACGCTGGGCGGCACCTTGGAGCCGGGGACCGCGCCGCCGGTGACCACGTCCCAGCCGTTGGCCTCGTAGACCCGCTGCAGCGACAGCGACATGATCTGCGGGAAGGGCTCCTCGGCGTCGAACGCCGCCATGAACAGCGCCCTGACCATGTCGATGTGCGCCTGCACGGGGTAGCCGGGCTCGGGCTCCAGGGGGTTGACGCTGAACGGCACGCCCCCGGGGGCGGACGGGTTGATCACGGTGACGGAGTTGGCGGGCCGGCCGCGCGCCTGGCCCTGCTGGTCTCCCAGTGACGCGAGGCGGCCGGCCATGGCGGCGTACTCGGACTTGGCGGGCTCGATCGCCAGCCACGGGATGCGCGCCTGGCTGAGCTGCTCCAGCAGGTGCCTGACGGTCTGCGACTTGCCGGAGCCGGTGGCGCCGGTGATGAAGGCGTGCCGGTTGAGCGTGGCCAGCGGCACCCGGAAGGAGCCGACCGCGCGGTCCTGCCCGTCGAGGATCTCGCCCAGCTCCAGCTCGCCGCCGTCGGTCTCGGAGGTCACGTCGAAGAACCCCGAGTCGAGCACGCGTACGCCGGGCACCTCGCGCCGGGGCAGCCCGGCCAGCGCCGCGAGGGCCCCGGCCGTGGCGGCGAACGGCGCGGCGGCCCCGTCGGCCGGGTCCTGCATGGTGACCGCCAGCGCCTCCGACAGGGCGTAGACCGAGCCCTGCGCGCTGCGCAGCCGGTAGGGGTGATGGCTCATCTCGACCGAGCCGACGAGCACCGGCGCGATCTGGCGCAGCTCGTCGGCCGTGGCGCCGCCGGCCAGCACGCGGACGTTCCACAGCCCGGCCTCGCGGAAGGCGTCGAGCTCCTGCATGCGGCGTTCGGCCCGTTCGGCGTCGAAGCGGGAGCGTTCGGAGGCGTCGCCGTACTGGCGCAGCACGTTCAGCTGGGTGCGCAGGTGGGCCACCTCGGCGTCGAGCAGGTCGGTGGGCTCGGCCACGACCAGCCAGGCGAACGGCCGCGACATGAGCGTGACCAGCGTCGACTCGAACAACGTGGGCCGCTTGAGCTCGTCGGAGTCGAGCTCGGCGAACTCGCGCCGGCCGCCGAGCGGCGGCGCCTGGCGGCCGGGGCACGTCGTCCACACCAGGTCGGCCAGGTCGGCGAGGTACTCCTCGTCGAGCTGCACCCCGCGCGCCCCGCCGGGGAACAGCAGCGGCTGCGGCCCGGACGGCGCTCCGGGCGTGTCGGGTGAGCGGCGCGGCTGGCGCGGCGGCGACAGCGGCCCGGCGTTGGTGATCAGCTCCAGCGGAGCGCCGGAGCCGCGCGACAGCCAGCCGATGACGAACGGCCGGTCGCGCTGCGCCGCCGACAGCACGGCGGGCAGGACGGTGACGAAGTCCCACTCCGCCGATGAGCTTCGCGACGGCGCGGCGATGGACTGGATCCGGTACCAGGGCCCACTCAGCGAAACACTCGGCTGCATTTCATCCCCCCACGACGGTCTCTTAGTAAAGTCCGCCCACCGTCAGGACGACACCTCGACATTGACCATGTCATTGCCTTTGCTTGCGCCAGTCCAGGCGCTCGGGTGGCGGTCCGAGGTTGGGAGGGGGGTCTCCGTCGCCTTCGGGGTCTTTGGGGCCGTCGACCGAGAGGACGGCTTCGCGTACGTCCTCCAGCTCGCCGAGCGTGGTCTTGGGGAAGGTGAGAATGGCCGGGTTGGCGTCGGCCAGGCGCACCCGCCGGCCCTTGGCGGTGGCGTCGGTGACGATGACGGACGTGGTGGGCAGCTGCTGGAGCTGGTGCGGCTCGACCAGGAACTCCCGGGAGCGCTGCAGCACCCGCTCCTTCTCGCCGATCTTGTCGGCGGTCTTGCCCCACTGGGTCGACTCGGTGATGTCCTCGGCGAGGTCGGTGCGGCTCTCGCCGTGCGCCTCCTCCCGGCCTTCGACCTGGGAGATCGTGGAGGTGTAGCCGCCGTTGAGCCCGGGGAGCGAGTCGCTGATCGTCTCGGTCAGCTGGGCCAGCTCCAGCCGGTGCTCGGTGCCGACGTGCTCGCTGGCGACCCGGGCGTCCTCGGCGTTGCCGAGGCGCATGAACGCCACCGCCGCGTGGCCGCGGCCGAGCCGCTCGCGGACGGCCGGGGTCAGCGACCGGTAGGTCAGGACGAGTCCGGTACGGGAGGTCTCGCAGGCGTCCATGAGCCGGTCGAGCACGTCGCCGCGGAGCTTGTCGGCGCCCGCGACGATGATCGTGTGATACCAGGGCCGGTCGGAGGCCGGCGACTGGCGCAGGATGTGGGTCAGCGCGGTGGCCACGTAGGTGCCGAGCACCCGGTTGCCGAACACGCCCGCCTGCCGGTCCATGCTCACCACCCGGAGCCTGGCGGGCGGCAGGCGCACCGCCTGGGTGCCGAGCGTCTCCAGCTTGCGCAGCTGCGACTCCAGCGCCCAGGCTCGTTCGATCACCACGCGGTCGCTCACCCCGCGCCCGAACAGGGTGCCGATGCGCTCCAGTTGCGTCGCGGTGATGAGCCCGTAGCGCAGGTCGTCGCGTGGGTCGCCGACCTGGGCCAGCGCCCGGAGCGCGGCGGTCACCTGGCTGATCGTGGCGTTCTCGCCGAGCACTTCGAGCACCCGCTCCAGGATGGCGTTGTCGAAGCTGAGGTCGCGGGTGGAGCGGTGCTCCTCGCTCACGCTCACCACGTGCGCCAGGACGTCGGCGAACGCCTCGGGCTTGAGCGTGGCGCCCAGGTCGAGGCGGGGCAGGTCGACCGGCAGCACCCAGACCAGCGGGTCGTCGCCGCCTCGGCGGGCCAGCTCGATGAGGTCCTTGGCGATCGCCCCCTCCGACAGGTCGAGCACGGTCAGGTGGCCGCCGCTGTAGAGGCGGGTCGCGCCGAGCAGGGTGATCAGCGCGGACCAGCCGGGCAGCGTGCCGCCGGCCACGTCGATGCGGTCGATCTCGTCGGGCACGGCCACGGCGTACCAGCTCAGCTGGCGGTCGTGGCGGTCCTTGACCTCCTGCCACTCGCGGTAGCGCTGGGCGTGCTCCTCCTGGGCGCGGAACAGCTCCTTGTCACGTTCCTGCCGCCTGCGGTCGTCTCGGACCTGTTGCTCGTAGACCCGGTAGCGGACCGCCCGGTCGCCCTGGAGCAGGGCGTAGCTGCAGATCGCAGCCACGCCTCCGGCCGCGACCAGGCCGAGCAGGGCGAAGGACCAGTTGAGGTAGCCGGCGGCGGCCACACCGACGATCAGCCCGGTCACCACGAGCATGAGCATCCGGAAGACCCGTACGGGCCGGTTGAGCATGTCCTCCTGGAGGCGCGCGCGGCGCATCCGGTCGGGGTCGGGTTCTTCGGGGACCGGCTCGTCCTCGGCGGGCGAGGGGCGCTTCGGCGGGGGGCCGGGGTCGGGATGCAGCAGGATGTACTGCCAGCCCAGGTAGATGCGGTCCGCCTGGAGCTGCGCATGCTCGGGATGCACGTCCACCACGTGACCCTCCGGCCGCGATATGTCGTTAGTAGTAGGGGCTTGTCCCTCCGCTCCGTGACAGCGTATGAGCTAGAACCCCTGCAGCGGCAGGGTTCTCGGCAATTCAGCCAGCCTGTTGGAAGGATTGCGACGGATGGGGCAACCGTGACCTATTACCATCCTTGTCCATGACGGAACCCTCCGGCGGCCACAGCAGGCCCAGACGGCCGGTGGTGGTGCCCGCGCTGGCCCTCGTGGCCGTCACGGTCATCGGGGTCACCGCTCTGCTGGGCGGTCTCGAGGACGCCCCCAAGGCCCCGCCTCAGCTCACCTCGGGCGCGGTGCTCGACCAGGGCCGCTACTCGACCCGTTTCGTCGAGTCGCGGGTGCGGGTGGAGCCGGCCGAGTCGACGTTCGCGGAGGACAAGAGGTTTCTGGAGCTGGTCTTCGACGTCACCAACCTCGGCGACGAGACGACCCCGGTCGGCCTGCCGCCCAGCGAACCGGAGGGTGCCGCCACGAGCTCGTTCTTCGCCGGCTCGCTCGTCAAGATCGCTCCCGCCTTCCCCGAGGACGCCGGACCGTTCGTGTTCGCCCTGAGCAAGGACCAGGACGAGACCCGCCAGCTGCATCCCGGGGTCACCACCAAGGTCATCGTCCGGTACGAGCTCAAGGACACCGAGCGACCGCCCGAAAAGGTGACCCTCGACGTGGCGGCGTTCGAGTACGAGGCGGGCTTCCAGGATCCCACGGAGAAGTGGTCGATGATCTCCCAGGAGGTCGGCGACAGGCTCGTCCCCGAGATCAGGGCCCGGGTGACGATGCCCGTCCGGGAAGGCGCGGGCGCATGACCGCCACCGAGCAGCGGCCACCCGCGGCACCCGCCCGGCGGAGCAGGAGGCCGGGGCGCGGGAGTGGCGGGTCGCGGCTGCTCAACGGCGCGATCGGCCTGCTGCTCGTGGCGGGCGCGATCGGCCTGCAGGGGCTGCACCTGTCGGAGGACGACTACACGGCCCCGCTGACGTACACCGGAGACAAGGGCAAGAACGTCGACGCCGGTCGTTTCACCGTCCGGCTCAACTCGTTCGCCGTGGCCAAGGCCATCCGGAGCAGCTCCAAGACCGTCACGACCGACAACCTGTTCCTCATCGTCAACGCCTCGGCGAAGTCCAGCCTCAAGCCCTACCACCTGGGCCAGCCCGTGCTGCTGACCGGCGACGAGCGCAGGTTCGCCGCCACGGACCGGGTGGACCCCGGCTCGACGCTGGCCGCCGCCTGGGTGCAGCCGGACATCTGGGTCACCGGCGCGTTCTTCTTCGAGGTGCCGGCCTCGGTGCTCCCAGGCGCCCGGATCGTGTTCGGCCTGCCTCCGTCCGCGCTGGTCGAGCCGTACCAGCCCGAGGTCGAGGTCGATCTCGGCCTGGACGATGAGGGCGCGCGCAAGCTCGCCGCCCAGCCTCAGGACGTCTACCCGATCGTCAAGAAGTGAGCGGGACATGAGCGCGAACGACGGCGACTGGTTCTCGCCCAGGAAAGACCGGCGGCGCGACGGCGCCTGGCCCCCACTCACCCCGCCCCCTTCCCGTTCCCACGCTCCCCGCCCCGACCAGCAGGTCTGGCCGCCCCTGGCGCGGGAGACGCCCGGCGGCTCCACCCAGCCGCTTCCGAAGGTGCGGGACACCGCGCCTCCCCCGCCTGTCTCCCCCGAGCCGCCCGCGCCGCCCCCCGCGCGCCGCCGGGGCCGGACGCTCCTGGTCGCCGCGGCGGCGGTGCTGCTCGCGGGCGCCGCCGTCGCCGTCCGCACGTACGACGGCTACCTCTTCTACGAGAAGGTCGCCACCGACGAGACCCGGCTGATCTCCGTCGCCCCGGGGCAGGCCGGGACGGCGCACGGCATCGAGTGGCAGGCCACGGTGGCGCCCACGCAACCGCCGGCCGACAACAGGCACGGCGCCGACGTCGCCTGGCTGAAGATCGACATCAGGGAGAAGGTCGTCGACCAGGACAGCGCGACCATGACCGCGGAGCCCGGCGAAATCCAGCTCGAGGACCGCGCCGGACGCGCCTGGACCGTGGAGCTGCTGGACGCGGACCGGCCGACGGATCGGCTGGACGTGGGCAAGGAGTACGTGCTGGAAGGGGTGGCCATCGTGCCCGCGCGGCTCGCGGACGAGGTCGAGCTCTCCTTCAGGCCGAGCACCTACCGCTCGGACACGCCGACCGAGGACCTCTTCAAGCGCGACACCGTGGCGGCGCTGGAGCCGAACACCGAGGTGCTGAGGTTCAGACGGTGAACGACTGGCCGCGCAGCCTGGCCCGGGTGGCCGCGAGGTCGAACGTGGCCGCGAGCAGGGCCATGGTGATCACGGTGACCAGCAGATCGCGGACGAAGTCGATCGGCGGGCCGAGATGGAACCAGGCCCAGTCGACCTGCGAGCCGATGAGCGTCCGGACCGCCCGATCGGCGTACCGCGCGCCCACCGCGATGGCCACGTAACACAGGCACATCATGCCGAACAGGGGCGCGCCACCCCTGACGATCAGCCGGAAGGCGTTGGCCAGCGGCACCCAGCGGTCCCGGAAACCGCCGGTCACCCGGTCGATCGACTTCTGGGTCAGGTCGTGGCTCTGCTCCAGGCGATCCACCCCACGCTCGAACCGGGTGCCCTTGACCAGGGTGCGGGTGTCGTCGGCGAAGGCGCCGAAGACCAGCAGCGCCACGGTGAGCCAGGCCAGCGGGATCACCACGGCGTCGACGAACAGCGGCCAGATCTCGCCCATGGCGCCACCGACGTCCTTCCAGCCGGGGACGGTCTCCTTGGCCTGCGCCAGGACCTCTTCCGTGCCGGTCACGACGGCGCGGCTCTCCATCCACTCCGAACGGGCGTCGGCGATGGCGACCGTGGCGTTCAGCCCGTAGAAGACGAAGGCGAACTCGGAGAAGGCCGCCGCGAAGCCGTGGAACCCGCTCCTGCCCTTCTCCACCAGCTTCGCGAACAGCGTCTTCAACCCGAAGGCGACGACCATCGCGCCCAGGGACACCCGCCAGTCGAGATCGATCAAACTGCCGCCGACCTGCGTCTCCTCACCGAACCAGGCGGCGTCGGTCAGGTCGTGGAAGTGGTGGAGCAGGTCCATCTGCTGGAAATCGCGGGCGTCCTCCACGTGGAAGCCCCAGGCCAGGTAGAGCGCGGCGAAGGCGGGGGCGACCCGGTCCAGGGCCCGGAAGAAGCGCTCGTCGGGCACGCCGTCGGCGGCACGGGCGCGCATCTCCCACAGCGCGCCGCGCAGGCTGTGCAGCATGCCGGTGACGACCGTCATCGCCGCCAGGACGACGAGCGTGAGGAGCGTCATCGTGGCCACGAGGCGGACCTGGCGGAAGTCTCCGTACGCGACCTCCGTCGCGCCGTACAGCAGCACGAAGCGCACCAGCTGGCCGGCGGAGAACCACAGGATCAGCGGCAACGCGCATTTCCCCAGCAGGCGCAGGGTGTGCGCGGGCAGCGAGAACGGCGAAGGCATCCTCTGAGCCGAGTAGGGCGCCGGTCGGGGCGGTGCCGCCACTCCTGACGAACCTGACATTTGCCGAATCGTAGCGGTCTGCCTGTTCTGTCGCAGCCCGGACCGGCAACCCGCGGCCACCACGAACGGCGGCAGGCGGAGCCCCGACGAGGGTCAGGAATCCCTACCGTCACATCTCCGGGACCTCCGGCGCATCGGCGCGAACCCTGCGGGACCATGGCGGCATGGAACCTCTGTCCGCGCTCGACCCCGACCCTCGCCTGGTCGGGGAGCGGCTGCGGCGGCTGCGCCACGCGCGGGGGGTGTCGCTGTCGGAGCTCGCCAGGCGGGCGGGCATCGGCGAGGCGATGCTGTCCGGCGTCGAGACCGGCACCCGCGACATCACGCTGGAGGCGCTCTGGGCGGTCACCGCCCAGCTCGGCGTGCCCATCGGCGCGATCCTGGACACGCCGCCCGAGCCGAGGCTGGTGCGCGGCGCCGTGATCGAGGCGGCGCTGCTGGAGGTGTTCGAGGAGGAGGGGGCGACCTTCGAGCTCTATCGGCTCCGGGTGCCGCCCGGCACCACCCAGACGTCGCGGGCGCACCGCGAGGGGGTGAGCGAGCACCTCACGGTCTTCAGCGGCACGCTGATCGCCGGGCCGCTGGAGGCGCCGCTCACGGCCGGGCCGGGGCACCACATCGCGTGGCGGTCGGACGTGCCCCACGGCTATCGGGCGATCGGCCTCGAAGAGGTGCGGGCCACGCTGCTGATGCGCCACCCGGCGCGGCAAGGCCGGTAGCGGACACGGAAGAGGCCCGCGCCGTTGCCGGCGCGGGCCCTCTCGGACGAGCAGTGGTCAGACGGCCACCGCCAGCTGGGACACCTCGCCCAGCTTGGCCTCGACCTGGACGTCCCTGGTGAACCCGCCGCCCGCGATGATGCGGACGGTCCAGTCACCGGGCGCGGCGAAGAAGCGGAAGACGCCCTCGTCGGACACCACGACCTCACCGGTGAACTCACCGGACCGGTCGAGCAGCCGCGCGTAGGCGGTGCCGGCGCCCGTGACCACACCCTGGATCACGGCCTGACCGGCCAGGTCGATGCCGGTCGGCAGCGCGACCGTCTGTTCGGGTGCTCCGCACCCTGGCGCGGTGGTCATCAGCGGGCCTCCCCCAACTCGACGGGCACGCCCACGAGCGAGCCGTACTCGGTCCACGAACCGTCATAGTTCTTCACGTTGGCCTGGCCGAGCAGCTCGTGCAGGACGAACCAGGTGTGCGCGGAACGCTCACCGATGCGGCAGTAGGCGATGGTGTCCTTGCCGAAGTCGACACCGGCCTCGCCGTAGAGGGCGCTCAGGTCCTCGTCGCTCTTGAAGGTGCCGTCGTCGTTGGCCGCCTTGGACCATGGGATGTTGCGGGCCGTGGGCACGTGGCCACCGCGCTGGGCGGCCTCCTGCGGCAGGTGGGCCGGGGCGAGCAGCTTGCCGGTGAACTCGTCGGGCGAGCGCACGTCGACCAGGTTGAGCTTGCCGATCGAGGCGAGCACGTCGTCGCGGAAGGCGCGGATGGAGGTGTCCTGGTCCTGGGCGGTGTATTGGGTCTTGGCCCGCTCGGGGACCTCCTTGACCAGCTCGCGCGAGTCGAGCTCCCACTTCTTGCGCCCACCGTCGAGCAGCTTGACGTCGCCGTGGCCGTACAGCTTGAAGTACCAGTAGGCGTAGGCGGCGAACCAGTTGTTGTTGCCGCCGTAGAGCACCACGGTGTCGTCGTTGGAGATGCCACGCTCGGAGAGCAGCGTCTCGAAACCGGTCTTGTCCACGAAGTCGCGGCGGACAGGATCCTGCAGGTCCTGCTTCCAGTCGATCTTCACGGCGCCACGGATGTGCCCCTTGTCATAGGCACTGGTGTCCTCGTCGACCTCGACGAGAACGACGTTGGGCGTGTCGAGGTTGGCCTCGACCCAGTCAGCGTCCACCAGGGCGGCGGAACGGCTCATTTCGAAACCTCCATTTTGGCGGCGGGCAGTAGACGTCGAACAAGCAGATACATCTCGCAGCCAAGGCAGAATCCGAAGGCTGCGTTGAGGAAGGCGGCGAGGAGAGCCGCCGCCGTCGCCACGAGGGCGAGCGGGGTGATCTCGGCGAGGAATCCGACCAGGCCCACGACCGCGAAGACGAGCCCTACGACCTGCGCGAAACGCGGCGGCCGGGCGTCCTCGGTCTCCTCCGGGGCGCTCTTGACCAGCGCCTTGAAGAGCATCCCGTACGGCTGACGCCCGAGGGCTCCGCACGCGAACACCACTGCCTGGGCGGCCAGCAGCCAGGCGCTCCCCGTCACCAGGACGAGGGCGAGGACCAGTGCGGTGATGGCCGCGCCGAAGCGCAACGCTCTAGGATCGGCACGCATCGTGGGATGCTCCTGAAGGGTCGGATGTGGGGCGGATCGGAAATCCGCGCGAGACCGTCCTCAGGCAGCACGACAGAGCGCGGTGGCCACGCGGCAGAAATCAACCGCGCGCCGCTTCGTCAGCAGCTCTGTCGATGGGTTCATGGGCCCGACACTACTAGGCGTCTCGACATCTGTCACTTCTCGTCCGATTCGTGAGACGGAGCATGAGAAGCCGGGTCAGGCACCGCTCCGGCGAGCGCGGCGAGGACGTCCTGCTTGCGCGGCTGTCCCGACGCCCTCTTCACGATGTTTCCGTCGCCGTCCAGGACGAGGACCGTGGGCGTGCGCATGATGTCGAGCTCACGGACGAGATCCAGCCGCGACTCCGCGTCGATCTCGACATGCGTCACCCCGGGCACCACGGCGCTGACGTCGGCCAGGATCCGCCGCGTCGCCCGGCACGGCTGGCAGAACGCCGTGGAGAACTGGAGCAGCGTCGCCCGCTCCCCCAGCGGCGCCCCGAGAGACGCCTCGGTCAGCCGGTCGCCGGGCCGGTCGCGCACGCGTCCGTCACGGAGCATCCTCACCACCCCGATCGCCAGGCCGAGCGCCAGCGTCGCCAGAACCACCCACACACCAGTCATCGGAGGGTGCAACCACGGGCGGCCCGGATTACTTCCGCGCGGGCGCCTTGACCCGCACCAGCACCTTGTCCGACGGGTCGAGCAGGTCGAACCTGGCGATGTCGGTCATCGGAATGCGGGTGTGGCGCGGGAAGACGGTCTTGTTCCGGTAGGTGTCGCGGTCGACCGTCCAGGCGTCGGTGTAGTCGCGCTCGCCGTTCCGGCCGATGACGAGCAGCCGGCACGTCGTGCCTTCGGGCACCCCGGTGACCCGCACCGCGAGCTGGGTGCCACTCTCACCGGGGAACGCGGTCACGTGGGCGTAGTAGCCCCTGGCCTCGTTCGCGCCGGGGAACTCGCGGCCGCCGGCGTCCTCGGGCGGAGCCGACTTGAGCAGGGTGCTGGGGGTCGGCTCGGCGAGGATTCTGGTCTCGGCCTGGACGGCCGTGTCGGAGGCGTCCGCTGAGCCGGTCGGGTCGGCCGACGTCTCGGAAACGGACCTCTCGGGCGCGGCGACGGTGGTGCCCACCTCCGTGCGCTGCGCGGAGACCGTCCAGACGGTGCCGCCGACGGCCAGCACCGCCACCGAGGCGGCGGCGGCCAGCAGCACGCGGCCCCTGCGGTGGCGCTTGGCCCGCGCGTTCAGCAGCCGGTCGAGGACCTGCCGAGGGGGGCTGGCCACCAGCTCCACGTCACGCTCGGAGACCTTGCCGAGGAACGCCGAGACCCCTTCGAGGTCGAGCAGCTCCGCGCCGCACTCCTCGCAGGTCGCCAGGTGCAGATCGACCTGCAGCGCCTCCTCCTGGTCCAGCGCGCCCAACGCGTGGGCGCCGAGCGAGAGTCGCACCTCCTCGCACGTCACGGCGCCAGCCCCCGCTCCTCCAGGGCGAGCTTGAGCGCCCGCAAGGCGTAGTAGGTGCGTGACTTGACCGTGCCCGGCGGGATGCCCAGCGTCGCCGACGCCTCCTTCACCGATCTCCCCCGGTAGTAGACCTCCAGCAGCACGTCGCGGTGCTCGGGCCGCAGCACGGCCAGCGCCTCGGCCACGGCCCACGACTCGACCGCCCGCTCCAGCTCGTCGTCGGCGGGAACGACCGCCAGCGCCTCGTCTCCCGTCTCCTGGGGCCGCGACTTGCGGGCGCGGTGCTGGTCGACGACGAGGTTGCGGGCGACGGTGAACAGCCAGGCGCGGATCGGCCGCCCGGTGAGCGCGTCGGGATGCCGCCACGCCCGCAGCAGCGTCTCCTGCACCACATCCTCCGCACGTCCGGAATCACCGGTAAGTCGCAGTACGTACCCGTAGAGTGGCCCGGCGTGATCGTCGAAAAGGGTCCGCACGAGCTCTTCGTCGGCGGTGCCAGCTGGACTCACGCCCTCTTCACGTACGGCGGGGCCGACCGGTTCAGCCTCATCCACGAAGCGGCACGTCTGTCGCTTCGGCCGAGAACTCCAATCCGTCGGCCACGCTCTTCACCCCGGTCACCTTGACGTCGAAGGGCAGCTTGCCCTGGAAGGGGATCGTGTAGCTGACGAACTTGGCCAGCGCGTCGGGCACGCCCTGGATCTTCTCCGCCTGCAGCCGGATGCCGCCGTCGGCCACGTCGACCCGCATCTCCGCGTCGAACTTCACCTGGTTCACGCCAACCCTCACCTCGCCGGACGCGACGAGCCGCCGGCCGTTCCCCGAGATCTTGACGCCGCGCGGCGCGTACTTGTCGATCGTCTCCCTGGTCAGGGTGCCGGTGACGGTCAGCCGCTCGGCCCTGATGTCGGCGGTGTTCTGGATGACATCGGCCAGGGGAGCGGTCACGTCGTAGGCGGCACCTCGCAGGTTCTTCACCGGCACGCCGCCGTAGGTGAGCGTGCCGAGATCGAACCGTACCTCGGGATAGCGGCCGGAGATGGCCTGTGTGAGAAATGGGATGCCCTCGATCGTCACCGTCGGGGTGCCGCTGAGGTCGGCGGCGGCGGCGATCCGGTTGGACAGGTCTCGCTCCACGCCGGCGACGGCCACCCGGTCGAGGACGACGACGATCAGGGCCAGCACGATCAGGAACACAGCCAGTTTGCGCATCGGGCTCCCTGTCTCAAGCGGGGGTCATGAGCTTATCGATGCATGGCATCTGCCCCACCAGCCCGCTTGATCACCCACCGGCGAAGGGCGGCAGCACCTCGACCGTCGCGCCGTCGTGGAGTCGCACCTCGTCGTGGGCGCGTCTGCCCACCGGGGAGCCGTCGACCAGGAACGAGGATCGGCTCATGACCCGGGCCAGATCGCTGCGATCCTGTGTGATTTTCGTCATGAGTTCGCCCAGTGTCGCCGCCTCGAACGGCTCCTCGGCCAACCCCGCGGCCTCCTTCGCCGCAGCCCAATACCTAACTTTTCCCCTAGCCATGGGAACCTCACAATCGAGTCCGCTTCATTGTGCGACATCGTGAACGTCAGTGTTTCAGGAGAATCGCTGTTCACCAGGTGGACCCGTAATGGACGCATTCTTCTCGTGGGATATCCTCGCCTACGGGACCTGGGCGACGTAGCCCCCGGGTCCCGTCGTGTTTGAGGAGGCCGTAATGAGCAACCTGCTCCTGCTGACCAACGCCCTCGAGCCGTCCGCCGAGGTGTTGCCGGCGTTGGGCCTGCTGCTCCATTCGGTCCGCGTCGCGCCCGCGGAGGCCTCGGCGCTCATCGACGCGCCACCGGCCGACGCCGTGCTCGTCGACGCCCGCAAGGAGCTCGTACAGGCCAAGAGCCTGTGCCGGCTGATCCGCACGACCGGCATCGACTGCCCCCTGCTGGTGATCGTGACCGAGGGCGGCCTGGCCGCGATGACCGCCGAATGGGGCGCCGACGACGTTCTCCTCGAAACCGCCGGGCCGGCCGAGGTCGAGGCGCGGCTGCGCATGGCGACCGGCCGCATCTCGCAGGCCGGCGGCGAGGACGTGCCCGACGAGATCCGCAGCGGCGACCTGTCGATCGACGAGGCCACCTACACGGCCCGGCTGCGCGGCCGGGTGCTCGACCTGACGTTCAAGGAGTTCGAGCTGCTGAAGTATCTCGCCCAGCACCCGGGGCGCGTGTTCACCCGCGCCCAGCTGCTGCAGGAGGTCTGGGGCTACGACTACTTCGGCGGCACCCGCACGGTCGACGTGCACGTGCGGCGGTTGCGCGCCAAGCTCGGCACCGAGTACGAGTCGCTCATCGGCACCGTCCGCAATGTCGGCTACCGCTTCGTCCCCGATCGCGCGGACCCCGCTCACGTGTAGCCCGTTGACAGGGTGCCGAGTCCAGGGTGCACTGATGTGACGTGATCGGCGCTTCGCCGCCCCTGACCGTCATGCTGTGGACACCGCCGTCCCCCCGGATTGGTGGTGTTTCCGTGAGCTTGTTCAGAGCGCTGGTCGACGAATCCGCCCGGCCCCGCGTGTATCGACGTAATGACTGCATTTGTTCACCGTTACGGTCGGCCAACCGCGTTTACCTGATCGACCACGGCTATGCCCGCGAATACACACCGCCGGGCGAACGCGAGACCATTCACGATTTGCGCGCCGGCGGCGATCTCGTGGGCGAGCTTGCCTTCTGGAGCGCGGGCGAGCGGGTGCGGGTCGACGCGCTGACCGAGGTGCGGGCGTGGCCGATCGACATCCGGGCGCTGCGCGAGCACGCCTCGTCCAACCCGGCGGTGGCCACCGCACTCGTACAGGACCTGTTCGCCCGCAACCTGGCGGCCCGCCGGCACGAGGCGCTCGCGCGGGCGCCCGTGGCGGCCCGGCTGGCCGTGTGGCTGCTGCACCTGGACGGACGCTACGGGCTGGCCTCGGACGCGGCGCCGCCGTTGTCCGTGGAGACCCTGGCCGACCTGGTCGGCAGCGCGCCCGACGTGGTGCAGCGGCAGGTCGCCCAGTGGGTACGGCGAGGCTGGCTGGAACGCCCCGGTTACCGGCGGGTTCGGATCGTGGACGCCGCCGCCCTGCGCACCGTCGCGGGCGGCTGGGAGCACCTCTCCGCCCCGTGGGAGGGCCAGGTCACGCCGTTCCTGACCCGGCCGGGCGCGCAGGCCGAGCCGTTGCCCGTGGGCGAGGTGCCGAGGCCCGCCCAGTTGCCCGCCGCCGTGCCCGACTTCACTGGGCGGCAGCTCAGCCTCGACCTGCTCACCTCCTGGCTGGAGCGGCCCAACCGGACCAACACGATGGTCGTCCAGGGGTTGCCGGGAGTGGGCAAGACCACGCTGGCGACGTACTGGGGACACCTGCACGAGGAGCGGTTCCCCGACGGGCAGATCGTGATCGACCTGCGCGGCCAGTCGCCCAGCCAGCCGCCGATGACCCCGGCCGAGGCGCTCGGGCAGATCCTGCGCTCGCTCGGCGTCCGTGAGCACATGCCCGCCTCCGACGAGGCCGAGCTGATGCTGCTCTACCGCAGCAGGCTGGCCGGGCGGCGGCTGCTGCTCATCCTGGACAACGCCGCCGATCCGGCCCAGGTACGGGCGTTGCTGCCGGGCAGCAAGGACTGCGTGGTGCTGGTGACGAGCCGGACCAGGATGGCGCCGCTGCGGGCCACCGGGCACGCCGACCTGATGGACCTGCCGGTGCTGGACCCGGGCAACGCCGTCGCGCTGCTGGTGTCCGTGCTCGGCGCCGACTCGCCCCGGGCCGCCGATCGCGACGCGCTGGCCGAGCTGGCCCGGGTCTGCTCCTACCATCCGTTCGCGTTGCGGATCTCGGCCGCCAAGCTGAGCGAGAACCCCGAGCTCAGCGTCGCCTCCCGGGTGCGGGAGCTGCGCCGGCCCGATCGGCGCCCGCCGTTCTCCGGCGATCCCGAGGAGGCCTTCCGGTCCGCCCTCGACCTGGCCTACGAGTCGCTCAGCCCGCCGCAGCGGCGGGCCTTCCGGCATGTCGGCCTGCTGCCCGGCCGCGACTTCACGCCCGAGGTGCTGGCCGCCGCGCTCGGCTGCTCGGTGAGCGAGGCCGTGATCGCCGTGGAGGGGCTGCACCGGGCGTACCTGGTCGAGCCGATCGCCGGGCCGCGCTACCGCGTGCACGACCTGGTGAAGGGGCTGGCCAGGGAGCTGGGCCGGCACGCCGAGGCCGGGGTGCGGGAGGCCAGGGTGCGGCTGCTCGACCACTATCTGGCCGTGGCCACGGATCCGGCCACGGCGCGCGAGTGGTTCGAGGCCGAGCGGCGCTCGCTGGTCTCGGCGGTCCGGCTCGCGGAGGAGACCGACGCGCACGGCATCGCCTGGCAGCTCGCGGCGGCCGTGTTCGAGCCGTTCAAACGGCTGCGCTACTACGAGAACAACCTGGAGATCCAGCAGGCCGGGCTGACCTCGGCCGCGCGGATCGGCAACCGCCGGGCGATCGCCAGGATGCGCAGCCATCTCGGCTCCATCCACCACGACATCGGCCCGTCCACGCAGGCCGCCCGCTACATCGGCGAGGCGCTGGCGGACTTCACCGAGCTGGACGACCGGGAGGGGCGCGCCCGCGCGCTCAACGAGCTGGCCGAGGTGCACGGCATCGCGGGCCACAACGACGACGCGCTGAAGTGCGCGGGCGAGGCCCTGGAGCTGTACCACGAGATTGGCGACCTGACCGGGGTCGCCGACTGCCTGCACACCCTGTCGTGCCTGCACCTGTCGCAGGAACGCCACGAACTCGCCCTGCACCACGCCGGTCAGGCCCTGGACGTACGCGAGCGGCTGGGCGACCGCAGGGGCACCGCGCAGAGCCTGATCATCCTGGCCAGGGTGCGCCACCACCTCGGCGCGCCGAAAGCCGCCCTGGCCGAGGGCCTGGAGGCGCTGTCGATCTGCCACGAGCTCGGCGACGAGCATGCCGAGGCCGAGACCCTCCTGTGCCTGGCCGAGATCTACGACACGCTCCGGCTGCCGTACGACGCGCAACGCGACGCCGAACGAGCCCTCGCCGGCTACACGGCGACCGGCGACCAGCACGGATGCGGCCGGGCCCTGTGCACGCTGGGCCGGATCGCGCGCAACGGCTCCCGCTACGACGAGGCGCTCGACCACTACGAGCTGGCGCTGGACGTGCAGCGGGAGCTCCATCACGAGCAGGGCAAGGCCGAGACCCTCGGCGACATCGGGCTGGTGCACTGGCGGCTGGCCGACTACCTGCGCGCCGACGACTACCTGAACCAGGCTCTGGCCATCAGCCGGGTGATCCAGGACCCGCCCGTCGAGGCGCGGATGCTCAACCGGCTGGCGCGGGTCCGGCGCCGCCAGGGTGACCCGCAGGTGGCCTTCGTGTACGCGCTGGAGGCGCTCGACATCGTCCAGGGCATGGGCAACCGCCGGGCCGAGGCCGACGTGCAGGAGACGCTGGCCTACACGTACCTGTCGCTCGACCGGCACAAGGACGCGCTGCGCGCGGCCAGGGCGTCGCTCGCGATCAGGAAGGAGATGCGCGACAACGAGGCGAGCGCGCTGCTCTCGATCGCGCAGGCCCTGCACACGGCGGGCCGGCCGGAGGAGGCGCTGGAGTACGCCAGGACGACGGCCGCGCTGCAGCACAAGACGGGCACCCGTGACCGCTGGGCCGCCGCCCTCACCACGCTGGCCATGATCCTGCTCGACCTGCGGCGGCCGGAGGAGGCGCTGACCCATGCCACCCAGGCCAGGGACGTGCACCTGGCCTGCGGCACGCGGCGGGACCAGGGCTGCGCCCTGCGCGCCCTGGGCCTGATCGCCCGCCGCCTCGGCGACTTCGCGCAGGCCAGGCAGCACCTGACCGAGGCGGTGCGGATCCTGGAGGAGGTGGGCGACCTCGCCGAGCTGAAGCGGGCGGCCACCGAACTCCGCGAAATGTCGTAGATTTCGCGACCCGAGGTCGCAGATTCCCTCCCGGCTCCTCCCGTTAGCTGGTGTCCCAGCTACTCCGTCGGAGGTGATCCGGATGCTCCCCAAGAGCCAACTGACCAAGAACCAACTGCGCCGAGACCTGCGCTGGCTGAAGCGCCAGGCCCGTAAGGACCGGCGGATCACGCTCTCCGTGCTCGCCGGACTGCTGGCCCTGTGGGGCCGGCAGCTCTCCCCCGCCGACGCCATGCCCTCCTCGCCGCCGCTGCTGGCCCTCTCGCTCGGGCTGGCGGTGGCCTCGGCCGTCGCCTGGCTGGTGTCGGCGTACTTCCTGGCCAGGACGGTCCGGCCGCGGCGGGACTCGGTGGAGGCGCTCCGCTGGGTGTCCCGCGTCTCACGGGCCAAGGAATGGGCGTTCTGCTCGCTGTGCGCGTTCGTGGCGTGGCACCTGCTGCAGTTCGTCACCGCCTTGTTCCTGGGGTGACGGGATCGCGCGTCCTCCGGCCGCCGAGGGGCAGGCCGGGGGACGTCGCGCGGCGCGAGGCCCGGTCCCCGAAGCGGGGACCGGGCCTCGCCGGGCGGGATGCTCCTATGGATGTCAAGCGACGTGTTCTTGATCGTTTGATGTGATGAGTCGATAGAGCTCGCGGGCTACGTAG
>NZ_JCADBK010000034.1:0-79860 GCF_059358955.1 Nonomuraea sp. CX421 | reverse complement strand
TGTCAAATTGACCCGAACCAGTCTGACCAGCAGAAATCGAACACCACCCCGTTCCCAGGGCAACCCCTCTAACTTACTCCAGCACCCGCCCCCTGTCAACTGGGCTGGTCGCGGACACGATGATCTGCTCACTGGTCAGGCTAGGAAGGTGGCCCTCGGTGGGACCGACGATCACGTCGTCCTCGCGGGCTTGGTGAACTCTATGCAGCGCCTGGGGAACCGTCAAATCAACGGATTGCCCGCTCCCGACAGGTGTTCCCGGCCTGGCACGGGTAGGTAGAGGCCGTGCTCGATCAACCCGTGCCCAGAGCGGTCATCGTCCTGCTGGGGATCGCCGCCGCGGTGATCGTCCTGTTCGGGATGCGCGAGGTGTCGTCCATTCTCGGCCCGATCATCCTGGCTCTCGTGCTGGTCATCGCCGTCGCGCCGGTGCGTGACTGGCTGGGCCGCCTTGGCGCTCCCACCTGGCTCCAGGTGGCGGTGCCGTTCCTGATCGTGTTGCTCGTGCTGCTGGCCATGGTCGCGGTGCTGACGATCTCGGCCGTGCAACTCGCCTCTCTGCTCCCGACGTACACCGATCAGTTTCAGCAGTTGCTGATCGACGCCCGGGACTTCGCCACCAGCCATGGCATCAGCAACGAGCAGATCAACAAGTCCCTGGAGACGCTCGACCCCAGCCGGATCCTGGGGATCGCGCAGACCCTGTTGTCGAGCACGCTGGGCGTGGTGTCCAGTCTCTTCCTGATCGTGGTGCTGCTGCTCGCGATGTGCCTGGACGCGCCCTCGACGTCCAGGATCCTGTCGACCGGCCAAGGCAGGAAGCCGCAGCTGGTGACCGCGCTCGCCACGTTCGCGCACAAGACGCGGCGCTATCTGATCGTCTCCACGATCTTCGGTCTGATCTGCTCAGCGCTGGACGTGGTGGCCCTGTCGTTTCTGAACGTGCCGCTGCCGCTGCTCTGGGGTGTCCTCGCCCTGATCACCAACTACATCCCCAACATCGGCTTCGTTCTCGGACTCATCCCGCCCGCGATGCTCGCCCTGCTCGACCACGGCCCCAAGCAGATGCTGCTGGTGATCGCCGCGTACGTCATCATCAATGTCGTGATCCAGTCGTTCATCCAGCCGAAGTTCCTTGGTGACGCGGTGGGGCTGTCGACCACGATGACGTTCATCTCACTGATCGTCTGGGCGTTCGTCCTCGGCCCGCTCGGCGCTCTGCTGGCGATCCCGCTGAGCCTGCTCACCCGCGCGTTGCTGATCGACAGCGACCCCCGCGCGAAGTGGGCGGCCGCTCTCATATCCGGCGGCCCGCCCGCGGACGCTAGGCCGTCAGACGGCGCGGCGACACCCCACTCAGCCTCCTGACCTCGTGAGACAGGTGCGCCTGATCGGTGTAACCCGAGATCAACGCCACCTCGGTAAGAGGGACCCCGGATCGGGCGAGCCGCAGAGCACGCTGGAACCGGACGATCCGCTGCAACGTCTTCGGTGAGTAGCCGAAGCCGGCCACGCTCCGGCGATGGAGCTGCCGCTCGCTGTAGCCAGACTGCCGGGCGACCTCGTTGACCGACAGCCCCGAGCGCAGGGCGGCCACGATGGCCGGAGCCGCCGGGTCGGGGGGTGAGGTCTGCCGAAACCGCATCGTGATCGCCGCCCGCATGGCTCTCAGGCGCTCGTCCGGCATCTCCGCCGTGAGCTCGGGGAGCGCGTCGAGGTCGGTCAGCGGCACCCGCTGGTCGCGCAGCCAGTGGACCGGCACGCCGAACACCTCGCCGACGGCGCCCGGCCGGAAGCGGATGCCGGTGAACGTGTCACCCGCGCGCATGGAGGTGGGCATCGGGCCGGTGTCGGGGCCGGCCACGAAAAGCCCCTCAGGCCCCCAGATGAGGTCGACACATCCGTCGGGCACCACCAACTGGGTCGTGTCGGTCTCGGCGACCTGGTGCCACTCGCAGGCGACGCGCTCGGCGAGCCATGGCACGGAGGGTCGTTCCTCGTACATGCCTCCACGCTATGCGAGCCCACCGACAGAACCGCGGCGGGCCCGCTCAGCCTGACAGGCGGCCGTAGTCGCGCAAGGTCTTCAGCCGCTCCACCGTCACGTGGCCGCCCCACTCGTGCTCGACCAGCGGGGTCCACATCGGCCAGTTGCCGGTCCAGCCGCCCTCCGGGGACTGGTTGGCCAGGAGCGCGTCCAGGTGCCGGTCCAGGGTCTCGGCCTCGAACAGCGGCAGCCGGAGCGGCGACGGCGCGAAGTCCAGCGGGAAGTGCGCATCGCCGGGGGTGTCGGGGTCGAACGCCACGGTCGCCAGGATGGCGTCGCGGAGCCTGCCGAACTCCGCCTCGGCCCGGCCGCGGTCCGGGACCCGGTCCAGGAACGCGACGATCGCCGGCGCCTCGTACGGGCTGGTCTGGCGCACGTTCGCGATGGCCGTCCAGCAGAACTCGGTCGCGGGGCCGAGCCACGGATGGACGATGCCGTGCTCGTGCAGCAGCCCCGCGATCGAGGCGGTCGGGATCAGGTTGCCCGGCGGGTCGTCGGCGGTCTCCCACCAGGGCGCCCGGAGGGTGTCGCGCACGCTGGGCAGCACGAACGGCACACCGCCGTCGTCAGCGGTCACCGACCGCAGGTAGTCGCAGGCCGCCGGCACCATGGGGTCGGAGAAGGCGTCGAGCTCGTCCAGGATCCAGAACGCCACCTCGACCGGCTCGGGCTGGCTGCCGGCGCCGCGCAGGTCGGGTTCGAGGGCGTTGCCGAACCCGCCGTCGGAGTTCTGGTAGCAGCGCAGCGCGGCCAGCACCCGCTCCCGTGACCCGCCGGCGAACAGCGCCTCGAATCGGAGCCTGTCGAGCAGCCGCCCGTGCGCCTGCAGGTATCTCTCGGCTCGGTCTCGTGTGTCCATGGCCGCGAAGGTAGCCGACGAGGGGCGGAGATCTCTTGTCGGAATCGGACACGCGGCTTGCCGTCGAGAGGGTCGGTCCGGAGAGTTCGGCGCCGCCTCATTCGCTGGGCGCCGGTCCAGGCGACGTCGCGAGGGCCGCGGTTTAATGCGTTGCCCGGTGTCCTCGCCGCTGCCTAGCCTGTCCGGCATGTACCAACATCAAATGACCTACTTCATGCGTCTGCGGCACAGCCGGGCTCTGGCCCGCTAGCGGACGCGTTCAACGGGTAAGGCGTCCGCAGGCGCGCCCAGGGCCCTTCGAGAGCTCCATTCATCTCGAGGACCCGGAAGGGCAGCTGTGGCGCAGAATTTCGCGCACGGAAACTATTCGCACACCCAGGGCAAGGCCGCCAGGAACAGCGGCGCCCGCACATCCCGGGATCAAGCCAGGCGCGTCCTGTCGCAGAACTTCCTGGTCGACGGGCGGGCCCTGGACCTGGTGGTCAAGGCGGCGGCCCCGGGCGGGCTGGTGCTCGAACCAGGTTCGGGTGAGGGCGTGCTGACCAGGGCGCTGGCCGAGGCCGGGGCGCGGGTCGTCGGCTACGAGCTCGACCCGAGACTGGCCGGACGGCTCGCCTCACAGACCCGCGACGATCCCCGGATCGACGTGGTCAGGGGTGATTTCGCGGCCGCCCGGCCGCCGCGTGAGCCGTTCGCGGTGGTCGGCAACATCCCCTACTCGGCGACGTCGAAGATCGTGCGCTGGTGTCTGCGGGCTCCGGCGCTCACCTCGGCGACGCTGGTGACGCAGCTGGAGTACGCCCGCAAGCGCACCGGCGACTACGGCCGCTGGAGCCTGGTGACGGTGGAGTCGTGGCCGTGGTTCGACTGGCGGCTGGGCGACCGGATCGGCAGGGAGAGCTTCCGGCCGGTGCCGTCGGTCGACTCGGCGATCCTGCGGATCGAGCGCCGCCCGGAGCCGCTGGTCGGCTCGCGCCGTGACTACCAGCGGCTGGTCGAGCTGGGGTTCGGCGGGGTGGGCGGGTCGCTGCGCGCCTCGCTCAGGACCAGGTACGAGGGAGTGGACGGGGCCCTGGCCGCCGCCGGCATCGCTCGCGGGGCCGTGGTGGGCCACGTCCATCCCGACCAGTGGCTCGTCCTGTCGGACCGGCTACTTCGCTGACGGCTCGGGCGTCTGGACGGGCGGGGCGAGCCGTGGGGCCGCCGGATCGCGGCGGCCCCACGGCATGGCCAGCACCAGCAACGGCAGCAGCACGATCGACGCGCGGGACCAGTCGGCGTGCAGCGCCCACCAGGTATCGGTGTCGAACTGCGTCATGTAGATGTAGCCGTACGCCGCCCAGAACGAGACGCCGATGATCGCCGGCCAGGCGAACCTGGTGGGCCGGGCGATCAGGAACGGCATGAACCACAGGAGGTACTGGGCGCCGAGCCGTGGGGTGACGACCATGAAGACCAGCAGGATGGCCGTGGTCATGTCGATCGGGTCGGCGCGCCGCCAGATCAGCACCACGGCTATGACGCAGAGGTAGATGAGGTTGGTGCCGAACGACGCCAGGTCGGCCCGCAAGGCCCAGTCGCCGCCGGTGAAGTGGGGAGTCCAGCCCCATTCGCCGACGATCGGCCGGATGTCGCGGATGGTGTCGATGACGTCGGGGATCTGGTCGATCCGGGTGCCCGCGAAGATCGGCAGCGTGGCCAGGAAGAACAGGGGCACCAGGCCGGTGGTGAAGAGCGCCACGATCCTGGACCGCAGGTGCGGCAGGAGCAGCAGCATGCCGGGGATCAGCCAGATCGGCCAGCTCTTCGCGCACAGGGCCAGGCCCATGAGCAGACCGGCCAGCGCGGCGCGCTTCAGGTCGGCCCGGTCGGTGGGGCCGGGCAGCAGGGCCCGGTGCAGCATGCCGCCGGGGCCGACCACCCGGTGCAGCGCGGTGCGCCAGCCGTAGGCCGCCATGCCCCGCCGCACCTTGGCGACGACGTCGGTCGTGACGCCGACGCGGTCGGGTGAGCCGGGGCCGCGCGCCACCACGAAGGCGGCCACGCCGAAGACCAGCGCGACGGGCTCGACCTGGCCGTGGATGGAGGCGACGAGCAGGGCGAGCGGGTTGAGGGCGTACTGCAGGGCGCGCAGTGACGCCTTGGGGCCGCCGGCCAGTTTGGCCACCAGCGGGATGAGCAGGATGTCGGCGACCACGGTGACCAGCCGGCCGGCGTATTCCCAGGGGATGCCGAACCAGAGCAGGATCCCGTAGACGTAGGGGATCGTCGGCAGGAAGTGCCAGCCGCCCTCGCTGGCCAGCACGGGGTCCTCGCCGTTGAGCACGGCCTCGCCCGCCGGGCGGAAGCTCTCGACGAAGTCGACGGGCTGCCAGGAGTCGTTGGCCGCGGTGAACAGCAACAACACGCGTACGGCCACCCCCACCAGGATGGCGACGAGGAGAGGTGGTCTCCAGTCGCGCCACTGGGCAATCAGGGCGAATACGACTCCGGCAACGAGGACAATCCCCGTGAGAACTGCGTAATCCATGGCGGGACTAGCCTGCCGTACTCCTCTGGATGCTGCGACTTCGCCTGGTGATTCTTATCCCCGACATGGCGGGTCGTACCGCGATAGACCATCACCCTCTGTGCTGAACTTTTCCCATGGGGGGATCGCACGTCAACCAGGCACTGGTCAGGCTCTATTTCGAGGTGAAAGTCGGGCTTCGCGACCCGGTCGCCGCCTGGGCGAAACTCACAGGAAACTCGCAGTTGTACCAGCGGGCTCGCGGGGAACGCCGGGTCCCGCTCGACGACGGCACGGCGGCCGAGCTGACCGCCGCCGCGATCGTGCACACGGCCGTCGAGCACGGCGCCGACCGGGTGGCGGCGCTGGCCACGTCGCCGCTGGCCGGGCTGGTCGGCGACCTCGGCGGCGCGGTGCTCACCGAGCAGCCGAGCGCTCCGCTGCAGATGCTGGGGCGGGACTTCAGCGGGCCGAAGGCCGACGACTGGGCGCGCGCCGCGCACGTGATGCTGTGGGGCGAGAACAACCGGCTCTCCCGCACGCCCGACACGCCCTGGGTGATCGCGGGGCGCTACAAGGGCCAGAAGGTGGTCGCGATCGGCCCGCATCCGACGCGGTTGTCCGACGAGACGCTGGTGGTGCGGCCCGGTACGGACGGCGCGCTGGCGATGGCCATGGGCCACGTGCTGCTCAAGGAGTTCTTCCTGGACCGGCCGGCGTTCGCCTCGCACGCGATGCGGCGCACCGACCTGCCGTTGCTGGTGCGGCTGCGCGAGCGCGGCGGCGGCTTCGTGGCCGACGGCGTGGTGGGGCGGCCCGCGGAGCGGCTGAGCGTGTACGGCGGCGACGCGGTCGAGGTGCTGCTGCCCCGCTTCGACGACGGCCCTGGAGTGCTGAACCGGGGCGTGCCGGTGGTGCGCGACGGCGAACACCTGGCCACGACGGTGTACGACCTGCTGCTCGCGGCGTACGGGGTGGTCCGCGACGGGCTTCCCGGCTGCTGGCCCGGCGACTACGACGACCGGCGCGAGCCGTACACGCCGGCCTGGCAGGAGGCGCTGACGGGGGTGCCGGCCGGGCGCACGATCAAGGCGGCGCGGGAGCTGGGGGCCACCGCCGAACAGACCGGCGGGCGATGCGTGATCGTGCCCGGACGGCTGGAGACGGCGCACGCCGACACCGCCTACCGGGCGATGCTGGCGCTGCTGGTGCTGACCGGCTGCGGGAACGGCTGGGCGCAGCCGGGCGGCGGGACCGGCGTGCCGCTGGTGCCGTACCTGTGCCTGCACGCGGGCGGCGAGGACGAGGCGAACGTGGGCCGGCTGTGCTGGCCGCTGGCCGACGGGGTGCTCAGCGGGCGCACGCCGCGGTCGGTGCTGCTGGAGGCCGTGCGCGACGGGCTGCCGATGGCGCCCTCGCCGCGGGTGCTGGCGATCCCCCGGCCGATCTATCCGATGCCGCCCGAGGTCGAGCTGCTGATCGGCCCGGACGACCTGTGCGATCTGGCCCCGCCGGACGCCCGGCTGGTCGCCGACGCGGTGGCCAAGCTGGCGGTGGACCACGTGGAGTGCGCCCCGGCGGAGACCGGCGGGCCGTCCGCCGAGGCGCTGCCCGTCGAGAGGCGGATGCGGCTGCTGGTGGATCACGCGTGGACGCACGAGTACGGGGAGGCCCTGCCGACGTACCGGCCGCCGGGCCCGGGCCTCCCCGTCAAACCGACTCAGCTGGTCGTGCTGAGGTAGTCCGCGCGGTCATCGTCCGGCTAGAAGCCGGCGGTGATCCTGGTGAACTCCCACTCGCCCTGGGAGATGCCGCTGCAGTTGGAGACCACGCCGCCGCCAGGGCAGGAGCGGTCGCGGTTGACGGACCAGTAGGCGAGCCTGGTCAGGCCTCTGGCCTTGGCCCAGTCCCTGATCTGGGTCCAGGTGGCCGGGGTGGTCAGCTCCTGCTGGTCGGACAGGCCGTTCATGCCGGAGATGCCCATCCGGGCGTACGCCTGGGCGTCGGTCCAGCCGAAGGCGTTCTTCAGGGCGTTCTTCAGGCCCTCCGAGGCGTTGACGGTGTCCTGGTAGATGTTAGAGCTGCCGAAGTCGAACGGCATGATCGTGTAGTTGTCGATCGGCACGCCGAGCGCCTTCGACTGGTTGATCAGCCGGATGCCGTGCGCGTTGGGGCCGCTCGTGGTGGTGCCGAAGGTGACGACGACCTTCACGTTCGGGTTGTTCTGCTTGACGATCTTGAGGCCGTTGAGGATGCGGTCCTGGACGGTGTAGTTCTCGAACTCGTCGGTGTTCTCGATGTCGAAGTCGACCACGGCGGGGCCGACGGCGTTGATGACCTGCTGGACGGCGCCGGCGAAGGCCGCCGGAGTGGCGCAGTTGGGGCCGAGCTTGTTGCCCTGCCAGCCGCCGAACGAGATCTGCACGCTGCCGCCCGCGTTCTTGATCGCGGAGATGGCCTGCGCGTCGGCGCCGCCGGTCAGCGGTCGCTGGCCGTCCCAGGCGGGGGTGCAGCCGCCGCTGGACAGGATGAACGCCATGGTGAACGACTTCACGCCGGTCGCGCTCATCACGCTCGCGGGCGCGGGCGGGTTGCCCCAGCCCATGTAGAGGTAGGGCGCGCCGGGCATCTTGTCGCCTCCGCCGCCCGTGCACCCGCTGGTCGTGCCGGTCACCTGCCCGCTGGCCGCCGACTCGCCCGCCGAGTTGTACGCCCTGACGGTGTAGGTGTGCGTGGTGCAGGTGCCCAGTGAGCCGATCGACGCCGAGGTGCCGGTGACGGTGGCCCGCACGGTGCCGCCCTCGTAGACGCGGTAGCCGGTGACGGTGCCCGACGAGCCGCCCCACGACAGGGAGATCGAGCTGTTGGTGGTGCCCGTCACGGTGGGAGTGCCGGGTGTGGAGGGGACACCGGGGTTCTGGCCGCCGCTGACGACCTTCCACAGGGCGGGCACGTTGGGCGGCTCCCAGCCGGGCTGGGAGGTGTGGCTCTGGACGCACTCGTAGTCGACGCCGTTGTAGGTGACGCGGGTGCCGGCCGTGTAGGAGGTCCAGGCCTGCCACTGGGGCGCGGCGAAGACCACCGCGCTGTGCGCGACCGGTGCGCCGGTGACGAGTCCGGCTCCGATCATGGCCAGGGCGGCGGCCAAGGCGAGGAACATGCGACGAAATCTCATGGCATTCCCTGGGGGGTGCGGGGTCCGGGATGATGGCGTGCCGCACGGCCCGCGCCGGGGGGTGAGAACGCGGGCCGTGCCGGCCCGCTTCCCGGGGAGCGGGCCATCTGAGGGCAGCCGGTGGGCTTTTCTTTAGGAAAGTTTCCTAAGAGTTGTCGCGATGGTAGCCCTGACAGCGAATCCTTACAAGACCCAAACAGATGCCAGGAGGCCGCCCGCCGGATGCGGCGGACGGCCTCCTTCGTCGCGCGGAAGGGATCTACTGGGTGATGCGCACGTCGTCGACGCCCGCCTCCACCAGGGAGGCGCCCGACGCGTCGGCGGCGTCGATCAGGATGCGGATCGTCTGACCCGCGTAGGCGCTCAGGCTCGCCGTGGCCACGCTCCAGGCGCCGTTGCGGTTGGACGCCGCCCCGGCCTGCTGGAGCACGGTCGTCGTGGTGTTGCCCACCACCCTGACCCTGAGGTAGTCGGCGCTGGAGGAGTTGGAGCCGTGCGCGAGATACCACGACAGCGACAGGCTCGGCGACCCTCCGGCGGGCAGCGTGATGGGCGGCGACTGGATCGAGGTGACGCCGCCGTCGATGTCGTACGTCCCGGCCGAGGAGCCCGCCAGGCGGCCCGTCACCAGGTCGTTGCTGCCGCTGACCGTGGTGCCGAGCTGCTTGGCCCCGGAGGAGGTGGTTGCCTCGGGGTCACCGCGCTCCCACTGCCCGGAGGTCGCGGTGTCGGTGCCGCTCGGGTTGACGGTCCAGCCCGTGGCGGTCTCGAAGGTGTCGGAGTAGACGGTCACGGGCGGGGTGCCGGTGCCGCAGTACTGCGACTCCTTGCCGATGATCCGGTAGACGCAGTCGGAGTATTCGAGGAAGCGGAGCACGGCCTCCCTGTTGCGCGTGGTCTGCGGGGCGATCTGCTCGTCGGGCGGGTAGAAGCCCGGACTGGCGCCGGTCGGGTACATCTCGAACGTGAAGCTGAAGATCTTGTACGCGCCCCACAGCCAGTCGTCGATGGTGCCGTCGGTGATGTAGAGGTCGCTGGCCTGCTCGGGCGTGTAGTTGTTGGTCGACGCCATGTTCTGGCCCAGGGTGGCGTGCGCGTCCCGGTCGTCCTGGGTCAGGCCCGGCGCGGTGTCGTTGAACGTGTAGCCGTACGGCCACAGGATCAGCTCGCTGTAGGTGTGCCAGTCGATGTGCGACTTGAGCTGCTGGACACCGCCGACCACGCGGCCGCGCACCCAGTTGGCCACGGCCTTGACCTCGGGGGCCGACTCGGCCGACGCGCCGCGGTAGGTCTCGCTCGACGTCGACCCCGAGGAGCCGCCGCAGCAGCCCCAGTTGTAGGCCCAGTTGCGGTTGAGGTCGGTGCCGACCGCGGACGAGCCGCTGTTGGGCTGGCGGTTCTTGCGCCAGGAGCGGTAGCTGCCGGTGGCGATGTCGTACTCGCCGCCGTCGGGGTTGAGGTCCGGCATGATCCAGATCTCCCGGCTGTTGACCAGGTTGGTGATCCGGGTGTCGGTGCCGTAGTTGTCGGCCAGCAGGTGCATGATGTACAGCGCCATCTCGACCGTGAGGTGCTCGCGGGCGTGCTGGTGCGCCGTGAAGAGGACCTCGGGCTCCGCCTCGTCGGTGCCCACGTTGTCGCTGATCTTGACGCCGATCAGCTGCCTGCCCTCGTACGACGTGCCGTACACGAACTTGCTCGCGATGGAGGGACGGGCGGCGACGAGCGCGTTGATGTTCGCCGTCATCTCCGCGTAGTTGTGGTAGGCCGAGTCCGCCGGCGGGAAGTCAAAGGTCCCGACACCGGACGGGGGTAACGGGCGCGGCACCTCCGAGACCCGGTAGCCGAGCTTCTTGATCGCGGAGACCTCGGCTTCCGTGGCGGTGACGAGGACCGAGCCCTGCGCCACCTCGTCGATCGCGGCGCCCGTCGCGGCCACGGCGCTGCGTTGCTGGGCGTTGGCCGGCCCCTCCACCCGATACGACTTGTTCGGCGGTGGTTCGGCAGAGGCTCCCGCCCCGGTGACGCCGGTCAGGCTGATCAGCCCCAGGACGGCCAGCAGGATGACCCATCGATGTCGCACCCTGTCCTCCTCAGGCACGTGGGCTAGATGTTGACACGTGCCTGAACCGAGAGTGAGGACCTTCCTGGTGCCGGGAAAGACCCAATTCTCCCCTCGGTCTTCCTGTCCAGGTCGGGACCTTTCGTCCGATTTAGCCCCAGGCCGGAACCACGGATTTCCGGACGACCAAGGTCGCGGTCATCGGCTCCCGGGAGAGCGGCGGGCAGGTGCTCCCGGCTATCGTGACTTGTTATCACTTCTCCGGGAGCTACCAGCATGTTCTTCGGTATCACCGACGTCTGGACGTACATCGCCGGCGCGTTCTTCATCATCCTGCTGCCGGGCCCGAATTCGGTGTACGTGCTCAGCCTCGCCGCGCAGCAGGGCGTCCGCCAGGGCTACCGGGCCGCCGCGGGCGTGTTCGTCGGTGACACCGTGCTCATGGCGCTCGCCGCGGCGGGAGCGGCCTCGCTGCTGCGGTCGAACCCGGTGCTGTTCACGATCGTGAAGTACGCGGGAGCCGGGTATCTGGCGTGGATCGGCTTCCAGATGATCCGCGGCGCCTGGCGGGCGTGGCGCGCCGAGCCGCCGACCGGCGAGACCTCCGGGCCGCCGGTCGTCTCCCGGCATCCGCGGCCGTTCCGCAAGGCGCTCACGATCAGTCTGCTCAATCCGAAGGCGATCCTGTTCTTCGTCTCGTTCTTCATCCAGTTCGTCGATCCGGGCTACGCCACGCCGGCGCTGTCGTTCCTCATCCTGGGGGCGATCATCCAGATCTTCAGCGCTCTCTACCTGACGGCCCTGATCTTCGGCGGCACCTTCCTGGCCCGCCAGTTCCGCTCGCGCCGCCGCCTGAGCGCCGGGCTCACCTCGGGGGTGGGCGCGGTGTTCCTCGGCTTCGGGGCCAAGCTCGCCACCACGTCGCTGAGCTGAGCTGAGCCGGAGCTGAGCTGAGCCGGAGCCGCGGGTCGCGGAGGCCGGGGACCGCCCAGTGCGGAAGTCGTACGGGATGTGTGGTGATTTGTCCGGGTATACCGACTCTGTTGGAGCGTGCCGAAAGAGACAGTGGCCCCGCGATCCGTCAGGTACGGTAAGCCAGCGGTGCACCGCCACCCGCGCCGGGGTGACCTTGAGGTAACCCCGAGCGGTCCATCCGGCAAGCCTGGTCCTCCGAAGCCCGGGTAGTCGCCGGTCATCGACCTATCTGCGGAGTAGCCTTGAACCATTCCCCGGTGGCCCTGCCACGCCTCAGCACGCTCGCGCGTCAGGCGATCCCCCGGCTGCTCGAAGGAGTGGTGGCGCCGCTCGCCGTCTTCTACGCGGCCCTCGCGGTGCTGGGGCTCACCGGCGCGCTGATCGCGGCCGTCTCCTGGGTCTACCTCGGGGTGGCGTGGCGGCTGATCAGAGGAATCCGGGTGCCGGCCACGATGATCCTGGCCGCGATCGCGATCACCGCCCGGGCGGCCGTGGGGTTCTGGACCGGGAGCTGGGTGGTCTACTTCATCCAGCCCGAGCTCGGCACGATCTGCATCAGCATGGCCTTCCTGGCCTCGGTGCGGCTGAACCGGCCACTCGTGCAGAAACTCACGCTCGACTACATCCACCTGCCCTCGGCCGTGCTCCGACACGAGCGGGTGCGCAGGTTCTTCGCCAGGATCACGCTGCTGTGGGCGTTCGTGCTGCTGGCCAACTCGACGGTGAGCATCTGGCTGGCTCTGCACCAGTCACTCGGCACCTTCATGCTGCTGCGGACGTCGGCCGTTGCCGTGATCAGCGGGCTGGCGATCACCTTCTCGATCTTCGCCTTCAAGCGGCTGCTGCGCCGCCTGCACGTGGCCCACGCCTGAGCGCTTCACCGGCCGCGCGTCTCCTCCCTCACGCGTCTCCTCCGTCGCGCGTCTCCTCTGGGCGGTGGAGGTAGAGCGGAATCCCCCGCCACGGTAGGGCCAGCCCCACCGCGAATGCGGATACGTGCACTCCTGTGCTCGGCCTGTCCGTCCGGTTTGATCGAACATGTCACCGGCGGTCGAGGTGCGGACCCTGACCAGGTTCTGGGGGGTGCGATCAGCGGGATTCCCCGGGGTCACAGGGTGCGAGCCCTGATCCCTCTCGGGGATGGTTCCGCGTTCGACCGGGGGTGTCCCCGATGTCGTACGGCATCGCGCGCCTACAGGCTGTGCAGTGCGCCCCCAACGATCGGAGTTCCCTCTTATGTCGCACGCCGTCCTGGACCTGGTCCAGCAGGCGATGTCGTCGCCCTGGCTGTACGTGGCGTTGTTCGCGCTGGCCCTGCTCGACGGGTTCTTTCCGATCGTGCCCGCCGAGACGGCCGTGATCACCGCCGGGGTGTTCGCCGCCTCCGGGGAGACGAACCTGGCGCTGGTGATGCTCGTGTCCGCCCTCGGCGCGTTCGCCGGTGACCACGTCTCCTATCTCATCGGCGACAGGTCGGGGGGCAGGCTGCGCGAGCGCGGGCCGTTCGTCTGGGCGCGGAACACGCTGGCCGTGCGGGGCGGGCAGATCCTCGTGGTGGCCCGCTACATCCCGGGCGGGCGCACCGCCACCACCATGACCATGGGCGCCGTGCGGTATCCGCTGCGCTCGTTCACCTTCTTCGACGCGATCGCCGCCTCCTCGTGGGCGGTGTACTCCGGCCTGATCGGGTTCTTCGGCGGGATGGCCTTCGAGAACGACCCCCTCAAGGGGCTGCTGCTCGGCCTCGGCGTCGCGCTGTCCGTCACGGGGGTCGTCGAGGCCGTGCGCTGGATCCGGCGGCGACGCGGCGCCACGCAGGCTTCTCCTGAGCGCCTCCCGGTGGACACGTCCGTTTGACCCCGCCCGGGCACCATCCAGCTGAGAGGAGTCGGAATGACCGCGCTGGCCGCGTTGATCGCACTGGTCGGATCGCTGTTCTTCGCGCTCGGGGCCGCCCTGCAGCAGCACGAGGCGGCCGGCACCACGGCGGGGCTGCGCGCGCTGCTGCGCAGGCCGCGCTGGCTGGTCGGGGGGGCGTCCATCCTGGCCGGCGGCGGCCTGCACATCGTCGCTCTCGGGCTGGGCCCGCTGACCGTCGTGCAGCCCATGGGCGTGGCCAGCCTCCTCTTCGCGCTGCCCATCGCTGCCGCGCTGCACGACCGCAGGCCCTCGCGCGGTGAGCTGGCCGCGGCCGGCGTGGTGGCGGCCGGGCTGATCGGCCTGGTGCTGCTGGTGCCGGAGTCGGACGGGCCGACCCACCTCGCTCCGGCGGGGGTGGTCACGCTGCTGGCCGTCTCCGGCACCGCGGCGGTGCTGTTGTGGGCGGGCTCGAAGATCGCCTCGGCGACCGGCCGGGCCGCGCTGCTCGCCACCGGCTCGGGCGTGCTGTACGGCGCCACCGCCACGCTCGTGCGGGTGCTGGTGGACGGCACCTGGAACTGGTGGTACCTGCTGGCCCTGCCGGTGCCCGCGCTGCTGGCGCTGGCCATGCTGCAGCGGGCCTACGCCGTCGGCCACTTCGGCGTCTCGTTCGCCTCGCTGCAGATCGCCGACCCGCTCACCGCGGTCGCGTTCGGCGCGCTGCTGCTCGGCGAGCCGCTGCCGACGGGCGTCGTCCCGATCGCCGCCGCGGCGCTGGCCGCGGCGGGGACCGTCGCGCTGGCCAGGACCACCCCGCTGGAGGCTCGCCCCTGACCTGCCCCGCCCGCCCCGATCCCCCTCCTGACCGCGTCCCGGCCCTTCGGCCGGCGCCCCGAACTTGGAGTCCTCCCCATGGCCATGCCGCTGCACAGCACCGTCGCCGACGTCCCGGACCTCGCCCCCGTCCCCTCGCGTCCGCGCCGGGTGCTGATCTCCACCGACACCTACCCGCCCGACGTGAACGGCGCCGCCTACTTCACCCACCGCCTGGCCACGGGTCTGGCCGGCCGGGGCAACGAGGTGCACGTCATCTGCCAGTCGGACGAGGGACCCGCCACCGCCGAGGTGATCGAAGGCGTGATCGTGCACCGGCTGCGCTCGGCGCCGCTGCTCGTCCACCCCACCATGCGGGTCGCGGTCCCGGCCCGGCTGGACCGCCTGGTCGCGGCCATCGCCCCCGACGTGCTGCACGCCCAGGGCCACTTCGTGGTCGGCCGGGCCGCCATCGCCGCCGCCCGGCGGCGCGGGGTGCCGGTGGTGGCGACCAACCACTTCATGCCGGACAACCTCTTCCAGTTCGGCCACATCCCCGACCGGCTGAGGGCACGGGCCGGCCGGCTGGCCTGGCGCGACTTCAACCGGATCTTCAGCCGTGCCGACCGCGTCACCACGCCCACGCCGCTGGCCGCCGAACTGCTCGGCCGCCAGGGCTTCACCCGCGAGGTGGAGCCGGTCTCGTGCGGCATCGACCTGGCCAGGTTCCGCCCGCACGCCGAGCCCAAGGCGTGGGCGCGCAAGCTGTTCGGGCTGCCCGACCGCCCCACCGTGCTGTTCGTCGGCCGCCTCGACGAGGAGAAGCGCCTCACGGAGCTGCTGCGCGCGCTGCCGTACGTGCTCAACGACACCGACGCCCAGGTCGCGATCGTCGGGCAGGGCAGCCAGCGGGCCGAACTGGAACGACTGGCCACGCGGATCGGGATCGGCGAGCGGGTGTCCTTCCTCGGTTTCGTGGCCGACGAGAACATGCCCCAGGCGTTCGCCGCCGCCGACGTCTTCGCCATGCCGGGCGTGGCCGAGCTGCAGAGCATCGCCACCCTGGAGGCGATGGCCAGCGGCCTGCCGGTGGTCGCGGCCGACGCGATGGCGCTGCCGCACCTGGTGGACGGCAACGGCTATCTGTTCCGGCCCGGCGACGTGATGGGGCTGGCCGGCCACCTCACCGCCATCCTGACCGACGACGAGCTGCGCGCCCGTCTCGGCCGGGCCAGCCGCGAGCTCGCCCTGACGCACGACCATCAGACCTCTCTCGCCCGGTTCGAGCGGATCTACGATGAGGTGACGCGATGACCCCCAGAAGCACCGGCTGGGCCACCGTACTCAGCGCCCTGGCCGCCGTGGCCTGCCTCACCTACACGGAGGTGACGCTGCCCGGGCAGACGCTGATCAGCGACTACGCCCTCGTTCCCGGTGGCATGGTCCCCGTGCTGATCGGCATGCTGGCCCTCGCGGCCGCCTGCCTGTTCCTCGCCTACGGCTTGGCGGCCCGTGAGCCCGCCCGCGCCGCCGCCACGCGGGTGCTGCTGCTGGCCACCGCCGCGGGCCTGATGCTGAGCGCGCTCTTCCCCACCGACCCCGCCTTCTCGGAGGTCAACTCGCTGGGCGGCGAGATCCACCGGTGGTCGGCCGCCGTCGTCTTCACCGCGCTGCCCGTCGCCGGGTGGACCCTGGCCAGGGCGCGCGAGGTCATGCCGCGCTGGAACCTGGTCAGGGCCGTCAGCCTGACGTCCGCGCTGACGCTGGCCGCCTATCTGGCCGCGCATCCGGCCTCGTTCGTCTCGTCCCTGATCAACGGCGGTGCCTATTACGGGCTGCTCGAACGCGGACTCGTCCTGGCGGAGATCGGGCTGATCGTGGTCATGGCGCTGACGTCCGCGCGGGCCCGCCCTGCCGCGGCCGCCGCCGTCGCCGCGCCCGAGCGCCGGACCGAGCGGTCTGAACGTTCTCTCGCCGCCTGACATGCTTCGACGGGGAACGAAGGGATTCCGTCCTAGCGTGGACCGCATGGTCATCACACGTCACCACGAGGCCGTCGCGGTCCTCTCCGACCCCCGTTACGTGCCGCCGCCCGTGCGCCGGGGGGCGGCGCCGTACACGCTGGGCTGGCTGCGGGAGCGGGTCTCCAGGTTCAGCAGCGGGCAGGTCCACGCGGAGCGGCGGCGGGCGCTGGCCGAACGGCTGGCCGCGATCGACCCGGCCGCGCTGAGAAGGGCCGCCCGTGACGCGACCCTGGCACGCGGCGGATCCTGGGAGGGGGTTCCCACGGCCGTGCTCGGCGCGGCGCTTGGCGCTCCCGTCCCCGTGCCGCTGGTCGAGGCCGTGGCGGCCGGCTACCTGTCCGGCGAGGAGAGCCCCGACGCGGACGCCGCGGTCACCTCGCTGCTCTCCCTCCTGACCGGCGACCGCCTCCGCGCCGGCCACCACACCACCGACCACCACATCACCGGCGTCCTCGGCGCAGGCCGCCTCAGCGCCGACCACCGCACCACTGGGGTCCCCGATGTCGCAGGCCGCCACAGCCCCGAGGACGCAGGCCAGGGCCACGGCGGTGGGGACGGCGACTATGGGGACGGGGGCTTTGGGGACGCCGTTGCCGTGCTGACGCTCCTGCTCCAGGCGCACGCCGCCACGGAGGGCCTGATCCGCAACGCCCTGGCCCACGCTTCCGCCGGAAGCGGCATGCGCCTCTCTCACGGAGATGACCCGCATCAGAAGTCCGACTCCGGGCCGGTGGACCGGGGCGTCGACGGGCTGCTGCACGAGACGCTGCGGCACGATCCTCCGCTCCAGGTCACGCGCAGGGTCGACCGGGGCACCGGGGACGAGGTGGTGATCGACCTGGTCGCCGTGAACCGGGATCCCGAGGTGTTCGCCGATCCCGGGCGGTTCGACGGCTCGCGGGGGCCGACGCCGCATCTGACGTTCGGCGCCGGGGTGCGGCCCTGCCCTGGTTCGGCGCACGCTTTCGCCCTGGCGGCCGGGGTGCTCGACGCCCGACTGAGGGCCGGGGCTGATACAGCCAGGTCGGATGTGGTCGGGATCGATGCGGCCGGGTTGGATGCGGCCGGGATCGGTGCGGCCGGGGTCGAGGGATCGGTGATGGCGTGAGATTTCGTGACCTGCATCGGCCAGGAGACCCCTTGCTGCTGCCCAACGCCTGGGACTACGGCTCGGCGGCGATGCTGGCGGCCCACGGGTTCGCGGCGATCGGGACCACGAGTCTCGGCGTGGCCGCCGCGCACGGCAAGCCCGACGCGGCGGGCGCCACGAAGGCCGAGACGATCGAGCTGGCCGGGAAGCTCACGGGCCTCGGCGTGCCGATCACCGTGGACGTCGAGGGCGGCTTCAGCGACGACCCGGCCGAGGTGTCCGATCTGGTCGCGGCGCTGGCCGCGCTGGGTGTGGCGGGCGTCAACCTGGAGGACGGCCGTCCCGACGGGACGTTGCGCCCGATCGAGACGCAGCGCGAGATCATCGAGGCCGCGCTGGGCCACGGCGTGTTCGTCAACGCCCGCACGGACACGTGCTGGCTGGGGACCGGCGACACGCGGGAGCGGGTGAGCGCGTACGGGCACGCCGACGGCGTCTTCGTGCCCGGTCTGACCGAGCTGAAGGAGATCGCCGGGGTGGTGGAGAGCACGTCGCTGCCGGTCAACGTGCTGTACCAGCCGGATGGGCCGACGCTGGCGGAGCTGGCCGGGGCCGGGGTGGCCAGGGTGAGCACCGGGTCGCTGTTGTACCGGGCCTCGCTGCGGGGCGCGCTGACCGCCGTGCTCGCCGTACGGGGTGGGGATGCGCCACCGATGCCGACCTATGGCGAGATCGCCGCGATCCTGCCTCAGCCACGATAATCGGGGCATGCGCTTCGAAATCCTTGGCCCGACCAAGGTCGTGGGCGACGACGGAGCGCCGGTCTCGCTCGGCGGCCCCCGGGTGCGCGGACTGCTCACCCTGCTGGCGCTCGACGCGGGGCGCGTCGTCGGCGCCGAGCACCTCGTCGACCACCTGTACGGCGAGCGGCCGCCCGAGGGCGTGGCCAACGCGCTGCAGTCGCAGGTGTCGCGGCTGCGCAAGGCACTGGGCCGGGACCGGATCGAGTTCCACCCGGCGGGCTACCGGCTGGCGGCCGACCCGGAGGACGTCGACGCGCGGCGGTTCGAACGGCTGGCCGGAGAGGGCCGGCGAGCGCTGGCCGCGGGCGATGCCCGGCACGCGGCCACGCTGCTGCGCGAAGCGCTGGAGCTGTGGCGCGGCCGTCCGCTGGCCGACGTCCCGCGTGCCGAGGCGGCCGCGGCGGGGCTGGCGGAGCTGCGGCTGGCCGCCGTCGAGGACCGCGTCCAGGCCGAGCTGGAGCTGGGGCGCCATCGCGAGCTGGCTGCCGAGCTGCGGCAGCTGACCGCCGCCCACCCCCTGCGCGAGCGGCTGCACGCTCAGTTGATGCGCGCCCTCTACGGCAGCGGCCGCCAGGCCGAGGCGCTGGCCGTCTACCAGAAGGCCAGGCGCCTGCTGGGCGAGGAGCTGGGCGTCGAGCCGGGCGCCGAGCTGTCGGCCGCCCAGCTGGCGGTGCTCAGGGCCGAACCGGCGCTGGGCCCCGCGGCCGGCGTGTCCAGACAGGGCGTGCGCGCGCAGCTCACCAGCTTCGTGGGTCGCTCCGAGGAGTTGAGCCAGGTCGGCACCCGCCTGCGCGCGAACAGGCTGGTCACGCTGATCGGCACGGGCGGTGCCGGCAAGACGCGGCTGGCCATGGAGACGGCGGAGCGGGCCGGCGGCGACGTGTGCGTGGTGGAGCTGGCGCCGGTGAACGACGGGGCGGACGTGCCGAAGGCGGCGCTGGCCGCGCTCGACCTGCACGACGCGCTGCTCTCGGGACCGGAGCGGCCGATGGTCGATCCGGTCGCGCGCCTGACGGCCGCGCTCGCCGGCCGGGAGCTGCTGCTGGTCCTGGACAACTGCGAGCATCTCGTCGCCGCTGTAGCCGAGCTGGCCGACCGGTTGCTGGCCGCCTGCCCGGGGCTGCGGGTGCTGGCCACCAGCCGCGAGGCGCTCGGCATCACCGGCGAGTCGATCCTGCCGGTGGCGCCGCTGCGGTTGCCGCCGTCCGGCGCCCCGAACCCGCTCGACTACCCGGCCGTGCGGTTGTTCGCCGATCGGGCCGCCGCGGTGCGTCCGGGGTTCGTGGCCGGTGAGGACGACTTGGCGCGGGTGGTGAGCGTCTGCCGGGCGCTCGACGGTCTGCCACTGGCCATCGAGCTGGCCGCGGCCCGGCTGCGCACGCTGTCCGTGGCCGACGTGGCCGACCGGCTGGACGACAGGTTCCGGCTGCTGGCCCGTGGCAGCCGCACCGCGCTCCCCCGTCACCAGACGCTGCGGGCGGTCGTGGCGTGGAGCTGGGACCTGCTCGACGAGAGCGAACAGCTGCTGGCCGCCCGGCTGACCGTGTTCGTCAACGGCGCGACGCCCGCCGCGGCGGAGCGGGTCTGCGGGCTGCCGGAGGAGACCCTGTTCGCGCTGGCGGAGAAGTCGCTGGTCGAGGTGGTCGACGGCCGCTACCGGATGCTGGAGACGATCCGCGCCTACTGCGCCGAACGGCTGGCCGAGGCGGGCGAGACCGAGGCGATGCGCGAGGCGCACGCCGTCCACTACGCGGAGCTGGTGGCCGAGGCCGATCCTCACCTGCGCCGGAGCGAGCAGCTGGAGTGGCTGGCCCTGCTCGACGACGAGAGCGACGACATGATCGCGGCCGTGCGGTGGGCGGCGCAGTCGGGCCGCGGCGAGCTCGGCCTGCGGCTGCTGGCCAACGCCGCCTGCTACTGGTGGATGCGGGGGCACCGGCAGGCCAGTGCCCGCCTGGCCCACGAGCTGCTGGCCGCGCTGCCCCTCGGCGCCCCCGACGGCCTGGAGGAGGAGTACACGCTGTCCATGCTGGTCGCCGCCTGGAACGGCGAGCCGGACGACGCGCTGCGCGGCCCCCTGGACGGCCTGCGGCATTCCTCTCCTTCGGACTACATGCCCGCGAAGTTGGAGTTCCTGACGATGATGCGGTCGATGTTCACCGGGCCGCCCGGTGACGTCGATGTCGTGCTGGCGCTGCTCAAGAGCTCGGGCGAGTCCCTGCCGCCGTGGCAGCGGGCGCTGACCGCGTGCGGAGTGGCCTTCATGCTGCAGGATGCCGGCGAGCCCGAGGAGGCCAGAGCCGAGTTCGAGCGGGCGCTGGCCATCTTCAGGGAGCTCGGCGAGCGGTGGGGCATCACGCTGGTGCTCGCGGGACTCGGTGACCTGGCCTTCGAGCAGGGCGATCACGCCACCGCGCACGCTCTGGCCGAGCAGACGCTGCAGGTGTCGCGGGAGCTCGGCTCGCTGCCGGACATGGCGGAGAGCCTGTGCCGCGGCGCCGACGCGGTGAGCCGCATGGGTGACCTGGCGGCCGCGCGGGCCGGCTACCTGCGGGCCGCGGAGCTGTCGCGACGGGCAGGCTCGGGCGACACGATGGCGTGGGCGCAGCTGGGTCTGGGGGAGGTGGCGATGCTCCACGGTGACGTCGAACAGGCGCGTTCCTGCCTGGCGCAGGCCGAGGCCGACTGCCCCGACGGCTGGTACAGCATGCACACCATCCGCGAGCGCATCCACGACGGGCGGGAGGCGCTCGCCCGGCTCGTCAGCGAACGGTAGGCGATCGGTCAGCGGCGCCGCCAATGGTGGCGGCATGAAGAACAAATGGGCCAGCCTGGTCATCGTCTGCCTGGCCACGCTGCTGCTCTCCCTCGATCTGACCGTCCTGCACCTCGCGCTGCCGATGCTGGTGGGCGACCTCGGCGCCAGCGCCACGCAGCTGCTCTGGATCGGCGACGTGTACGGCTTCGCGGTCGCGGGCCTGCTCATCACGATGGGCAACCTCGGCGACCGGATCGGCCGCAAGCGCCTGCTGCTCATCGGCGCGGCCGCGTTCAGCGCCGCCTCGGTGGTGACCGCGTACGCCCCGAGCCCCGAGCTGCTCATCGCCGCCCGGATGCTGTTGGGCGTCGCCGGCGCGATGATCATGCCGTCGACCCTGTCGATCCTGCGCAACGTCTTCACCGATCCCGGCGAACGGACGGCCGCGATCGGCATCTGGAGCGGGATGAACGCCGCCGGGTTCGCCATGGGCCCGGTCGTCGGCGGCCTGTTGCTCGACCACTTCTGGTGGGGTTCGGTCTTCCTGATCAATCTGCCGATCATGGCTCTGGTCCTGGTCGGCGGCATCCTGGTGCTGCCGGAGTCGCGCAACCCCGACGCGGGCCGCATCGACCTGCCGAGCGTGGCACTCTCCTTCACCGGCGTCGTGGCGGTCATCTACGCGATCAAGGAGGCCGCGCACGACGGGCTGGGGCGGGGCGACGTGCAGGTGGCGGGCGTGCTGGGCGTGGCCTGCCTGGCGTACTTCCTGTGGCGGCAGACCCGGCTCGCCGATCCGCTCATCGACGTGCGGCTCTTCCGGCGCAGGGCGTTCAGCGCGTCGATCGGCACCAACCTGCTGGCGATCTTCACGATGATGGCCATGTCGCTGATCTTCGCGTGGTACTTCCAGCTGGTGCTCGGCTGGTCGCCGCTGCAGGCCGGGCTCGCGGGCCTGCCGGGCGGCCTCAGCGGGGCGGTCGGCGGGTTCGTGGCGGCCAAGCTGATCCACTTTCTCGGCCGGAACGGCGTCGTGGCGCTCGGCCTGACGATGAACGCCGGCTCGTTCCTCTGGTACAGCACCCTCGGGCTGGAGGTCAACTATCTCGTCCTGCTCATCCCCATGATCATCGGCGGTATGGGGATCGGCTTCGCCTTCACCGTCAACAATGACAACGTCCTCGCCACGGTGCCGAAGGAGCGCGCGGGCGCGGCGGCCGCGGTGTCGGAGACCTCGTTCGAGCTGGGGGGCTCGCTCGGCATCGCGATCCTGGGCACGGTGCTGAACAGCACCTACAGCGCCGGTCTGCGGCTGCCGGCCGACGTCCCCGGCGAGGCGGCGCGGGAGTCCATCGCCGGGGCGATGCACGTGGCCGCGAGTCTGCCTCCCGAGCAGGGCGCGCGGCTCATCCACGCGGCACGGGTGGCGTTCGTCGAGGGAGTGCACGTCACCGGGCTCAGCGCGGCGGCGATGCTGGTCGTGGTGGCGGTGCTCGCGTTCGTCGGGCTGCGCGGCGTGCCCAAGGTCATCCCGGAAGAGGTGCCGGCTCGGGGGCGTTCGTGACGGCGCGCGGCGCGGCCCGCAGGCTGCGCCGCCGGGCCAGCACCAGCAGCGCCGCCAGGCCGGTGAGCAGGGGCGGCACCACGAAGGCCAGGGACGGCCCGAACCGGTCGACCAGCTGCCCGGCGACCGAGGCGCCGGTGGCGATGCCCAGGCCGATGGCGCCGCCCAGCCAGGTGAACGACTCTGTGCGGACCTCGTCGGGGACGAGGCCGTCGATGATGGTGTAGCCGGTGATCACCACGGGCGCGATGATCAGGCCGGCCAGCGCGGCGGTGCCGTACAGGAGGGGGATGGTCCCGGCGACGGTGAGGGTGCTGGTGGCCGCCGCGAGCAGGGCGAGGCCCGCCGCGAGCCTGGCCGTGGCGGAGACGCGCCAGCGGATGGCGCCGTACAGCAGGCCGCCGAGCACGCTGGCGCCCGAGAAGGTGCCGTAGATCGCGCCCGCCGAGGCGGGCGCGCCGAGCCCGGCGGTCAGCGAGGTGACGCCCACCTGGAGGCTGCCGAAGACCGAGCCCATCGCCAGGAAGGCGGTCGCCAGCGGCGTCACGCCGGGCAGCCGCAGCACTCCCCCCGCCGAGCCGGCGCGGACCGGCATCGGCTCGGGCCTGCCGGTCCGGACGCCCGCGAAGACGGCGGTGCCCACGACGACCAGCACCAGGGCCACGAGCAGGGCGACGACCGGCGAGTATCCGGTGGACAGCAGCACCAGCAGCACCGGGGCCAGGGTGAACATCAGCTCGTCGGTGATGGACTCGACCGCGAAGGCGGTGTTCAGCCGGGCCGTGCCGCCCAGCCGGTGCGCCCAGCGGGCTCTGACCATCGCCCCCACCTGCGGCACCGAGGCTCCGGCCAGGGCGGCGGTGACCACGAGCAGCGGGGTGGGCGCCTGGGCGGTGGCGAGCGCCAGCAGGGTGCCGAGGGCGAGGCCGTGCAGCACGAGTTGCGGCACCAGCAGTCTGGCCTGGCCGTGCCGGTCGGCCAGGCGTCCGGTGCGCGGGCCGACGATCGCCTGCGACACCGCGGCCGCCGCGGAGGCCACGCCGGCCGCGCCGTAGGAGCCGGTGGCCCACTCCACCAGCAGCAGGATGCCGAGCTGCAGCATCGCGAACGGCAGTCGCGCCACGAGCGCGGGCAGCAGGAAGCGCCACGCGCCAGGGGTGGCCAGCACGTTCAGGTAGGACTTCAAGGGTCTCCGTCCAGGTCAAGACGGAGCCTTCCCGGAGGAGCGCACCCGTCAGGTGGGCTTCGACCGGGGTGATACCGACACAGGTCGGCCGCCGAGCGGTCTATCAATGCGTTCAAGCCATCAAACGCGACAAACACCGATCTTATTGCAGAAAACGACCAGCCAGCTCAGGCTCGGGGTGGCCGGCGCGGTCAGAGGTGCTCGCGCAGGAAGCCGGCGGTCGCCTCGACCGCCTGGGTGACGTACGGCTCGGCGTCGTAGAGGTCGATGTGCCGCTTGGCGTCGATCCAGACGATCCGCTTCGGCTCGTCCAGCCGCCGGTAGGCCTCCTCGGCGCCCTCCGGGGAGCAGAACCGGTCGATCACGCCGTGCACGATCAGCGCCGGTCTGGGTGACAGGAAGTCGGCGCCCATCATGTTGTCCACGGTGATCAGCTCGCGCAGGCTGGCGCGGGTGACCTCGTTCGCCCAGTGCGGTGCGGCGCCGCGTTCGGTGCCGTAGTAGGCGTACGGCTCGTCGCCCGGCATGGCGGCCTCTCCCTCCTCGGCCACGGCGGGGAGGTACTCGACCGGGCCGCCCTGGTCCTGGCGCTCCAGCACCTCGCCGAGGTCGGCCAGCGCGGCCTGGTAGTCCATGCCGGACCGCATCGTGTAGGGGTTGTTGTAGGCGCCGGCGATGCCGGCGAACACCTTCACCCGAGGCTCGAAAGCCGCGAACTTCAGGGCGTATCCGCCGCCCAGGCAGATCCCGACGACCCCGATCCGCTCCCCGTCGACCTCCGGCCGCGACCGCAGGAACGACACCGCGGCCCGCAGGTCGTGCAGCTTGCCCTGCGGATCCTCGTGCCGCCGCGGCTCGCCGCCCGATTGGCCCCAGTTGCGATGGTCGAAGGCCAGCGTGACGTAACCCTGCTCGGTCAGCCGCTCGGCGTACAGCCCGCAGACCTGGTCACGCACGCCCGTGAACGGCCCGGTGAAGACCAGCGCCGGGTGCGGCCCCGCGCCCTCGGGCAGGCGCAGGTCGCCGGCCAGCGTGACTCCGCCGGCCTCGAAGTCGATTCTCATGCCATCAGTCTGAGGGGCGCGGCGGCCGGGCGTGCCCCCGGCCGCCGTGCCCGTCAGGAGTCGAACCCCAGCCCCATCCGGTCGAGCGTGCGCAGCCAGAGGTTGCGCCGGCCCTGGTGCCGGTCGGCCTGCGCGATCGACCAGCGGGTGAACTGGATCACCCCGGACCGCACCGGCTCCGGCGGGAACGGGACCGGCTTCTCCTTCACCATGCGCAGCTCCGTGCGCTCCGTGCGCTCGCCCGCGAGCAGGTCGAGCATCACGTTGGCGCCGAACCGGGTGGCGCCCACACCCATGCCGGTGTAGCCGACCGCGTAGGCGAGGCGCCCGCCGTGCGCCTGGCCGTAGAAGGCGCTGAACCGGCTGCAGGTGTCGATCACACCGCCCCAGCGGTGCGTGAAACGCACCTCCGCCAGTTGCGGGAACGTGGTGGCGAAGTGCTCGGCCAGCTTGACGAAGGTCTCGTCGCGCTGGTCGTACTCGGGCTTGACCAGGCCGCCGTTGTAGTAGACGGCGTCGTAGCCGCCCCACAGCACGCGGTTGTCGTCGGTCAGCCGGTAGTAGTGGAACTGGTTGGCCGCGTCGCCGACGCCCTGCCGGTTGCGCCAGCCCACCTCGTCGAGCTGCCCCTGCGACAGCGGCTCCGTCATCAGGGCGTAGTCGTACACCGGCACCACGAAGTGCTTGAGCCGGCGCAGCAGCGGCGGGAACACGCCGGTGGCCAGGGCGACCCGGCGGCCGGTGGCCACGCCGTGCGGGGTGCGCAGGCTGATCGTCGTGCCGTCGTCGGTCATCGAGCGGACCGGGCTGCGCTCGTAGACCCGGACGCCGAGCCGCAGGCACACCTCGCGCAGCCCCCACGCCAGGCGGGCCGGGTCGACCATGGCGCAGCCGTCGCGATCCCAGAACCCGCCGAGGTAGGTCGGCGAGTCGATCTCGGCCCGGATCTGGTCGCGGTCCAGCGGCACGTGGCCGAGGCCCAGCTCAGAGGCGACGTCGAGGTGCTCGCGCTGCGCCTCCAGCTGCCAGGGCTCGGTGGCGACGTTGAGCTCGCCGGTGCGCTCGAACGAGCAGTCGACGCCGTAGCGCTGGAGGGTCCGCTCGATCTCGTCGAGGTTCTCGACGCCCATGCGTTCGAGCCGGTCGATCTCGTCCGGCCAGCGCTCCAGCCCGTTCGGCAGGCCGTGCGTGAGGGTCGCCATGCAGAACCCGCCGTTGCGGCCGGAGGCCGCCCAGCCGATGCGGCGTCCTTCGAGCAGGACGACGTCCTGCGAGGGGTCACGTTCCTTGGCCATCAGGGCGGTCCACAGCCCCGAGAAGCCTCCGCCGACGACGACCAGGTCGGCGTCGGCGTCGCCGTCGAGCCGCGGTCGCGGCTCGGGCCTGGCCGGACTGTCCAGCCAGTACGGCTTGCGCTCCGCGTCAGCAAGAGCCTTCAGCGGATCCACAAATCCCACTTCCCTACGAAATATATGATCTTAAAATTGCGGGATCTTCTCAGAATGGTGATCACGCGCGGGTTCCCCCCGCCGAGCTCCGATCTCGCCTCCCTGTTCTTTGCCGGAGAATCCGTCCGTGCCGGAAAGCTGTTGCCGTGCCGGAGAACGCCGATCCCCCCGCCATCGCGAGGGGATCACGACGCATGGTCTCAGGTGCGGCGGCGCGCCGCGACCGCGTTGCCGATCGCGATGAGCACGCCCAAGCCGAAGATCAGCGTGCCCATGACGTTGACCTGTGGCGGGATGCCCGTCTTCACCGACCCGACGATCCACAGCGGGAAGGTGAGGGTCGAGCCGTTGACGAAGCTGGTGACCACGTAGTCGTCGATCGACAGCGCGAACGCCAGCATCGCGCCGGCGAGCACGCCGGGCAGGATGGCCGGCAGCGTGACCTGCCTGAACGTCCCCCACGTGGTCGCCCCGAGGTCCCTGGCCGCCTCCTCCATCGACGGGTCGAGCGTGACGACCCGCGCCCGCACGGTGACCGTGACGAAGGAGAGCGAGAACAGCACGTGCGCGATCGTGATGGTGATGGCGTCACGCGGCAGGTTGGCCGAGACGAACAGCGACAACAGCGACGCGCCCATGACCAGTTCGGGCGTGGAGATGGCGGCGAAGACCAGGAAGTTGGTCGCCCCCTGCCCCCGGAAGCGGTGCCTGCCGAGCGCCAGCCCCAGCATGGTGCCGATCACGACGGTGATGACGGTGCTGATCAGCGCGATGTAGATCGAGTTGCGCAGCGCCGTGGTGAGGTCGGAGATCTCGAAGAGCTGCTGGTACCACTTGAGGGTGAACCCGTGCCAGCTGGTGTTGGACTTGCTCGGCGTGTCGTTGAAGCCGAACATGATCATGACCGCGATCGGCGACGACAGCCAGAGGATCACCAGCCAGGTGTAGACGTGCAGCAGCCGGTCGCCGATCCTGCCGCCCCTGCTCCTCATCGGGCCGCCGCCTCAAGGACGTTCTCGGTGCCGAGTGCCTTGGCGTAGACGAAGATGCCCACCAGCAGCATGGCCATGAGAGTGAACGACAGCGCCGAGGCCGTCGGGTAGTCGAGGTTGGTCAGGTACTCGGTCTGGATGATGTTGCCGATCATGGTGTTGCCCGTGCCGCCGAGCACCTGGGCGTTGACCGGGTCGGCCGTGGCGGGCACGAACGTCATCAGCACTCCGGCGAACACCCCCGGCAACGACAGCGGGAGCACCACCCGGCGGAAGGCCGCCGCCCGTGAGGCGTACAGGTCCTGGGCCGCCTCCACGGTCCGCGGATCGACCCGCTCCAGCGAGACGTAGATCGGCAGGATCATGAACGGCAGCCAGTTGTAGGTCAGCCCGGCGACCACGGCGAACGTGGTGGCCAGCACGTGGAAGCCGGCGGGCAGCAATCCCCAGCTCTTCAGCGTGCCGAGCAGGATCCCGTCGTCGGACAGCAGGAAGCCCCACGAGATGGTCCGCAGCACGAACGACACGAAGAACGGCAGCAGCAGCAGGAACAGGTAGACCGACTTGCGGCGGCCACCCTTGAAGGCGATCCAGTAGGCCACCGGATAGCCGATCAGCAGCATCGCCACCGTCGCGAGCGCGCCGTACCCGAGCGAGCGGAAGAGCTGCGGACTGTACGTGCTCAGCGCGTCGGCGTAGTTGGAGAAACTGAACGTCATCGCGAAGCCGTCGATGGCGTTGCCGGTCTGCAGCGACACCGAGGCCATCGCGGCCAGCGGCACCACCAGGAAGATCGACAGCCACATCCAGCTCGGCAGTGCCAGGAGGTAGGGGGTCAGGCGCCGCATCGGCTAGGCCTGCGTGATCGACTGGAAGATCGGGTTGAAGACCTGCTCCTGCGCCGTGGTGAGCGTGGTGTAGCTGCGCAGCTTGGCGTAGTCGGCCTCGGTCGGGAACACCAGGGGGCTGGCGGCCAGGGCCTCCAGATCCTTCTTGTCCTTGCCCTCGGCCGTCGCGGCCTTCTCCTTGAGCAGGTCCTGCACCGCCGGGACCGGAGAGACGAACTGGACGTACTCATCGAGTTCGGCGGCGACGGCCGGCTGGTAGAGGTAGTCCATGAGGATGAGCGCGTCGACGGGGTTGGCGGCGCCCTTGGGGATGAGCATGTTGTCGGTCCAGATCGTGCCCCCCTCCTGGGGCACCACGAACTTGACCGGCTCCCCGGCGAGCTGGCGCTGGAAGACGTCGCCCGACCAGGCCATGGTCAGCCAGACGTCGCCCTTGGAAACGGCATCAATGTACGATTGATCGTAATATTTCCGCACGATTCCGTTGTCACGCTGGGCCTTGAGCTTCTCCCCGGCCTTCCGCCAGTCGGCCTCGGTGGACTTCTCCGGGTCGATGCCGAGGGCGAACATCCCGAAGTTGGCGATCTCCTGGGCATCGGCCATCATGCCGACCCGGCCCTTGTACTTCGGATCGAAGAGGGCCTCGATGCTGGTGATGTCGTCCTTGACGTACTTGGTGTTGTACGCGATGCCGGTTATGCCGGACATGTAGGGAAGCGTGTAGGTGTTGCCCGGGTCGTACGACCGCTCCTTGTACTTGGCGCCCGCGTGGGCCGCGAAGTTGGGCAGCTGCGAGTGGTCGAGCGCCGTGGCGTAGCCCAGCTCGAACATGTGCTGGAGCTGGACGCCGTTGGTCATCACGACGATGTCGTAGCCCAGCGGCTGCCCCGCCCGGAGCACCGGGTCGGCCTTGCCGAAGAACTCCGCGTTCTCGTTGATGACCTCCTTGTACTCGTAGGAGATCCCGGTGGCCTTGGCGAAGGCCTCCAGCGGAGCCTTGTCCCCGGGCATGTACTCCGGCCAGTTGGCGAAAACCACCTTGCCGTGCTTGGTCTGCTTCGACCAGAAGTCCTTGACCGCGTCGGCCTTGGGCGGCGCCGCCTTCTGGCCCTGGACGCCACAGGCGGCCAGGGCGAGGGCCGCGGCCGACAGGCCGGCGATCCGGAACGCCTCACGACGAGTACGGGGCTGGGTGACGCCCCTGAGCAGGGCGGGGTTGTGCAGAGGGTCCATGAGGTGCTGTCAACTTCCTATCGCGTATGAGTGCCGCGCCTGCCACGACAGCCAGACGGAGTCGCCTCGCTCCGCGGTGGTCGTCGAGTCGTGCGCGTTCTGCTGGAACACCGTGACCTCGGCCCCGTCGGCGAGACTCACGGCGTAGCTGTTGTAGGTCCCCAGGTAGACCACCTCGGCCACGGTCCCCGGCACGGCGCTCACGTCGCCGCCGGGCTTGTCGGTGGAGATGGTGATCTTCTCCGGCCGTACGGTCACCGTGACCGGGCCGTCCCGGTCCGGCACCAGGACCTTGCCCCCGCCGAGCTCCAGCGTGCCGCCGGACGCGGTGCCGGCCAGCAGGTTGGAGGTGCCGATGAAACCCGCGACGAACGCCGTGGCCGGGCGCTCGTAGATCTCGCGGGGTCCGGCGAGCTGCTCGACCAGACCGTCGTTCATGACGGCGATCCGGTCGCTCATCGTCAGCGCCTCGCTCTGGTCGTGCGTGACGTACACGAAGGTGATGCCGACCTCGCGCTGGATCCGCTTCAGCTCGATCTGCATCGCCTGGCGGAGCTTGAGGTCGAGCGCGCCGAGCGGCTCGTCGAGCAGGAGCGCCCGCGGCCGGTTGACCAGGGCGCGGGCCAGCGCGACCCGCTGCTGCTGGCCGCCGGACATCTCGCGGGGCCGGCGCTTCTCCCGGCCGGCCAGGTCGACGATCTCCAGCATCTCGCCGACCCGCTGCTTGATCTCGGCCTGCGGCGTCTTGCGCTGCTTGAGGCCGAACGCCACGTTGTCCCAGACGCTCATGTGCGGGAACAGCGCATAGGACTGGAAGACCATGTTGACGTCGCGCTTGTTCGGCGGCACGTTCGTGACGTCCTGGCCGTGCAGCCTCACCACGCCCTTCGAGGGCTCCTCGAAGCCCGCGATCATCCGCATGGTCGTGGTCTTGCCGCACCCGGACGGGCCGAGGAGGGAGAAGAACTCCCCCTCGGCGATGTCCAGTGTGATGCCCTTCACCGCCTGGACGACCTCACCGTGCGAGAGGTACTCCTTGACGACGCCCTCGAGCGCGATCGCATTCAGTTCGGTCATTTCCAGGAACTGTCCTTCGCGAGTTATTCGCCGATGTAGTGCATGACGTGCTTGACCCGGGTGTAGTCATGCAGACCGAACACCGAGAGGTCCTTGCCGTAGCCCGAGTGCTTGAATCCGCCGTGCGGCATCTCCGAGACGAACGGGATGTGCGTGTTGACCCAGACCACGCCGAAGTCGAGCCGGTTGGACATCCGCATGGCCCGGCCGTGGTCGGCGGTCCAGACCGAGCCGCTCAGGCCGTACTTGACGTCGTTGGCCTTGGCCAGCGCGTCAGCCTCGTCGGTGAACGTCTGGACGGTGATGACGGGGCCGAAGACCTCGTTCTGCACCATCTCGTCGTCCTGCCTGAGGCCGTCGACGACGGTGGGGGCGAAGAAGTAGCCCTTGTCGCCGACCCGGTGACCGCCGGTGAGCACCTTGGCGTGCGCCGGGGCCCGGTCGATGAAGCCCTGGACCCTGGTCAGCTGGTGCTCGTTGTTGAGCGGGCCGTACAGGGCGTCCTCGTTGGACAGGTCGCCGGTGACGGTGCCGGCGGCGGCCTCGGTGAGCGCGGCGACGAACTCGTCGTGGACGCTCTCCTGCACCAGCACGCGGCAGGCGGCGGTGCAGTCCTGGCCGGCGTTGTAGAGACCGGCCGTGGCGATGTCCGCCGCGGCCTTGCCCAGGTCCTTGACGTCCTCGAAGACCACGACGGGCGCCTTGCCGCCGAGCTCCAGGTGGACCCGCTTGAGGTCGTCGGCGGCGCTCTTGGCGACCGACATGCCCGCGCCGACCGAGCCGGTGATCGCCACCATCGCGGCCGTCGGGTGGCTCACGACCAGCGCGCCGGTCTCGCGGTCGCCGGTGACGACGTTGAAGACGCCCGCCGGCAGCACGCTGCCGACGATCTCGGCCAGCTTGAGCGTGGAGGCCGGGGTGGTGTCGGACGGCTTGAGCACGATCGTGTTGCCCGCGGCCAGGGCCGGGGCGATCTTCCAGACCGCCATCATCATCGGGTAGTTCCACGGCGTGACCTGGCCGATCACGCCGACCGGCTCGTGCCGGATGACGCTGGTGTGCTCGGCGAGGAACTCACCGGCCGTCGGTCCCTCCAACGTGCGCGCGGCGCCGGCGAAGAAGCGGAAGTGGTCGGCGGCGACGGGGGTCTCGTCCTCGGCCATCCGGGCGCGCGGCTTGCCGGTGTTGAGGCACTCGGCCTCGTTGATCTCGTCGGCCCGCGCGTCGATCGCGTCGGCGACCTTGAGCAGCAGGCCGGCTCGCTCACCCGGGGTGGTCCGTCCCCATGACTCGAACGCGGCGGCCGCGGCGGCGTAGGCGGCGTCGATGTCCTCGGCGCCCGAGATCGGGGCCTGGAGGTAGGCCTCGCCGGTGCAGGGATCGACGATGTCGGAGTATCGGCCGCTCTTGGCGTCCACGAACCCACCGTTGACGAAGTTCTGCAGACGGGTGGTCATGCGCCCTCCTTCATCGGTCGCATGACCGAGGTGCTGTATCTATCGATGACCTCGGCAAGCTCGGTCATGGATGACCTCCTCGTGAGGTGGCTGAGTTGTGGCGACTCTGACAGAGTGTTTGCATCTAGACAAGGGATTTCGTGGTGAATATACCAAATTGCTACGAAATCGCTTGACAGACTGTTGAGAGCTGACAGCATGTCGCACCAGGACGGCAATGCAGCGGGAACTTTCCCGTAATGCGGGACCGCTAGGAGGAGCCACGATGTCGACGCCGCCGCGCGTACGCCGAAACAGCGATGCGGTCCCCGGACCGGCGTTCGTGCTCGACGAGCTGTCCAAGGCGATCATCGAGCAACTCCAGATCGACGGGCGCATGCCGTACGCGGCGATCGGCAAGGCCGTCGGCCTCTCCGAAGCGGCGGTCCGGCAGCGGGTCCAGCGGTTACAGGACGCCGGCGTCATGCAGATCGTCGCCGTCACCGACCCGCTCACCCTCGGCTTCCCCCGCCAGGCGATGATCGGCGTCACCTGCGAGGGCAACCTGGAGACGGTGGCCGACGAGCTGGCCGCCATCGACGAGATCGACTACGTCGTGCTCACGGCCGGCTCCTTCGACCTGATCGTCGAGGTGGTCTGCGAGGGTGACCGGCATCTGCTGGAGATCCTCAGCAAGATCCGCGACATTCCCGCCGTACGGGCGACCGAGTCGTTCGTCTACCTGAAGCTGCGCAAGCAGACCTATTCCTGGGGCACCCGCTGAGCCTGGCCCGTCACCCGGGCCACCGCGCGCACGGGCGCGCCGTCGGCGCCGCCGAGCCTGATCGGCAGCATCGACACCTCCACCGACAGGCCGTCCGCCCGCGCGCGGAGCAGCCGGTCGAGGCCGGTCAGGTTCTCGGCGATGACGGCGTGGGCGCCGCACAGCACGCGGTGCGCCGGAAAGTCCGCCGCCGGCGTGGGATCGACGCTCAGCGCGTCGATCCCCACGGTCCGCACGCCCCTCTCCACCAGCAGCGCGGCCGCCTCCTCGGTCAGGTACGGGTGCGCCAGATAGACGTCGGTGCCCCAGTGCGCCGACCAGCCGGTGGCCACCAGCACGATCGAAGCGGCCCGCCACTCCCCGGCCGCCTCTCCGGACACTTCTCCGGCCGCCTCTCCGGACGTCTCCCCGAACGCCTCCGCGAACACCGCCGGCCCGATGGCCGCCCGCGGCTCCAGCCCGCGGGCGTCCACCACCACGGCCGGGCCCACGAACCGCTCCAGCGGGAGCTCGTCGAGCGTGGGCAGCGCGTCGTCGATGTGGAACGGCGCGTCGACGTGCGTGCCCGACTGTGAGCCCAGGTGCAGGCCCAGCACGTTGACGCCGTCCCGCGCGACGGTGAGCGCGGGCCCGATCGCGACCTCGGGATCCCCGGGGTAGACGGGCATCCCGGTCACGATCGGCACCGACAGATCGATGAGTTCCATGCCCGGCATCGTCACACGACGGACTCGGGGACCACACTGACGATCGGCGGCACGGGCGTGTCCGCCGAGCGCACCAGGCGCGGCCCGGCCGGGCCGTACACCTCGCGCGGCTCGGGGAACAACGCGAGCAGCGTCAGGTAGAGCACCGCGGCCACGCCCAGGCCGACGGGCAGCGAGATGTCCACGCCGCCGGCCAGGTCGCCCAGCGGGCCGACGAACTGGCCCGGCAGGTTGACGAACATCAGCGCCAGACCGGCCGAGGTCATCCAGGCGGTCAGGCCGCGCCAGTTCCAGCCGTGCGTGAACCAGTAGCGCCCGCCCCGCTGGCGGCGGTTGAACACCTGCAGCGCGTCGGGGTCGTACCAGCCCCTGCGGGTCACGTAGCCGAGCATCATGATCACCATCCAGGGGGCGGTGCAGGTGATGATCAGCGTCGCGAACGTCGAGATGCTCTGTGTGAGGTTGGCGGCGAAGCGGCCGACGAAGATGAACACGATCGACAGCGTGCCGACGAACACCGTGGCCCGCACCCGGGTGAAGCTCGCGAAGACACTGGAGAAGTCGAGGCCGGTGCCGTACAGGGAGGTGGTGCCGGTGGACATGCCGCCGATCAGCGCGATCAGGCAGACGGGCACGAAATACCAGGTCGGAGCGATGGCCAGCAGGCCGCCGACGTAGTTGGGGGCGGCCGGGTCCATGTGCTCGGCGGACTTGGCGGCGATGATCGAGGCGGTGGACAGGCCGAAGAGGAACGGCAGGAAGGTGGCGATCTGCGACAGGAACGCCGCCGCCATCACCTTCTTGCGCGGCGTCGAGGCGGGGATGTACCTCGACCAGTCGCCCAGGAAGGCGCCGAACGACACCGGGTTGGACAGCACGATCAGCGCCGCCCCGATGAACGACGGCCAGAACAGCGGGTCTCCGTCGGCCAGCATGCCCGGGTAGGACGGGTCGAAGTCGCCCGCGAACGCGAACACGCCCAGCACGAACATCAGCGACGCCGCCGCCACCGCGATCTTGTTGACGAACAGCATGAACCGGAACCCGTACACGCAGACGATGAGGACGAGCCCGGCGAACAGCGCGTAGGCGACGCCGTACGAGAAGTCGGTGTCCGGCAGGCCGACGATCCGGTGCGCCCCACCGACGAGCGCGTCACCGGAGGACCACACGGAGATGGAGAAGAACGCGATCGCGGTCAGCAGCGACAGGAACGAGCCGACGACCCTGCCGTGCACCCCGAGGTGCGCGGAGGAGGAGACGGCGTTGTTGGTGCCGTTGAGCGGCCCGAACAGCGCGAGCGGGGCCAGGATGAGCGAGCCGACGACGAGCCCGAGCACGGTCGCGGCCAGGCCCTGCCAGAACGACAGCCCGAACAGGATGGGGAAGGCGCCGAGAACACAGGTGGCGAAGGTGTTGGCGCCGCCGAAGGCAACTCTGAACAGGTCGAACGGCCTGGCGGTGCGGTCCGCGTCGGGGATGCGGTCGACGCCGTAGGTCTCGATCTCGGTGATGCCGGTGCTCATGGCTTCTCCCCCAGGGCCAGCAGGCTGACGAGGTCGTAGGTGACGTGGGAGGCGGCGACCGCGGTGATCTCGGCGTGGTCGGCTTCGTCCTGCCCGTGCCCGCCCCCGGAGGTCCGGCGGGCTTCCTGGTGGCGTTCGAAGGCGAAGGCGCCCGCCCCGCCGGGCTGGCGGTGGTCCAGCACATCGCCACCGTGGCCGCCCTGCAGGTCGCCATGGCCCGCAACGAGCGCGAGACCCTGCGCCGCGAGGGCGCGGAGACGCTGGCCGAGCTGCTCCAGGACGTGCTCGCCCCGTCGACGGCCCGGCGCCGCCTGGCCCGGCTGGGCCTGCCCCTCGACGGCGACGCCGTGCTGGTGGTGGTGCGCGACGCCGAGGACGCCGCCCTGCGGCGCGGGCTGGACGAGAGTCCGCACCTGATGCTGCGGCGCGGCGATGACCACTATGTCCTCGGCCCGCCCGGGATCGGCGTCGCCGTCACCGCTCTGCCGGGCGTCCACGCCGGGATGAGCCGGCCCTTCCCCCGGGCGAGCCGACCCTGGTCGCCCAGCGCGAGGCCGCCCGGGCCGCCGAGTCAGGCCGGCCCCTGGTCCGCTACGGCGACGACACCACGGGCAGGTGGCTGCCCGACGACCCCGCGACGCTCACCGCCCTGGTCGAGCACGTCCTCGGCGAGGTGCTGGCCTACGACGAGGCCCACGACTCCCAGCTGCTCAGCTCGGCGCGCACCTGGATGGAACGGAACCGCCGCACCGACGAGGCCGCCGCCGCGCTCCACGTCCACCCCAACACGCTGGCCTACCGGCTGCGCCGCTTCAGCATCCTGACGGGCCGCGACCTGACCTCCAGCGCCGCCTTCGCCGAGGTCTGGCTGGCCATCCAGGCCGCCCGCCAACTCGGCCTGCACGACCAGTGACCACGGGTCCTCACGCTCGGTCCGAGAGCTGGACGGTGGCGATCTCCCAGGGGCGCAGGGGCAGGCGGAGGACGCCGCCCGTGACCGGGATCGGGTCGCCGGGGCGGCCGCGGAGGTCGGCGTGGCGGGCCTGGGCGAAGGCGCCCTCGACGACCGCCTCGGTGCCGGAGTCGGTCAGGGCCACGACCCGGAGCTCCTGCCACCCGTCGCGGTTCCGGAGCGACGTCATGACGACTCCGTCGCCCGTCACCGACAGGCCCGCCGCCGCCGGGGGCAGGCCGAGTGACGGCGCGCCCATGCCGGGGACCGGCAGCAGGTCGTGCCGGAAGGTCTCCGCCGCCGACGGCACGGCCTCCCAGCTCCCGTCGTACGGCATGAGCGCCAGGGTGACCGAGCGCCGGCCCCGCGACTGCGCGGCCGGGGTCGGCAGCTGGGGGCCGGCCGGTTCGGGACGCAGGGCGTGGCGGTTGCGCGACAGGTAGCCGACCGAGCGCAGCAGGGTGAGAGCCAGCTCGCCGCCCTCGTCCACCAGCTCGTACTCGGTGACGTGCTCCAGCAGGGCGGCCACTCCCCCGGCGGCCACCCACGAGGAGGCCGGGAAGGTGGGCAGCGGCTCCTCGCCGCACCCGCCCTCGGCGGTCAGGCCGCGGGTGACGACGGCGAACTGTCCCTCGGCGTGCGAGGCGGTCGCCGGGGAGGGCAACGGCACGTGCAGCCGGACCCGGTGGTCGGCGCAGCGGTTGTCGAACTCGACGCGCAGCCGCACGTACGGCTCGCCCGCCCGCAGCTCGATCCGGGTGTCGACGACGGTCCGCTCGGTCTCCTCGGTCCGCGAGGGGGCGGGGATCTCGGGGGTGCCCTCGATCCCGGCGCCGGCGGCCGGCCAGTGGTAGACCCGCCGGACGTCGAGCGCGGCCAGCAGCGGGCCGGAGCAGACCGTGGTGACCTCGACCGACTCGGGGTCCGAGACGATCAGGTCCTCGGCCGGGGGCGCGTGGTTGTAGCTGTCGCCGACGTCGCCGCCGTCGACGATCCGGCCGGCGCCGGTGAGGGTCACGCCGCCGGGTCCGGTCAGCGCGAGGGTGCCGTCGGCGGCCACCTCGACCCGGAGCAGCCCGTTGTCGAGCACCCGTCCCTCGGCGCGGACCCCGGCCATGGTCGCCGCCGTGCCGGAGGCGCCCTGTCCGTGCACCGTCTCGTACGGCGCCGGGCGGACGCTCGTGTGGCCGAGGGGAGGCACCTCGACCAGGGCCGCCACCGTGCGGCGCGGCTCGGCGAGGATGCGCACGCGGGTCACCCCGTCGAGCGCGCCCCGGAGCTGGGCCACGTTGAACGGGACGGACGACTCGCGCGCGACCGTGAAGGTCAGCACTCCGTCGTCGACCGCCCAGCCGGTGATGTGCCGGCCGTACAGTTCGGTGCCGTGGACGAAGGTGAGCGCCGTCGCCGGGTCCATCTCCTCGTCCAGCAGCAGGGTCGGCGCGTACTCCAGCGGCTGGACGGGCACGGCCGCGCCCGACGGGTCCACCAGCGGGTCGTCGCCCGCCACGTCCACGCACACGACCCCGCGCCGGGTGGCGGGCGTGGGGTTGACGATCAGCACGCCGTCCGACGGCACGGCGGCGGCCAGCCTGGCGGTCACCATGTCGCGCACGGCCTGTCCGAGGTGTTCGGCCTCGGCGATGCGGGCGGCCACCTGCTGGGCGGTCTCGTCCACGCCGCAGCCGGTGACGGAGTCGTGGCCGCTGGCGTCGACCAGGCGCCACCAGGCCATGTCGAGGAAGCGTCCCGGCCAGTCACCGCCCCAGAGGGTGGCCAGCGGCTCGGCGTAGCGCTCGACCATCCGCTCGGCCCGGCCCATGGCCTGCTTGACGTGGGCGCGCACGGAGATGACGCCGGGCAGGATGTTGGCCCGGGCGTGGGAGCGCAGCTCGCCCGTCACCCGCGGCAGCCCGTCCACGTCGTCCGAATATGAGCCGATATATCCGGCCAAGGTGTCCATCCGGGCGCCCATCGCGGCCACCATGGCGGGCAGTCCGCGCACCGGCGCCGAGTGGTCGGTGCCGTACATCGCCAGCAGCGGCCCGTCCGGGCCGTGCCATTCGCGCATCCGGTGGGTGAACTCGGCGGCTCGCTCGGCCACGTGCGCGGGGTCCTCGAACAGGTGGGCCCCGTTGCCGTAGCCGCCGAGCGGCAGATAGCGCGCCCGCAGGGCCGTGCCGTCGGGCGCGACCCAGGCGAAGACGTCGGTCACCACGGACGACGGCACTCCCCGGTAGACGCAGGCGTGCAGCAGCCCGGCCCGCCGCAGGATCTGCGGCATCTGCGCCGTGTGGCCGAACATATCCGGCAGGTAGCCCACCGGCATGGCCCCGCCGAGCTTGTCGGCCCGGTCCATGCCGAGCTCCAGGTTGCGCACGATGTTCTCGCCGGAGCAGAGGAACTCGTCGAGCAGGATCTGCCACGGTCCGACGGCGAGCCGCCCCGACTCGACCAGCGCGGCGACGCGGTCGCGGTGCTCCGGCCGCACCTCCAGATAGTCGTCGACGCAGGCGAGCTGCCCGTCGAGGGTGAAGTGGTAGTCGGGCTCGTGCTCCATCGTGTCGAGCACCTCGTCCATCAGCGCGACCAGCCGCAGCCGGAAGCGCTGGAACGGCTCGTACCACTCACGGTCCCAGTGGGTGTGCGGGACGACGACGATCTCAGCGGCGCGCTCCGTGCTCACGCTGCCTCCCCTCCGATCGGCAGACCATGGTGTACGGCGTAGCGGGCCGCGACGCGCTGGGCCGTGACGATGTCCTCCAGCCCGCCGGCCGCGCCGGTGAGCGGCGGCTTGCCGTCGTTGACGTACGCGTGGAAGGCGGCCAGCTGCACCTCGAACGCCTCGGTGACGTCGCGCCACTCGGTACGGCTCTCACCCCCGGACACCATGGTCAGCGTGGTGGGCGCGTTCATCAGGTAGGGCGTGGGGAAGACGAGCTCCAGCGAGCCGCGGTCGTGGTGGACGGTCACGGTCTCGCGGTAGGCGGGGTAGTCCTCCAGGTAGTGCCACCGGATCGCGAACCTGCCGGCCACGGGCAGCGGGCCGGAGATCTCGATGGAGCCGGGCGCCGGGCCCCACGTCTCGACGTGGGAGATCTCCTCCGGTGACCCGGTGAATCGCCGCAGGAGCGACAGGTCGTGGCAGATGGAGCCGAGCGCCACCCCGTACAGGGCGCGCACGGAGTCCGGGGCCTGCTCGCCGAGAGCCCGCGACACCAGGTCGTCCTCGGCGGCGCGCAACGAGGCCAGCAGCTCGGGATCCACGTCGCGGGCCCGGGTCAGGTTGGCGAACGCCAGTTGCGACTCGCCGCTCGGGTGCAGCACGCTCACCTCGACCGACCTGATCACGGCCGCGCCGCCCAGCTCGGCCAGCAGCTCCTCGGCCCGGCGGACGGCCGGGTCGTACTGCTTCATGTAGCCGACCATCAGCCGCCCCTCGGGCAGCGCCGCCACCTCGGCCCGGGTCAGCGCCAGCGGCTTCTCGCACAGCACGGCGTAGCCGGCGGTCAGCGCCTGCCGCACCGCCTCACCGTGCGAGCCGGACGCGAGCATGACCACCGCCTCGAACCCGCCGTCGGCCAGCATCCGGTCGAGAGCGGTGTAGCGGCCGGGAGCGCCCAGGCGGTCTCCGACGGCGCCGGCGAGCGTCGCCGACAGGTCGCAGACGGCCGTCACCTCGAACAGGTCGCGTCGCCTCGACAGCAGGGGCACGTAGACCGCCTGCGTGACGGCGCCGCATCCGACCAGCGCGATCTTCACAGCCCGCTCCTCCAGCGTGGTGTCATAGTCCCAGCTCTCTCAGCTTCTCGCGGTTGGCGACCTGGTCGGCGATGTTCTGTTCGACCGAGCGGCGGCCGGGCAGCGTGTCCTGCTCGACGATGACCCAGCCCTGGTAGCCGATCTCGTCCAGCGCGCGGACCACGCCCGGCAGGTCCAGCTCGCCCTCGCCGAGGGAGGCGAAGCCGCCGCGTCCCATCAGCTCGCGCAGGTCCACTCCGTCGGCGAGCGCCTGGGCGAGGATGCTCCGGTCGCCGTCCTTGATGTGCACGTGGCCGATCCGGCTCGCCCAGTCGCGCAGCGCGGTCACCGGGTCGCCGCCGGCGACCAGCAGGTGACCGGTGTCGAGGCAGAGCGGCACGTCGGTCAGCTCCAGCAGCCGTTCGACCTCGTCCGGCGTCTCGACGTAGGTGCCGAGGTGGTGGTGGAAGGCGGGCTCGAAGCCGCGCTCGCGGCAGCGGTCGGCCGCCTCCTGGACGCGGGCGGCGTAGCCCGCCCACTCGCCGGCCTCCAGCCCGGGAGCGTTCCCGCCGGGCCGGGCGAACCGCGCGGGCGAGCCCGAGCAGCCGAGCGTCGGCCGCGGTGCCAGGTGCTCGGGGGCGGCGGGGGCCGCGGCGAAGACGTCGAGCGTCGCGTCGAGCGTGGGCAGCCTCTCCCTGAACGCGCCGGGGTCGTGGTAGGGCAGGTCGGCCCAGCCGCCGGCCAGCAGCAGCCCGTCGAGCCGCTCGACCAGCGCGTCACCGGTGCCCAGATAGCCGACGGGGCCCAGGTCGATGCCCGCGTAGCCGGCGTCGGCGATGGCGCGCACCATCTCGCCGGCGGTCAGCGGCGGCGGCCCGTCGCTCAGCTCGAACACCCCGAAACTCACCGGAGCGTTGGCGACACTCGTCACGCGCACAGCGCCATCACCTCGTTCTCGTAGGTTTCCAGACGGTGCCGGCCCGGCCCGGCGGGCACCAGCACCCGGTCTCCCCGGATCACCTGGCGGGCGCCGCCGGGGCGGACCAGGACCAGGCCGTCGGCGTCCAGGGCGAGCAGCTCGTCGCCCAGCCGGAGCAGCAGCGGCTCACCGGGGCCCGCCGAGATCGCGGTGCGTCCGGCGGAGACGGCGTCGAAGACCAGACCAGGGTCGGCGGCCAGCACCCAGGTGGTGGGCGAGCCGGGCAGGCCGTCGGAGCCTGGCCGGTGAAAGTCGCTGGCGCCGATCGCCACCAGGTCGTCGTGCCAGGCGTCGGCCCAGGCCAGCGGCGCGCCCCAGCGCCGGTCCCACCAGCCGGAGTGCCAGACCTCGGCGATGCGGGGACGTTCGGTCACCGGCTGCAGCCAGGCGCAGTCGGCGCCCAGCGGGTGGTTGATGGAGACGAGACCGCCCTCGCGAGCCGCGTGCCGCACCCACGAGTCGGCGGGCTGCCGGAAGTCGACCCAGCCGACGTCGCCGAACACGTTGGCGTGGCCGCGGTCGGTGGTGACCTCCTGGCCGGGCAGCAGCGTGATGCCCCGGTCGACCTCGGTCAGCTCGGGGTGGTGGCTGACGGTGTTGTGGTCGGTGACGGCCAGGAAGTCCAGGCCGCGGCCCCTGGCCAGCGCGGCGAGCTCGGAGACGGTCAGTGAGCCGTCGCTGTGCAGGGTGTGCGCGTGGAAGTCGCCGGCGTACCAGCGAAGGCCGTCGAGGTCGGGGATGTCGCGGCGCGGCGGGCGCTCCCCGGCCGGCGGCTCCTCGGTGGCCGGGCGCGGCGGAGGCGCGGAGGCGGTGACGATCTCCAGCGTGTAGTCGAGCCCCTGCGGCGGCACCCGGTGCAGCCGCAGCCAGACCTGCCAGGTGCCCTCCCGCACCGGCCCCGGCAGGTAGCCGGGCGTGGCCCAGTCGGCGGTGATCGTGTATGCGTCGCGGGCGCCGCCCGACCAGCCGCGGAACCCCTCGGGGTCGCCGCAGCCGAGGTCGAGCACGCCTGCCGACCGGTCGTAGCGCAGCCGTACGGTGACGGCCTCGGCGCCGGCGGGCACCTCGAAGGACACCTCCCGCAGGATCCGCTCCAGCCGGTCGTCCAGGCTCCAGCTCCCCCGGATCACGTTCACGCCGACACCAGCTCACCGTCGCGGTAGACGAGGGCGCGGTCGCGCCGGGGCGCGGCGAAGCCCTCGTCGCCGACCGCCGGCTCGTCGCCCTCGGGCACGACGGCCTGCACGGCCACGTCGTTGACCTCCAGCGTCACCAAGTGGGACGCGCCCAGGTTCTCCACGATCGACACCCTCCCTCCCAGGGAGCCTTCGGCGGGCTCGGCCGAGTAGGTGGTGTACTCGGGCCGCACGCCGTACACCAGGCGCTCGCCCTCGGTCAGCAGCCCCTCGGCCGACACCGGGACGGGCACCTTGCACCCGGCCACTTCCAGAGTGTCACCGCGGACGGCGGCGTCCAGCAGGTTCATGGGCGTGGATCCGATGAAGGCGGCGACGAACGTGTTGGCCGGCCGCTGGAACACCTCGGCGGGCGTGCCGATCTGCCGGATGAGACCGGCCTCCATGATGGCCATCCGGTCGGCCATGGCCAGTGCCTCGGCCTGGTCGTGCGTGACGAACACGGTGGTGACGCCCAGCTCGCGCTGGAGCTTCTTCAGGAACGTACGGGCCTCCAGCCGGAGCCGGGCGTCGAGGTTGGACAGCGGCTCGTCGAACAGGAACGCCTGCGCCTGCGTCGCCATGACGCGGGCGAGCGCGACACGCTGCTGCTGGCCGCCGGAGAGCTGGCCGGGACGACGGTCCATCAGCTGGTCGAGGCCGAGGCGGGCGCCGACCTCGGCGGCCTTCCGCTGCCGCTCGGCCTTGCCGACCTTCTTGATGCGCAGCGGGTAGGCGATGTTGTCGGTGACGTTCATGTGCGGGAACAGCGCGTAGTCCTGGAAGACCATCGCGACGTCCCGCGCCCCCGGCTGGATCCCGGTGACGTCGCGCTCGCCGATGACGACCGAGCCGCCGGTGGCGGTCTCCAGCCCGGCGAGCGTGCGCAGCAGGGTCGTCTTGCCGCACCCGGAGGGGCCGAGCAGGGCGAAGAACTCCCCGTCGGGGATGACCAGGTCGAGCGAGTCGAGCGCTTTCACGCCACCGGGGTAGACCTTGGTCAGGCCTCGCAGTTCGATTGCCGCCATTACCGCTTGATCCCTCCGTGGAACCGGAAGCCGTACTTCTTGCTGACGAACAGGTACATGAGCACCACGGGGACCGAGTACAGCAGGCCGAAGGTGGACAACACCTTGAGGTTGGCCTGACCGCCCTCGGTGTAGAGGGTGTACATGATCACCGCGGCGGGCTGCTTCTCGACGTCGCTGAGCAGCAGGAAGGGCATCAGGAAGTTGCCCCACACGTTGGCGATGGTCCAGACCGCGATCGTCGCCAGGCCGGGCCGCACCAGGGGGACGACCACGTGGCGGACGATCTGCAGCGGTGAGGCGCCGAAGACCCGGGCCGACTCCTCGTACGACTTCGGCGTGGAGTCCATGAAGTCCTTGATCATGAAGATCGCGGCAGGCAGCAGGCCGCCGCTCAGGATCAGGATCAGCCCGGTCTGCGAGTCGATCAGGCCCAGCTCGATGGCGAGCTGGAAGAGCGGCACCATCGCGGCCGTGCCGGTGATGATCGAGGAGAGCAGCAGCAGCGCGTAGAGCAGGGCGTCGCGCCCCGGCAGCCGTACCCGGCTGAGCGCGTACGCGGCCAGCGCCGACAGCACCACGACGAGCACGGCGGTCCCGACCGCCAGCACCAGCGAGTTGACCAGCGACCAGAGCGCGTACGGATGGTCGATGATCATCTGGAAGTTCTCGGAGGTGAAGTCCGGCATCCGGACCTCGTACGTCGGGTCCGAGGTGAACGGCGCGGTGGCCAGCCACAGCAGCGGGATCGTGAAGAAGGCCAGCAGCACCGCGATCAGGGTGTAGAAGCCGATCCGGCCCGCGACGAACCGTGTCATTTCTTGCTCCTGAGCAGCCGCAGGTAGAACACCGCCACGACCAGGTTGATCAGCAGGATGATCGTGGAGATCGCGGCGCCGTAGCCGAGGTCGCCGCCCTGGAGCGCGACCTTGTAGACGTGCACGGCCAGCACCTCGGACTTGCCGTCGGGGCCGCCCGCGGTCAGCAGGAAGGGGCTGAAGTCGTTGAACGTCCACAGGCTGATCAGCAGCAGGTTGGTCAGGATGTGCCCTCTGATGTGCGGGAACACCACGTCACGCAGTTGCTGCCAGCCGGAGGCCCCGGCCAGGCGGGCGCTCTCCAGGTGCGAGGGCGGCACGTTCCCGAGCGCGGCGCCGTACAACATCATCGAGAACGCGGTGCCGCGCCAGGTGTTGAAGATGATGATCGACAGCATCGGGTGGTCGAGCAGCCAGGGGAAGCCCGGGATGCCGAGCAGTGCGTTGAGCGTGCCGCTGTCGCGGTCGAGCAGGGCCACCCACAGGAACGCCACGACGGCGCCGGGCAGGATCCAGGCCAGGATGACCAGGCCCTCGACCACGCTCTTCAGCGTCCCGCGCCGGTCGCGCAGCATCCAGGCGATCGAGAAGCCGAGCACGACCTGCCCGATGACCGCCGAGCCCAGCACGAACTGGAAGGTCAGCCAGGTGGAGTCCCAGAAGGCGGGGTCGCTGATCGCCTTGATGAAGTTGTCCGCCCCGACGATCTTCGGGTTGACCGCCTCGACGCCGGTGAGCCGGTAGTTCATCAGCCCCAGGTAGATGACCCAGAGGGCGGGGAACACGAGGAACACCGTGATGAGCGCCAGCGCGGGCGCCACGAAGGCGCCCGCCCGCAGGCGGCCCAGGCCCGCCGCGTCCACGCTGTAGCGGCGGGCAGGGGCGTCGTCGCGCACCTCAGGAGGCGATGTTGCCTGCGCCACCGACGATTCCTTCGAGCTTCTGCTGGTAACCGGCAGCGGCCTCGTCAGGGGTCTTGCCGCTGACCACGGCGGCCGTCGCCTCCTGGAGGGCCGCCGACACCTGCGGGTAGACGGCCACCGGCGGACGGAAGGCCGTCAGCGGCAGCACCTCGTCCGAGATGTACGTCAGCAGTGGCTGACCGGCCAGGATCTCCTTGTTGACGTCGGTGCGCGGGGTGATGCGCACGTTGCCGTCCTTGGTCTCCTCCTTCAGCGCCTCCGGCGAGAGGGTGAAGGCGAGCAGTTCGAAGGCTTCCTTCGGATGCTTGCTGTTGGGGTTGACGGTGCGCAGCGCGCCGCCCGACATGCTGACGAAGTCCTGGCCGCGCACTCCCTTGCCGGGCTCCATGGCCGGGATCTTGGTGTAACCGACGACCTCGTCGCGGTCGGCCATCTTGGCCACGCCGTCGGTGGGGTTGACGACGCCACGCCAGAAGTAGTCGCCCTCCATCAGGATGCCGATCTTGCCCTCGGCGAACTGCTGGAACGACTTGTCGCGGCCCTTGGCCTCCTGCTGGAGCTTGGGGTCGCCGAGGCCGCCACCGTAGATCTTCTGGTAGAGGCCGAGCGCGTCCTTGAGCGGCTGCGCGGCGCCGATCCACTTGCCGTCGCGCTGGAGCTCGCCGCCCGCGCCCGCGAGCAGCGGCAGCACGCCCTGCATCGAGGTGGCCTCGCCCATCGCGGTGCCCGCGTTGATCTGGATCGGCACCGGAACGCCGGACGACTTGAGCTTGGCGCCCGCGTCGAGCACCTCCTGCCAGCTCTTCGGCTGCCAGTCGGCCGGCAGCCCGGCCTTGCCGAACAGGGTCTTGTTGAAGTAGAGGACCCGGCCGTCGGTGCCGACCGGCAGGGCGTACTTCTTGTCGTTGTAGGTGGCCAGCCCCTGGACGGCCTCGGGGATCTGTGCCCAGCCGTCCCAGCTCTCGGCCTCGGGGCCGACCACGTCGGCCAGCGGCTTGATGTAGCCCGCCTCGGCGAACTCACCGGCCCAGATGCCGTCGATGTCGATCACGTCCGCGCCCTTGCCTGACTTCAGGTCCAGGGAGAGCTTGGTCTTGTACTGCTCGTCGTCGACGCCGCTGGGAACGAACTTGACCGTGACGTCCTTGCCCTTGGCCTTCTGGGCCGCCACGAACTTGGGGATCACCCAGTCGGTGAGGTGGCCGGCCGACCTGGCGTTCTTGCCGCCCGCGATGGCGTTCTGGGCGATCGTCAGCTCGATCGTGTCCCCGCTGCCGGACGACTCGCCGCAGGCGACGAGCCCTAACCCCGATATGGCCAGCGCGGCGACGACAGCCACCGGCCTTTTATGCAATCCCATTCAAACCCTCCGAAACGTCCGAAAAGGCAGGAGTTCAGCCAATATGTCATGACATGCGGATGACGTAAAGGTCTGGCTGAATATCGGGAGTGTTCTTCCATGCTGCGACTCGGCGACCGGCGGTCGCGAACAGTCCGGACATCATGTGATATGTACGGATCTGACCTGCAGGTTTGCTTGCCGTCGGTTCCGGGACGCTTCGTAACATAGCGGACATCCGTATGTCATGACAATATGCCATAGTGTGCACGAAGGCTCCGTCCCTGGAGGTGCGTTGTTCGACTTGATCACGATCGGCCGCTGCGGCGTCGACATCTACCCGTTGCAGACGGGAGTAGACCTGGCCCATGTCGAGACCTTCGGCAAGTTTCTCGGCGGCAGCCCGACGAACGTCGCGGTGGCGGCCGCACGGCACGGGGTGCGTGCCGCGGTGATCACCGCCGTGGGAGCCGATCCCTTCGGTGAGTGGATACGGCAGGCGATCCGGGGATTCGGCGTGGACGACTCCTTCGTGGCCACGATCGAGGGACCGCCGACCCCGGTGACCTTCTGTGAGATCTTCCCGCCCGACCACTTCCCGATCTACTTCTACCGCGGCGAGCATCCCCCCGACCTGCGCGTCACCGCCGGCTCCCTCGATCTCGGCGCGATCAGCGAGGCCCGGGTGTTCTGGTTCACCGGCACCGGCCTGAGCCAGGAGCCCAGCCGTTCGGCCCACACCGCCGCCCTGGAGGCCCGCGCCTCGGGCTGGACGGTGTTCGACCTCGACTACCGGCCGATGCTCTGGGAGTCGCCCGAGGCCGCCCGCCAGGCCGTGCGCCACGCCCTGCCCTACGCCAACGTGGCCGTCGGCAACCTCGACGAGGTGGAGATCGCCGTGGGCGTCCGAGAGCCGGAGGCCGCCGCCCAGGCGCTGCTCGACGCCGGCATGGAGGTGGCCGTCGTCAAGATGGGCCCCGACGGCGTGCTGGCCCGCGGCAAGGACGAGCACGTCGTGGTGGAGCCCGTCGCCGTGGAGGTGGTCAACGGGCTGGGCGCGGGCGACGCGTTCGGCGGCGCGCTCTGCCACGGGCTGCTCAGCGGATGGCCGCTGGAGCGGGCCGTACGGTTCGCCAACGCGGCGGGCGCGCACGTCGCCGCCCGCCTGGCCTGCGCCGAGGCCATGCCGACCACGGACGAGGTGCTGGCCCTGCTATGAGTGACATCACGCTGCCCAGAACGTCACCGTACGAGCGGCTCACCGACATCCGCGCGACGCGACCGGAGGAGATCGCGCTCGCCGCCGCCAGGAGGCCTCGGCGCGGCCTGCCGGGCGCGGGCGAGCGGTTGCTGATCATCGCGGCCGACCATCCCGCGCGGGCCGCGCTCGGCGTGCGCGACCGGCCGCTCGCCATGGCCAGCCGCACCGACCTGCTGGACCGGCTGCGGCTGGCGCTGTCGCGGCCGGGCGTCGACGGGATCCTCGCCTCGCCCGACGTGATGGAGGACCTGCTGCTGCTCGGCGCGCTCGACGGCAAGCTGGCCTTCGGCTCGATGAACCGCGGCGGCCTGATGGGCTCCGTCTTCGAGCTGGACGACCGGTTCACCGGCTTCGACGCGGCCTCGATCGACGCGATGGGCCTCGACGGCGGCAAGATGCTCTGCCGCATCGACCCGGGCGACCCGGCCACCGTCGCGACGCTCGAATCGTGCGCCCACGCGGTGACGAGTCTGGCCCGCAGGCGGCTCACGGCCATGGTGGAGCCGTTCTGGTCGCTGCGTTCCGACACCGGCGTCCTGCGCAACGACCTGTCGCCGGAGGCGGTCATCAAGTCGATCAGCGTCGCGCAGGCGCTCGGCGTCACCTCGGCCTACACCTGGCTCAAGATTCCGGCCGTCGCGGAGATGGAGCGCGTCATGGCCGCGACCACGCTGCCCGCGCTGCTGCTCGGCGGCGACCCGCCTGACATCGACGCCGCCTACGCCGACTGGGGCCGCGCGCTGCGCCTGCCCGGCGTGCGCGGGCTCGTGGTCGGCCGCGCCCTGCTCTACCCTGCGGACGACGACGTCGCGGCGGTCGTGGACGGCGCCGCCGCCCTGGTGCGGGAGGCGCGCCCGTGACCATAGTGGAGATGCGATGACCTACCTTCAGTACGGCGAGACGGCCCGCGGACCGTGGTCGGTGGAGATCACCCCGGCCGTGGCGGGCTGGACCTATGCGGGTCTGCGGGTCGCCGACCTCGACGGCGATGAGGTGTCGTTCGACACCGGCGAGGAGGAGACGCTGGTCCTCCCGCTGTCCGGCTCGTGCACGGTGACCTGCTCGGCGGCGGGCGAACCGGACGTGAGCTGGGAGCTGGCCGGGCGGGCCTCGGTGTTCGACGGCCCCTCAGATTTCGCCTATATCCCGATTTCTACGCAGGTGACGGTGACCGGCCGGGGACGGATCGCCTTCCCGTCGGCCCGGGCCACCCGCCGGTCGGCCCCCCGCCACGTGCCCGCCTCCGAGGTGCCCGTGGAGATCCGGGGCGCCGGCCAGGCCACCCGCCAGGTGAACAACTTCTGCGCCCCCGGCGTCTTCGCGTGCGACAAGCTCATGGCCGTCGAGGTGCTCACCCCCGGCGGCAACTGGTCCTCCTATCCCCCGCACAAGCACGACACCCCGCACGACGGCGAGGCCGTGCTGGAGGAGATCTACTACTTCGAGGTCGACCGCCAAGGCCAGGGCTACCAGCGCGTCTACACCTCCGAGCGGGGCCACATCGACACCCTCGCCGAGGTCTCCTCCGGTGACGTGGTGCTGGTGCCGTACGGCTATCACGGCCCCTCGATGGCCGCGCCCGGCTACGACCTCTACTACCTGAACGTCCTGGCCGGCCCCGCCGAGGAGCGGTCGATGGCGTTCTGCGACGACCCCCGCCACACCTGGATCCGCTCCTCGTGGGAGGGCCAGGAGATCGATCCCAGAGTTCCGTTCGGGAGGGCCCGATGACCCGGTTGACCGTCGCCCAAGCCGTGGTGCGCTTCCTGGCCGAGCAGTGGACCGAGCGCGACGGCGCCGAGCGCCGGTTCTTCGGCGGCTGCTTCGGCATCTTCGGCCACGGCAACGTGGCCGGGCTCGGCCAGGCGCTCGCCACCTCGACCGCCGACCTGCCCTACCACCTGAGCCGCAACGAGCAGGCCATGGTGCACACCGCCGCCGGCTACGCGCGGGCCGCCAACCGGCTGTCCACCCTGGCCTGCACCACTTCGATCGGCCCCGGCGCGACCAACATGGTGACCGGCGCGGCCGGCGCGACGATCAACCGGCTGCCGGTGCTGCTGCTGCCCGGCGACATCTTCGCCACCCGCGTGGCCAACCCCGTGCTCCAGGAGCTGGAGGACCCCCGCTCCTACGACGTCTCGGTCAACGACTGCCTCAAGCCGGTCTCCCGCTACTGGGACCGGATCAACCGGCCTGAGCAACTGCCGTCCGCGCTGCTGGCCGCCATGCGGGTGCTCACCGACCCGGCCGAGACGGGCGCGGTGACGCTGGCGCTGCCCCAGGACGTCCAGGCCGAGGCGTACGACTGGCCGGAGGAGCTGTTCGCGCGACGCGTGTGGCACATCCCCCGCCCCGGCCCCGAGCGGGCCGCGCTGGCGCGGGCGGCCGAGCTGGTCAGATCGGCCGCCCGGCCGCTCATCGTGGCCGGCGGCGGCGTGATCTACAGCGAGGCCGCCGAGCAGTTGCGGATCTTCGCCGAGACCCACGGCGTCCCCGTGGCCGAGACCCAGGCGGGCAAGGGCGCGCTCCCCCACGGGCACCCGCTCGCCATGGGGGCCGTGGGCGCCACCGGCACCACCGCCGCCAACGCGCTCGCCCGCCAGGCCGACCTGGTCATCGGAGTCGGCACCCGCTACAGCGACTTCACCACCGCCTCCTATTCGCTGTTCGCGCCCGGCGCCCGCTTCGTCAACCTCAACATCACCGGCTTCGACGCGGCCAAGCTGTCGGGCGCGCAGCTCGTGGCCGACGCCAGGGAGGGCCTGGCCGACCTGTCCGGGGCGTGCGCGGGCTGGGCCACCTCCGGCGCCTACCGGTCCGAGGCCGCCGAGCTGAGCCGCGCCTGGGACACCACGGTCGACGCCGCCTACGCCCTGGACGGCTCGCCGCTGCCGCAGTCGGCCGTGATCGGCGCCGTCAACGCGGCCGCCGGCGACGACGGGGTGGTGGTCTGCGCCGCCGGCTCCATGCCGGGCGACCTGCACAAACTCTGGCGGCCGAGCAGTCCGGGCGCCTACCACGTCGAGTACGGCTACTCGTGCATGGGCTACGAGATCGCCGGCGGGCTCGGGGTCAAGCTGGCGGCGCCCGAGCGCGAGGTGTTCGTCATGGTGGGCGACGGCTCCTACCTGATGATGGCCCAGGAGCTCGTCACCGCCGTCTCCGAGGGCGTCAAGCTGGTCGTGGTCCTCGTCGACAACTCCGGCTTCGCCTCGATCGGCCGCCTGTCCGAGAGCGTCGGCGCCGAACGCCTGGGCACGTCCTACGGCTTCCGCGGCACCGGCCGCTACGACGGCGGGCCGCTGCCGGTGGACCTGGCGGCCAACGCCGCGAGCCTCGGCGCGACCGTGCTGCGTCCCGACTCGCTGGCCGAGCTCCGCAAGGCGCTCGACACGGCGCGCGCGGCCGGGGAGACCACGGTGGTCTACGTCCGGGCCGATCCCACCCTCGACACCCCGTCGTCGGAGGCATGGTGGGACGTCCCCGTGGCGGAGGTCTCCACCACACCGGCCGGCCAGGACGCCCGCACGGCGTACGAGTCGGCCAAGCAGGGACAGCACCGCCGCCTCACACCGCCCTGACCTAGGGCTTTCCGGCGGCTCGGTGGTTGCCGGAGATCGTCAAGGGGAACGCCTCCCTCCGGGCTCAGGGGGGAGGCGGCGATGAAGCCGTGGCGCGCGCTCGGCTGGATCGCGATCATCGCGGTGGCGATCTACTGCGTGGTCCATCTGCAGACCGTGATCATGTCGATCATCATCGGGGTGTTCTTCACCGCTCTGCTGCTGCCCCCCGCGCGGTGGCTGCGCAGGCGCGGCCTGGGCAGGGGGCTGGCCACCACGGCGGTCTTCGTCGGCGGGCTGCTGCTCGCCGCGGCGCTGATCGCGCTGCTCGTCCCGCCCACCGTCAGCGGGATCAGCGAGATGAGCGACAGCCTCGGCAAGGCGCTGCGGGAGTTGCGGGGCATCGGCGCCCGGCTCGGCATCGACACCGAGCACCTGGCCGCGCAGGCCGGCGACTATGTGTCCAAGCGAGGGCAGCAGATCACCACCACCGCGCTGACCGGCGCGCGGACCGTAGGCGAGATCGTCGTCGGCAGCGTGCTGGCCCTCATCCTGGCGATCTACTTCGTGCACGGCGGCGACCGGCTCTTCCAGTGGCTGCTGGAGCTGATGCCGGTCTCGTCCCGGGGACGGATCCGGGCCACCGGTGAGCTGATCTTCGACGTGGTCGGCCGCTACATCCGCGGCGTGGCCCTGGTGGGCCTGGTCGACGGGTTCTTCATCGGGCTGGCCCTGTGGATCCTGGGCGTGCCGATCGCGCTGCCGCTCGCGGTGCTGACGTTCGTGGGCGCGTTCCTGCCGGTCGTGGGCGCGTTCCTGGCGGGGTTGCTGGCCGCGGTGGTGGCGTTCGTGGCCAAAGGCTGGCTGATCGCGCTGATCGTCGTCGCGGTGACCCTGCTGGTGCAGCAGATCGAGGGGCACGTGCTGGCGCCCCAGATCTACGGGCGGGCCCTCGACCTGCCCGGTGCGGTGATCCTCGTGGCCATCGCCGTGGGCAGCCTCCTCGCCGGGATCACCGGGGCGTTCCTGGCCGCGCCCGTCGCCTCGGTGATCGTCGCCCTGCTCAGGAACCGCGACATCCTGGGAGGCGGAGCTCTCGCGCCGGCTCGTGCCTGATCGGCATGCGGTCCAGCTCGGCCGGAACGCACCGCCGGGCCCCCAGCAGGTGGTCAGGATCGGGTCACCTCGGGAAGATCAGCGGGCTCGACGGGTCGCACGGAGATCGCCACGGGTCCAGTATGGACATCATGCGATGGGTGACTTTCGACTGTTTCGGCACGCTGGTCGACTGGCGGCACGGCATCTGGACCAGCGCCGACCTGATCGCGCCCGGCCATGGGCGCCGGCTGCTCGACGCCTACGGCAGGCACGAGCACGAGGTGCAGGCCGAGTCACCGGGGCTGCGCTACCGCGAGGTGCTGGCCGAGTCGCTGCGCCGGGCCTGCGCCGAGGAGAAGGTGCCGCTCGGCCCCGACGACGCCTCTGTGCTCGCCGCCACGCTCCCCTACTGGCCCGTCTTCCCGGACGTCGGCGACGAGCTCCCCGCGCTCCGCGAGGCCGGCTGGCGGCTGGCCCTGCTCACCAACTGCGACCGCGACCTGATCGGCCAGACGCAGCGGCGGCTGCCGGTACGGTTCGACGCGGTGGTGACCGCCGAGGACGCCGGCGCCTACAAGCCGTCCCACGCCCACTTCGACACCTTCAGCCGCTCGTACCAGCCCGAACGGTGGGTGCACGTGGCCCAGAGCTTCACCCATGACCTGGTGCCCGCCCACCGGCTGGGCATCGACCGCGTCTGGATCAACCGCCTCGGCGAGCACCCCGAGGACCCGTCGATCCTCCAGGAGATCCGCCCCGACCTGCGCGGCCTCGCGGAGCTCGTGGAGGTCATCGCCGCCTCAGCCTGACCCGCGGACGTCATCGCCGCATCCGGCCAGACACGGACGTCATCGTCGCCGCCTCAGCCTGACCCGCGGACGCCGTCGTCGCGTTCGGCCTGATCCGTCGGGCGAAGCGGGTCAGCCGCGCTGCTCCAGGACGTCGGCGATGCCGGCCAGGAACGTGTCCACGTCGGCGATCAGGTAGCCCGACCTCAGCAGCACCGTGGAGAACTTCGCCTCGCGCACCTCCTTGGCCGTCACCGGGTAGTCGGTGGTGCCGCGCAGCGTGGCCACGATCCGGTCGAGAAAGGCGTCGACCTCGTCCTCGTGGTAGCCGGTGCCCATCCGGCCGGGCCGGAACCCCACCCGTTCGACCCGCGCCGCCTGGGTCTCGAACCACTGCTCACGCAGCATCTCACCGGTCGGCTCGGTCATGGCCAGCCGTACGGGACTCCTGGCCTTCGTCTCCAAGGCCACCACGAACGCCTCCAGCGCGAAGTCGACCGCGGTCTCCTGGTAGCCGCCGCGCTTCGCACGGAACGTCGCATGGCGCACGTCGTCGGCGGTCACGGGTTCGACGTCGCGTGATCCCCTGCCCAGAGTCGCCTCGATCCGCCCGATGAGGGCATCGACGTCGACCGGGTCATAGCCTGAACGCATACCCATGACGCGTGGAAAGCGGTTCAAGCCCACTCCTCCAGAATTGTGCGGGGGTCCGTCTCTATTGTGGGGCTCTTTCATCACAACAAAGCGAGTCGCCTTATACCGTTACAGCACCACGCGGCCGTCCAAGGTGTCATTTCGCTACCAAAGACGTGAACGTTACGTCATCAAAGACGTCCACACCCGTCTCCTACCGGGTGAGCCGGACGAACCGACCGAGGTCAACGGCACCGGCAAGTCCACCCTGCCGTGGCTGCCGACCGGGGCGCAGGCCCACCTCGGGCACGCTCGCGGACCGGCCGCCCCTGGTGACGGTACGGTCCGCTGCGTCGTACCCTGACCTCAGGCGCCGGCGATCACTCGGCCGCGGCGAGCTGCCCGCAGGCGCCGTCGATCTCGCGACCTCGGGTGTCGCGGACCGTGACGGGGACGCCGTGGAACTGCAGCCGGCGCACGAACGCGCGCTCGTCCTCCGGCCGGGAGGCGGTCCACTTGGAGCCGGGGGTTGGGTTGAGCGGGATCAGGTTGACGTGCACCAGTTTGTTCTTGACCAGCTTGCCGAGCAGGTCGGCCCGCCATTCCTGGTCGTTGATGTCCTTGATCAGGGCGTACTCGATCGAGACCCGCCGCTTGGTCCTGGCCGCGTAGTCCCAGGCCGCGCCGAGGACCTCGGACACCTTCCAGCGCGTGTTGATGGGCACCAGCGTGTCGCGCAACTCGTCGTCGGGCGCGTGCAGCGACAGCGCGAGCGTCACCGGCAGGCCCTCGTCGGCGAGCTTGCCGATCGCCGGGACCAGGCCGACCGTGGAGACCGTGACGCCGCGGGCGGAGATGCCGAGCCCGTCGGGGGCCGGCTCCACCAGGCGGCGCACCGCGCCGATCACCTGCTTGTAGTTGGCCAGCGGCTCGCCCATGCCCATGAAGACCACATTGTTGACCCGGCCCGGCCCGCCGGGCACCTCACCGGCCGCCAGCGCGCGGGCACCCGACACCACCTGCTCGACGATTTCGGCGGTGGACATGTTGCGGGTCAGCCCGGCCTGGCCGGTGGCGCAGAACGGGCAGTTCATGCCGCAGCCCGCCTGCGACGACACGCACATCGTGGCGCGGTCGGGGTAGCGCATGAGCACTGACTCGACCAACGCTCCGTCGAACAGCCGCCACAGCGTCTTGCGCGTGGTGCCGCCGTCGGTGGTGAGCTCCTTGACCGGCGTGAGCAGCTCGGGAAGCAACGCGGCGAGCTTGTCACGGGAGGCGGCCGGCAGGTCGGTCATCGCCCCCACGTCGGTGGTCAGACGCTCGAAGTAGTGGCGGGACAGCTGGTCGGCGCGGAACGCCTTCTCGCCCAGCTCCGTGACCGCGACACGGCGGTCGGCCATGGACAGGTCGGCCAGGTGCCGGGCCGGCTTGGCCCTGCGCGGCGCGACGAAGGTGAGCTGGCCTGGCTGCTGGGACACGGGACTGCCTTCTGCTCGGGGTTACGGACCAGCGTAGTGAACGCTCGGGCCGGAAGTGTCATTCCATCACGGAGCTCCCGGTGCCGATCTCGCTCGCATGGGGGACGCCCACGGCTCTACAGTCAACTCGTATGGCGATTTTCCGGTCAGCGTCTGGCGAGGGGCAGACCGAGGTCGTCCTCACCGCCGGCAACCCCTACGGTAGCCGGATGCTCGTGGTCGAGCGCGACGAGGACGCCTCGGTGGCCTACCTGTGCGCGCCCGACGGCACCGTGCACGGGGCCGTGTGGCTGGCCAACCACCGCCCCGCTCCCCCGGTCATCGATCTGGCCAGGATCAATTCGGGCCGTCCGCCGCTCATGCCGAGGACCGGCACCACGCACCCCGAGGGCCGCCGCCCGCTCGGCCGGCTAGCCGCGCTCTGGTTCGAGGAAGGCGACGGCGTCGCCGTCTACGAGGAAGACGAACTGCTGGCGGTGATCCCGGGCTGGGCCGACATGAGCAGGGGCATGCCCGGCTACGCGCGCGACGCCGTGGGCGAGTCGCCGTTCGCGTGGGCGCTGTCCGAGGCGCTCGAAGGGCTCGCGCCGCGCATCTCCAACGCCCGGTCCTACTGGCGCTGGCGGCACGGCGACGGCGCGTGGCCGTCGTTCCAGCAGTTCGTCATGGGACACCTCGACCGGGTGCTCGGCCCGGCGGACCGCTACTGGGACGCGAGCGGCGAGCGGCTGCCGACCGTCGGCATCACCGAACGCCCGCCGCGAGAGGGTCGCGACTTCACCGTGCTGTCCACGGTCGGCATGAGCTGCCAGCGGATGCCGACGGTCGAGCAGTGGCTCGACAAGCCCGGCGCGTACGCCCGGATCGAGCTGGCCGTGGCCACCCGTCAAGACCCGCGCGACGCGGCGCTGCTGCTGGTGTGGTTGTCGCAGTATCCCTGGCACTCGGTCACCTGGCTCGGCCACGGGCACACCGCGAAGTGGTATCACGAGCCGTCCACGTTCCCGTTGGGGCCGGGATACTCGGGGGTGCTCATGCTGGCCGACCCCTCCGACATGCCGGATATGTCAGGGTTCGGGTTCGGGGGTGAGGCCGTACGGTGGCTGTGGCTCTCGCCCGTCACGGCCGAGGAGCTAGAAGAACAACGCCATTAGCAGCCAGACCGGCACGAGCGTGGTCACCAGCGAGTCGAGCCGGTCCATCAGCCCGCCGTGGCCGGGCAGGATCGAGCCCAGATCCTTGATGTCGAGATCGCGCTTGATCATCGACTCGATCAGGTCGCCCACGGTCGCCAGCAGCGCGGCGAGCGCGCCGATCAGCGCACCCTGCCAGATCGCGCCGCCCATCAACCATACGACCAGCCAGGCGCCGACGGCCGTGCTCGCGACGACCGAACCGGCGAGCCCCTCCCAGGTCTTCTTCGGGCTGATCACCGAAAGCTTGTGCCTGCCGAACAGCACACCCGCGACGTAACCGCCGATGTCGCTGGCGACGGTGACCGCGATGAAGACGATGACCCGGTCACGGCCGTCGTCGGGTGCCAGCAGCAACCCCACGAACCCCGCCAGCAACGCCGGATACACCAGGATGAACACCGACGCCGAAGCGTCACGAACGTAACCACTGGTGCCCTCGCCGAACATCCGCCAGATCAGCGTCACGAACACGAACACCACGAACGTGCCGAGCAGCCAGACCGGGCCACCCCAGTAGGCGCTGGCCTCCATGGCCGCCAGCCCGGCCAGCACGGCCGGCGCCGGCACCCGGATGCCACGGGTGGCGAACGCCCGGGTCAGCTCCAGCACCCCGATGCCCACGGCCACCACGACCACCAGGAGAAACAACTCCTTGATCGTGTAGAGCGGGCCGATGACCAGTGCGCCCAGCACCACGCCCACCGCGATCGCGGCGGGCAGGTTGCGCCCGGCGCGGCTGCCGCCGTCAGGGCTGCCGCCGGCCGTACGTTCTTCCACAGTCTCTCCATATGCCACGGCCCCCGCCATCAGGCGAGGGCCGTGCGGCGGGCCGCTCAGACCTCGAGCAGCTCGGCTTCCTTGTGCTTCAGCAGCTCGTCGATCTTGGCGACGTGCTTCTGGGTGATGTCGTCGAGCTCCTTCTCCGCGCGCCGGATCTCGTCCTCGCCCGCGTCGCCATCCTTGATCATCTTGTCGAGGATCTCCTTGGCGGTGCGGCGGATGTTGCGCACGGACACCTTCGCGTGCTCGCCCTTGTTCCTGGCGACCTTGATGTACTCCTTGCGCCGCTCCTCCGAGAGCTCGGGGAACGACACCCGGATCACCGCGCCGTCGTTGCCCGGGTTGACGCCCAGGTCGGAGTCGCGGATCGCCTTCTCGATCGCGGCCATCGAGCTCTTGTCGTAAGGCTGGATGATGACCATGCGGGCCTCGGGCACGTGGAACGAGGCCAACTGCTGGATCGGGGTCGGCGAACCGTAGTAGTCGGCATTGATCTTGTTGAACATGGAGGGGGTGACTCGGCCCGTGCGAATGGCCGCGAAGTCCTCCTTCGCGACCGACACGGCCTTGTCCATCTTGTCCTCGGCTTCGAGGAGGGTTTCGTCGATCACAGCGGCTCCCTGTCTACTGGCTGGCGATCGGGCTCGCTCCCTATTTGCCTGCGGGGCTCACCAGCGTGCCGATTTTCTCACCGCGCACCGCACGCAGGATGTTGCCCTCACCCATCAGGTCGAATACGACGATCGGCAGGTCGTTGTCCTTGCACAGGCTGATCGCGGTGGCGTCCATGACCTGCAGGTCGCGGATCAGCACCTCGCCGTAGTCGAGGTGGTCGAACCGCACCGCGTCGGGATTCTTGCGCGGATCGGAGTCGTACACGCCGTCCACCTGGGTGCCCTTGAGCAGCGCCTCGGCACCGATCTCCAGGGCCCGCTGGGACGCGGCCGTGTCGGTGGAGAAGAACGGCGAACCGAGCCCCGCGCCGAAGATGACCACGCGGCCCTTCTCCAGGTGCCTGATCGCCCGGCGAGGCAGGAACGGCTCAGCCACCTGCTGCATCGTGATGGCGGTCTGGACCCTGGTCTCGACGCCACGCCTCTCCAGAAAGTCCTGCAAGGCCAGGCAGTTGATGACCGTGCCCAGCATGCCCATGTAGTCGGCACGGGCCCGGTCGATGCCCTGCTCTGACAACGCGGCGCCGCGGAACATGTTGCCCCCGCCGACCACGACGGCGACCTGCACGCCCTCACGCACCGCCTCGGCGATCGAGTCGGCCAGATGATCGACCACCAACGGGTCGATCCCCAGCGGCTCGCCACCGGCGAATGCCTCACCCGACAGCTTCAGCATCACTCTTTTCCACCGCAGGGGACTCTGCGGTGGGTTCGAGTGTGAAGAAGCCGCCGACGTGGCCGGCTCCTGATTCTCCTGCACGGCGGCGGCCTCCTTCTTAGGCGGTGTGTTGGGCTGGAAGCTTGCTCAAGCCTAAGCCTGACCGACCTTGAAGCGGACGAAGGCCTGGACCTCGACGCCGTTCTCGGCGGCGTACTTGCCCACGGTCTTCTTGTTGTCCTTGACGAAAGCCTGCTGGACCAGGGTGAAGTCCTTGTACCAGCCGTTGACCCGGCCCTCGACGATCTTGCCGATGGCGGCCTCGGGCTTGCCTTCCTCGCGGGTCATCTCCTCGAAGAGCTTGCGCTCCTTCTCGACGACGTCGGCGGGGACGGCCTCGGGCTTGAGGTACTGCGGGGCCATCGCCGCGGCGTGCTGCGCGATGTCCTTGGCCACCTCGGCGTTGGGCTTGTCGAGCTGCACGAGCACGCCGACGGCCGGCGGCAGCGCCGGGTCGGTGCGGTGCATGTAGGCGCCGACGTAGCCGCCCTCGAGCACCGCGAAGCGGCGGATCTCGATCTTCTCGCCCAGCGCGGCGTTGGCGATGTCGAGGTGCTCCTTGACGGTCTTGCCGTCGAAGGAGGAGTCGAGCAGCGTCGGCACGTCGGCCGGCTTGGTGGCCAGCACGTGCGCGACGACCTGGCCGGCCAGCTCCTGGAAACGCTCGCCCTTCGCCACGAAGTCGGTCTCGCAGTTGAGCTCGAGCAGCGCCGCGGCGGAGTCACCGTCCTGCTTGAGCGCGACCAGGCCATTGGAGGCCGTGCGCGCCTCGCGCTTGCCCACGTCCTTGGCGCCCTTGAGACGCAGCAGCTCGATGGCGCGGTCGAAGTCGCCGCTGGACTCCTCGAGTGCCTTCTTGCAGTCCATCATGCCGGCAGCGGTGATCTCGCGAAGCCGCTTGACGTCGGCCATGTTCACGGAAGCCATGCTTTTTCCTTGTGGGATTTCGTCGTGGATCGGGTGGGCACCGGGATCCGGCGCCCACCCTCGGTTGAAACGGCCGGCGCTTTCCGTACGGGGAGCCTCGGCCTGCTCGGGCCGACTGCCCCGAGCCTGTGGCCGCCGGCCCGAACCCGCGCCTCAGACCCTCACCAGGGCCGGAACGCGGAGCGGGCGCGGCGGCTTACGCTCGGCCCGAACCCGTCAGGCCTGCTGCTCGGTCTCACCCTCGGCCTTCGGCGCCTCAGCCGGAGCCTCGGCGGGAGCCTCAGCCGGAGCCTCAGCCTGAGTCTCGGCCGGGGCCTCGTCACTGATGACCTCGACCACCGGAGCGGCCTCGGAAGCGGTCGTCTCGGCGGCCGGGCGCTCGCCCGTGCCCTGCTCGATGAGCTCGCGCTCCCACTCGGCCAGCGGCTCGGCGGCGGCGGGCTTCTCGTCACCGCGGGCGGCGCCCGAGCGGGCCATCAGGCCGGCGGCGACGCCGTCGGCGACGACCCTGGTCAGCAGGCCGACGGCGCGGATGGCGTCGTCGTTGCCCGGGATCGGGTAGTCGACCTCGTCGGGGTCGCAGTTGGTGTCAAGGATCGCGACGACCGGGATGCCAAGCTTCTTGGCCTCACTGATCGCGATGTGCTCCTTCTTGGTGTCGACGATCCACACGGCGCTGGGCACGCGGCCCATGTCGCGGATGCCGCCGAGCGTGCGCTCCAGCTTGTCCTTCTCACGCCGGCGCATGAGGAGCTCCTTCTTGGTGAGCCCCGAGGCGGCGACGTTGTCGAAGTCGAGCTCCTCGAGCTCCTTCAGACGCTGGAGCCTCTTGTGCACGGTGGAGAAGTTGGTGAGCATGCCACCCAGCCAGCGCTGGTTGACGTACGGCATGCCGACGCGGGCCGCCTGCTCCGAGATCGCTTCCTGGGCCTGCTTCTTCGTGCCGATGAACAGGATCGTGCCGCCGTGGGCGACGGTCTCCTTGACGAAGTCGTAGGCGCGGTCGATGTAGGACAGCGACTTCTGCAGGTCGATGATGTAGATGCCGTTGCGCTCGGTGAAGATGAAGCGCTTCATCTTCGGGTTCCAGCGCCGAGTCTGGTGGCCGAAGTGAACGCCGCTCTCGAGCAGCTGTCGCATGGTGACGACGGGGGCCATGTGCTGGTCCTCCAGGTCTGGGCGCCCTGCGGGCGCGATTCTCGGTTGTGTCGCGGCAGCCGTCGCTGCCGCCCTGATGCCCCGAACCGCTCCAGCCGGGCCATGGCCCGGACCGAAGGGGCGGTCCACCACGGGGCATGCGAAGTCGGCCTGTGGTCACAGGCCATCGAAAAGTCTACCTCCCACGCCGCCCCGACCTGACCGCCTCCGTCCGGCCGGCCTCTCCCGCCTTGTTTGGACGGCCTTGTTCGGACGGCCCGCTTGAGGCACGGGTCCCGGCCGGGCACTCGGGCTCAACCGGCGTCGTGATCCTCGGTGGGCAGGCCCGGCACGATCCTCTCCGCGTGGGGAAAGAGGTTGACCTGGGCCTCGGCGATCCTGGCTCCGCTCGGTGCGGCTTCCTCGCTGCGGTGACGGGCGACGTACGGCTGGAGCAGCTTCTCGATCTGCTCGTTGAGCCACGCCATCTCAGCGGCGTCGACTCTCAGGAGGGTGCGATTGAAGCGGATCACGTCGCGCCACTCCTTCGGCTCCCGGTCATGACCGGCCAGGACACGCCGCACCTCCTCCTCGGCCTCCCTGCGGACCGCCTGGATGAGCAGGCCCTTGGCCTCACGCACCTCCGGCTGGTCGTCGGGCAGCATTCCGATCACGAGCGGCATGTCCGTGGACCTCCACAGCCGCTCCCTGCCGTCCCCACGAGCCGGGGCGTCCTCCACGAAGCCGTACTTTGCGAGCATGCGCAGGTGATAACTGGCCGCGCTGGGAGTGATGCCAGCGATCTCGGCGACCTCCGTGGCCGTGGCGCTTCCGCCCACGTTGAGCTTGTTCAGGATCGCCAGCCTCGCGGGGTGCGCCAGAGCCCGCATGGCCTTGGGGTCGCTGAGGCTCTCCCTTTCCCGCGTCATGCGCCCAAGGTACTCGCTGTTGGACGTGAAGCATTGCCTTCACAACTCTGAAGGATTACTTTCACATCTATGAAGCGCCCTCTTCGCGACCGCCGCCCATCTCCAGCTCCGGCCGACGCCTCCGTCTCCGCACCCATCAGCGACTCCCCGCCACCTCTCCGCAAGCAGCGCGACTACCGCCTGCTCTGGACCGCCCGGACCATCTCCGTCACCGGGACGGAGGTGTCGAAGCTGGCCATCCCCCTCACCGCCGTCACGCTCCTGACGGCGTCCCCGTCGGAGATGGGAGTGCTCACCGCCGCCGCCTTCGTACCGGCCCTGCTGTTCGGTCTGCAGTCCGGCGCCATCGCGGACCGGCTCATCCGGCATCGCCCGCTCATGATCGCCTGCGAGCTGATTTCGTGTGCCGCGGCCCTGGCCGTACCGCTGGCCTGGCTCTTCGGCGTGTTGAACATCCTCTGGCTGGTCGTCGTCGCTCTGGTCATCGGCACGGCCGGCGTGCTCTTCCGGGCCGCGAACTTTCCACATGTCGCCTCGGTCGTCGCCCCCCACCAGCGGACCGAGGCCATGGCCGGTCTCCAGGCGTCGTACTCCGTCGCGTCGGTCGGCGGCCCGGGCCTGGCCGGTCTGCTCGTCCAGGTCCTCACGGCGCCGATCGCCGTACTGGCCGAGGCGCTGTCGTTCCTCACGTCGGCACTGCTGCTGCGCTCCATCCGCACCCCGGAACAGAACGAGCCCGCCCCCTCGCGCGGCATGTGGCGGGACGTGGTCGAAGGGCTCCACACCAGCGCCACGCATCCCGTCCTGCGTGCGGTGCTCGGCGCAGGCGTGACGATCAACTTCTTCGCCATGACCTACACGGCCGTCTACATGCTTTATATGATCAACACGCTGGAGATCCCCAAGGGCCTGATCGGTGTCCTCATCGCGCTGAGCGGCCTCGGTGGCCTGCTCGGCGCCTGGATCACCACCCGCATGGCCAAGAAGTACGGCGAGAACCGCGTGCTCCTCTTCTCCGTCCTGTTCTTCCCGATCGAGATCCTCGCGGTCGGTCTGCTCACCGGCCCGCTCTGGTGGAAGCTGGCCGCGCTCGCCATCACGGGCTTCGTCACGGGCGGCATCGTGGTCGCCTTCGCCACCTGCATGGGAGCGATCGTTCTGCGCGAGACCTCCCCCGAGCTCCGTGGCCGCGTCAACGCCACTATGACGTTCGCCGTGCAGGGGGTGCTGGCCCTCGGTGGTCTGACCGGCGGCCTGCTGGCCGAACTCGTCGGAATCCGTCCCGTCATTCTCGTCTCCGCGGCCGGCATCGCCCTCAGCACGATCTGGATCTGGGCCTCTCCTCTGCGCCCACGCCACGCGCCTCCACCGGCCTCGCTGCCGACGACCTGATCCGGCTCGCTCCAGCACCGTACCCGCCCCCTGCCGACGCCACGATGCGGCCACTTGTCCACAGGCTCACCATCTGGCACACCCTTGTCCACAGAATGTCGTTCACCCCGCTCAGCCCCCTTGCCCCCTCTGCAAACTCCCGTCATGGCCACATCCCAGCCGTCCGTCTCTCTGCCTTCGCACCCCCCAGCGAGGCGGCACCCGCGCCTCGTGCCGTCGGCAACCAGAGCGCTCACGATCGTCGTCCTCGTGGCAGGCGCGTGCCTCGTCTGCGCGAGACCAGCCACAGCGGGCTCCGCGGGCATGATCGAGCCCATCGAGGCGCGGTCTCCGGCGCCCACGCGCGCCACAGCCGCCGACTCCGGCCGCCCGGTCTGGCGCTGGCCCCTGGACGGCAAACCCCGCCTCCTGCGCCGCTTCACCCCGCCTCCAGCCCCCTGGCTGGCTGGTCATCGAGGCATCGACCTGGTCGCCCCACCCGCCACCCCGGTCCTGGCCGCAGGTGCGGGCACGGTCCGCTACGCGGGCTCCCTCGCAGGCCGGGGCGTGGTGTCCATAGACCACTCCGGTGGCCTGCGCACCACCTACCTTCCGATCGACGCCGCAGTGCTGCCTGGCCAGCGAGTCGCCTCAGGAGACCGGCTGGGCGTCGTCGAGGACTCACCGGGCCACTGCCAGGAGTCCTGCCTGCACTGGGGGCTCCTGCGCCCGCCGCGCTACCTTGATCCGCTCCTTCTCCTGGGGCAGGCCCACGTCCGCCTTCTCCCCTTCTGGGACACGCCGGTCCCTGAACAGCGCCTGCCCAAGCCGTCGCCCACCGCGCTGACGACAGGCACCGCCCCATCAGCACCCCCATCCGGCAACGCCCGTTCCCTCATACAGCCGACCCGCCTTCACCTCCAGGCGGCAGCCTCACCCCCGCGCTCAACCCCAGCGCCATACCGAGAGCCGACAAGAGCGCCAGCCCCCACTCCAACGCCATTCCAAGAGCCAACCCCCGCACCGGCCCGAACGCCAGCAGCCTCGGCACCAGCACCAGCACCGGTCTCGGCATCGGCATCGGCATCAGCATCGGTCGAGAGTGCCATTCTTCGCTCCACGCCGGCTCTCCCATCGGCATCCGAACGGCCCATAGCCCCCGCCTCGGTCTTGCCCACGCGTTCTCCGGCCGAGCGGGGTCACCACTTCCTGCCACTGTCCGCGACGACAACGCCGGCGATCCCCGCCCTCGGGATCGCCGTGTTCCTCGGAAACCTGCTCCTGATCACACTTCTATGCCTGCACCGGCGGAGTCGAAGGAGCAGGCTGAGCCCAGCACGCGGCCAGCACCGAAAGGCTCCCCGAAGGCGGCCACCCCCGAAGCGCGCCCGCCCACGATCACACCGTTCCGCCTGAGCCTTTCCGCCCAGCGCTCCGAGCGCCACAGGGTGAAGTCCCGCAGACCGGCGTAGCCTCGCGCCCGCTCAGCCCTGCTCGCCCGCGTAGGCTAGGCATGGCGAGATCGTCGATCCACCACTCGACGGGACGCGACCTGCCGCGTCCGACGCGGAGGGACACCTCTGGTTGGAGAGTGGGTACACCAGAGTCTTCATCGCGAGCCGGACCCGATCATGCCCGCCCACACCCTGATCTGCGGTAGCGAAGGCCCTACCGGCAGCCACTACGCGGCCGTAGCGTGTCCCGAACCCGCAGCCCCGTGCGAAAAGAGCAGGCCCCATCCCGGAAGCCACGCTTTCGCGAAATGCGCACCAGAACCCACACTCATCCGCCGAGCATCACAGCCAAGCGCAGAGATGGCGACATCTATCCATGTTCCGAGAGCCGGATGCCTGAAGCGATCATCGGGGATCACGGGCTGCGTTCACGCTCTGGGATGGGCCTGCCGGTAGGCGGCTCGGAGCCGCTCGATCGAGACGTGTGTATAGATCTGCGTGGTGTTGAGCGAGGCATGTCCCAGCAGTTCCTGAACACTCCGCAGATCGGCGCCGCCCTCCAGCAGATGGGTCGCCGCGGTGTGGCGCAACCCGTGCGGCCCCATGTCCGGCGTGCCTTCAACCTGCCTCAGCCGCGCATGCACCACCCGTCGCGCCGTGCCCGCGTCGATCCGTCCACCCCTCACCCCGAGGAACAACGCCGCCCCTGAACCCGTCCGTATCCACAAGGGGCGCCCGTGCACGCACCACCTGTCCAGCGCACGCAGAGCAGGCAACCCGAACGGCACAGACCTTTCCTGACGTCCCTTGCCCATGACCCGGATGACATGCCGATCCCGGTCCACATCGTCGACGTCGAGCGCGCACAGCTCGCTCACCCGCACGCCCGTCGCGTACAGCAATTCCAGGATCGCCTGGTCCCTCAGTTCCTTGGGCTCCCCGGTCATCGGCACGTCAAGCACGGCTTGAGCCTGTTCCTGATCCAGCACCGCGGGCAACGGCCGAGGAGCCTTGGCGCTCCCCAGCAACAGTCCAGGATCGTCGGGCAGCCAGCCCCGGCGGTGACAGTAGGCGGTGAACGTGCGGACGCAGGCCGTTCTCCGCGCCAGCGTCGCCCTCGCCTTGCCCTCGGCGTGCTGCTCCGCCAGCCATTCCCGCAAAGCCCCGATGTCCATGCCTTCGAGCCACCCATCCAGGTGGTCGATCAAGGCGGCGACATCCGAGAGATAGGCGCGCACCGTGTGCGGCGAAAGATCTCGCTCGAACCGCAGGTAGCGTTCGAACTCGGCCACCACCTCAGCCGTGTCCAGCTGCCCCTCGTCCACGGGCTCCTCCCATCATCAGTCCGAGACGCACCCGGTCCCCGGCTACCCGCTTCACCTCAATGCCTACAACCTAAAGAGGCGGGAGCAATGATCAGAACCTGTGGATCTGCCGGGAAGGGTGTTCCTTTCCCGGATCATCCGATGATGGTTTCGAGATAAGGCCAACGTTGGCGCGGCGGTCGGGAAGGCTACACCTGTGCCGCTTACCGTAGTGCCCGAGTTGCCCGCGGACGACCACCACAGCTCGGCTGCCCCTGCCTCGCCCTCGTTGATCGACCAGAGCGTCCGTGATGGCGCCCGTTAGATGCTCGCTGCGGCCTTGTAGGCCGAGATCGACACCTACCTCGCTGCCTCCGCCAATGAGCGCGACGAGCATGGCCGCCGCCTGGTCGTGCGCAACGGCTCCACCGGCCGCGGGGGGATCCTCACCGTCGCCGGCGCGATCAAGGGGCAAGCTCCACGCGTCAACGGCAAGCGCATGGACGAGGCCACCGGCGAGCGCCGGCGGTTCCCCTCGGCGATCCTGCCCGCCTGGCCGGCATCGGACCAAGGTGACCAAGGGCCCGGGTTCCCGTGCCGCCGGGCTGGCCATGGCCTTCAAACTGATCGAATCCGCCCAAGCGCGCCGGCGCGCGGTGAACGCACCCCACCTGGTCGCCCTCGTCCGCGCCAGAGCGGTCTTCACCAACGGAAAACTCCTGGAACGCCCCGACGACCTAGCAGCCTGACCACCTCTCGACCACAGGAGCACACGGTGAACCGCATCATCGACAAGATCGCCTGGATCCACCTGGACAACGGCAAGATCCTCAGCACCCGGTCACGAGGCAAGAACGCCTACTACATCCCCGGCGGCAAACGCGAACCCGGCGAAACCGACCTCGACACCCTCATCCGCGAGATCGACGAGGAACTCTCGATCACCATCATCCCCGCCACCGCCACACACGTGGGCACCTACCAGGCCCAAGCACACGGCCACGCCGAGGGCATCACCGTGCAGATGACCTGCTACGCCGCCGACCACCACGGAGTACCGACGCCCAGCAGCGAGATCGAAGAAGTCACCTGGCTGAGCTACGCCGACCGCGACCGCGTGTCCCCAGTCGACCAGATCATCTTCGATCACCTACACCAGACCGGACAACTTCACTGACTCACCAACACCAAAACCGATTCACAGGTATTGACTGTTGCTCGGAGGCGGCCCACCCGCGCGGAACCCACGATGACCGGACGAGCAACACATACTGCCTGCCGGCAGCATCTGATCGGAGACAGGACCGTACTCAGGCACGCCCTCATGGCCAGTTACCGGACCGTATGCAGGCACGACCCCATGCCAAGCACCGGACCGTATGCAGGCACAACTCCATGGCCAAGCACAGGACCGTGGTCGCACCAACCCATGACCAGGCGCGTGCCCCGGGAGACACCCGGGGCACGCGCCTGTGACCTGGTCAGACCGAGGAGGTGGCAGGAACCTTCAACGCCTCACGCAGGAACTGCAGCTGATGCCGGAGCAGCCCCTCCACGGCCGCTTCCGCAGTCGGCATGTGGGTGGCCCCGGACAACGGCAGCACCTGGTGCGGACGACCGGCGGCGAGGAGAGCGGCCGACATCCGGAGCGTGTGCGCGGCCACCACGTTGTCGTCGGCCAAGCCGTGCACCAGCAGCAACGGACGGCGCAGCCGGGCCGCGTCGCCGATCGGCGAGGAGTGCTCGTAGTTCTCCGGCTCCTCGTCCGGGTGACCGAGGAACCGTTCCTTCCAGTGGGTGTCGTACAGTCGCTGATCACTCGGTGCCGCGCCCGACACCCCGGCGTGGAACACCTCTGGCATCCGCAGCACCGCTGCCGCGGCCAGAGTGCCGCCGTAGCTCCACCCGCGGATGCCCACCCGACCCAGGTCGAGGTCGGGGCAGTGCCCGGCGGCGGCGCGCAATGCCGCCACCTGGTCTTCCAGCGGCGCGGTGAGGGTGTCACGATGGACGGCCTTCTCCCAGGCGGGACCGCGTCCCGGAGTGCCGCGCCCATCGGCGACCACCACGGCGAAGCCCGCTTCGGCGAACCACTGCGCCTCGCACTGCCACCAGTGCCGGGCCCGGATCGCCAGCAGCATGCCCGGCCCGGCGTACGGAGCCATCAGCACCGGCAGCGGATCACCACCGGGCCGGTGCCAGGACGGCAGCACCAGTGCCGTGCGGATCTCTCGCTCGCCCGCGAGCAGCCAGGTGACGCGTGGTAGCAGCAGCGGCTCCGCACCCAGCGACGCGATCTCCGTGAACCGGCGCCCGCTCCGCGACCCTCCAGACGCGTGATCGGCCTGGGCAGGCGAGGCGGTGGTGCGGGCATCAGACGGTTCGACTCGCGACACGAGGAAGGCATGACCATCCTCGGTGTGTGAGGCGATCAACAACGCGTCACCCGCGCGGTGGCCGGTGTGCAGGCCCGGGCCGTCGCTCAAGCGGACCGGCCCGTGCTCCGGGTCGTAGGCCCACAGGTGGCTCTCGGTGGGCTCGTCGTTGGCGGTGAAGAGCACGGACTCGCCTGCCACGTCGAGGACTTCACGAATCTGCAGCCCCTCGGGGGTGACCGGTCGGCCGGCCACCAGCAGGCGCCGCGTGTCGTCGAGGTCGGCGGTGTGCACGAGTGCGCCGGACGCCGTCCGCGCGGGGGTGCCCGCGATCAGCTCGACCCAGGCGGGGTCGCGCTGCTCATGCAGGAGGGTCGTCTCACCGGTGTCCGGATCGGCCGCCAGCACCAGCAGGGTGCGCTGGTCGCGGCTCTGGACGCTGACGAGTGGACCGTGCGCGTCCCAGCCTGCGGTGGCCACGTACTCGTACGCCTTCCGATCCCAGTCGAGCGCCACGGCTCGCCCGTCGAGGCCGAGCACGTGCAGCGAAACGTCGGCGTTGGCGGTACCGGCGGCCGGGTAGGCGATCTCGCGGGGTGGCCGGGACGGGTTGGCCGGATCTGCGATCCACCACCGCTGCACGGGCGTCGTGTCGACCCGGGCGGCCAGCAGCCGGCTGCCGTCGGGGGACCACCAGTGGCCGCGCATGCGGCCCATGGACTCGGCCGCCACGTGCTCGGCGAGCCCCCAGACCACCTCCGCATTGTCCGGTGAGGCCAGCAGTCGGTCGCCGCCATCGGCAAGCTCCACGACGTGCAGGGCACCGCCTGTCACGTAAGCGACCCGGCTTCCTGTGGGGTCGGGACGCGGGTCGATGACCGGCCCTGCCGTGGGCACCAGCCGTGGGTCGCCTCCTGCCGTGTCCACCGCCCACAACCGGCCGTCCATGGCGAAGAAGGCGGTGCGCATCTCGGCGTCGGTGGCGTAGGCGACGACGCCCGTCGCCCGCTCGCGTGCTCGTTCCCTGCGGATCCTCTCCTCCTCGGGCACCGTCCCGGCCACACCGAGCTTCTCCGGGGCCACGAGCAGCAACTCCTGGTCGCCCTCTTGCAACCACAGGCAGCTCGTACGGTCCTCGCCTCCGCGTGTGCGGAGGAAGAGCACTCGCCGGCCGTCGGGAGACAGAGTGAAGGCGCGCGGAACGCCGAGGGAGAACCGCTGAGTGCGAGCGATCTGTCGGGGAAAGTCATTGATGTCCATAAGTGGACCCTGCACCAGTCGACCACCAGGCTTTTTCTGAATATTGCGACGAGAACCGTCATACGCCCGACACGAGCACATCAGCGCCCTCTGGCGCATCCCACGCCTTGGAACCCTCGCCGGATCAGCACAGCGTCGGGAGCCACGGACGGGCATGGGGGCGACTGTCGGTAAGCGAGCTGGCGACCAGCTGAACTCCGAGGCGAACCCGGATGGAGCGGACCAAGGCCCTTGATTCGACGCATCCACCGACGATGTCAACCACACCTGAGAATATTTTACCATGATCCTCATCGCTCTCCGCGTCACCATCCGCCGCATGACCACCTCTGCTCACGCCTCCGGAGAGCTGATCGGGAAGAGCGCCACCTCGCTAAAGGCGTCGGCGCCTGACGAGTCGACCGGATCCGGCAGGGTGTCGGCCTTCCGATAGGCCGTGGGCACCGCTCGGCGAAGACGCCAGCCCTTTTCCACGCGTTCGATGTAACCGGCCGCCGCCAGGCCCCCGAGCGAGCTCAGGGTGGTGTCCAGCGAGACACCGGCGGCCAGCGCGATCGAGGCAGGACCCGCTCCACCACGGCTGGGAATGGCGTCGAGAACCTTGCGGGTGGCCTCGTTGAGCCGGTCGCGCGGGACCGCGGGACAGCGGGGATGCGGGGCGAGGTCACCGCCGATCACACCCACCAGGTCGATCATCTCCTCGGGAGTGGTCACACAGGTGGCCTTGCGTTCGCGGAGCAACCGGTGGCAGCCGGCGGACATCTCGGAGGTAACAGGCCCGGGCACGGCGGCCAGATGGCGGTTCAGCGTGAGGGCGTGGGAGGCCGTGTTGAGGGCGCCGCTGCGCAGCGCCGCCTCCACGACGACCGTGCCTCGTGACAGGGCGGCGATCAGGCGGTTGCGGATGAGGAAGCGGGCACGGGTGGGATGGACCCCCGGAGGGCATTCGCTGATGATCACCCCCTGCTCGCGGACCGCGGCGAACAGCGAGTGATGCGCGCTCGGGTAGACGATGTCAACACCGCAGGCGAGCACCACCACCGTGGGGGATTCGGAGGCCAGGGTGCCTCGGTGAGCCGCGCCGTCGATGCCGAACGCGCCGCCCGAGACCACGGTCCATCCCGCCTCGCCGAGACCGACACCGAACTCCGCGGCCACATGCGCGCCGTACGGGCTCGCGGCCCTGGCGCCGACCACGGACACAGATCGCAGGCAGGAGAAACGCAGGTCGGCCGAGCCATGGAGCCACAATCCAAGGGGACGCCCGGCGCCCAACTGGTCGAGCTGGGTCGGCCACTCGGGGCTCCCCGGCACGATGAGCCTGGCTCCCGCCCGCTCTCCGGCGGCGAGATCGGCCGCGGGGTCGGCCGCCGTAAGGCGGGCCTGCCAGACGCCGAGCCGTTGGCCGAGGTCGGGGGAACGTTCCTCGCGTCCCTCGTCGGCGACGAAGTCGGCCGGGAGCGCCCCCGCGGCGATCGCCTCGACGGCGCCGGCCGCGCCGCGGCACGCCACAAGGCGGCCCATGGTCGTGTCACCGACGTCGGCGGCTCGCATGAGAGCGGCCCTGGCTTCGATCTCGGCGCCGCTCATCGCGGCTCCCCGAAGCACAGGGGACACGGGACTGTGACGATCATGTGTTCGTTCCCAACCAGAGGGCGAGGGCGGTCGAGGTCTCGTCCTGCCGAGGCTGGTCGTGGCCGGCCAGATCGGCGAGGGTCCAGGCGACTCTGAGCACGCGGTCAAGCCCGCGAGCGCTCAGGGCGCCCGAGTCGAGGCAGGCCGTCAGCGGTCTCATCGCCTGGGTGGACGGTCGGAGGTCCGCGTGGAGGGCGGCGGACGGGATCTCCGCGTTAGTACGCCAGGGAGTGGCGGACAGTCGTTTGGCGGCGCGCTCCCTGGCCATGAGGACCCGCAGGGCAACGGTCTCGCTCGACTCGACGAACTGACGGTCGGCCATCAGCTCGCGCCTGGACGAGCGGGCCACGGTGACCTTCATGTCGATGCGGTCGAGGAGGGGCCCGGAGAGCCTGCCCAGATAGCGGCGCCTCACGGTCGGCGTGCAGCGGCAGCCCTCGCTCTGGTCCTGGGGCTGGGCGCATGGACAGGGATTGGCGGCCAGCACCAGCATGAACCTGGCCGGGAACGTGACGGAGCCGGCCACCCGCGACACCGTCACCCGTCCGGACTCCAGCGGCTGGCGAAGCGAGTCGAGCACATGCCTTGGATACTCGGGCGCCTCGTCCATGAAGAGGACGCCCCTGTGCGCCAGGGACACCGCGCCCGGCCGCACGACGCCGCTGCCACCGCCGATGATGGCCGCGGCCGTGGCCGTGTGGTGCGGGGCGACGAAGGGCGGCCTGCTCATCATGGGGCTGTCGGGCGGGAGGATGCCCGCGACGGAGTGGATGGCCGTCACCTCCAGCGCGTGGTCGAGGTCGAGGTCGGGCAGGAGGGTCGGCAGGCGTTCGGCCAGCAGGGTCTTGCCCGTGCCCGGTGGCCCGACCATCCAGAGGTTGTGGCCTCCGGCGGCGCAGATCTCGAGCGAGCGCCGCGCCACCGGCTGGCCGACCACGTCGGACAGGTCGAGCGCGGGACGGATGGTCGACGGCGACGGCTCCCTGGGCTGGGCGGCTTCAAGGTCGGGCGGCTCGTCGCCCGTGCGCAGCCACTCCACGAGCTGACGCAGGTCGGCCATGGCCACCACCGTCACGCCTGGCACCAGCGCCGCCTCCGCCGCGTTGGCCGACGGGATCACCACGGTGATGTCACCGTGCTCGGCCGCGCTCAGCACCGACGGGAGCACGCCGCGAACGGGCCTGAGCCGCCCGTCGAGACCGAGCTCGCCCAGGAAGAACGGCTCGGCGATGCGGTCGGCCGGGACCACGCCCGCGGCCCCCAGAATGGCGATCGCGATGGCGAGGTCGAACTGGCTGCCGCGCTTGGGCTGGCTGGCCGGGAAGAGGCTCACGGTGATGCGGGCGTCGGGCCAGGGGAACCGGCTGTTGACCGTCGCCGATCTGACCCTCTCGCGCGACTCGCTCAGCGCGGTGTCGGGCAGGCCGATGAGGTGGATGCCCGCCAGGCCGTTGCCCACGTCGGCCTCGACCTCGACCGTGCGGCCTGTCACGCCGACCAGGGCCACGCTGCGGGTGCGTGCCACTGTCATCTAGAACGCCCCCCGGACATGGCGCAGGGAGTAGTCGCCCGCGAACCGCTCCAGGGCGATCACGTCGACCCTGACGACGGGGAACGTGCGGGGCTGACCGGCCAGCCACCTGGCGGCCAGCAGGCGCAGCCTGGCCAGCTTGTCCGGTCGCACGGATTCGAGAGCCGTGCCGTGTGAGCGCCCCGACCGGGTCTTCACCTCCACCACGACCAGGGCGGGACCGTCTTCGGCGATGATGTCGATCTCACCGTGAGAGCAGCGCCAGTTGCGCTCGATGATCGTCATGCCCTCGGACGTGAGATAGTCGACGGCCAGTTGCTCGCCGTGCCTGCCGAGTGCGTTTCTCGCGGCCATGTAGCACCTCCGGGCACGACCTTCGCGCACCCGCGGTGAGCCCTTACGAGCCGAACTCCATTCTGTGGATAACCCGGCGGCCGACCCCGCGCTTGTGGATATCCCCCTGCGAACGACCGGCCGTCACCCGCCGCGAGGCCCGGCGCCCCCGACAGGACCGATCGAATGACGGCACCAGATCACAGGACGCGGTCCACGACCGCGTCACCCCCCGGAACCGGCGGGCTCAGGACCCCGAGAACCCCTCCTTGGGCATCTCCAGATCGGCCTTGGCCAGCTCTTCCACATTGACGTCCTTGAACGTGACCACGCGGACGTTCTTCACGAACCGCGCCGGTCGGTACATGTCCCAAACCCAGGCGTCCTGCATCTTCACGTCGAAGAACACATCACCGTTCTCGGCGGTGCGGACATCGAGGTCCACGGAGTTGGTCAGGTAGAAGCGCCGCTCCGTCTCCACGACATACGTAAACAGCCCGACGACATCGCGGTATTCGCGGTAAAGCTGCAGCTCCATCTCGGTTTCGTACTTTTCGAGATCCTCTGCGCTCATCGCGGTCCTCCTGTCGTACCGGTCCCCCGGTTTGCCTGGTCAGGCAACCCCGGCCCCCATTTCATTCTCGCCCATCTCCCTTGCCACCGTGACGAACGAGTATCGGTGGTGCGAGCACGGGCCGTACGTCGCCAGCGCCAAGCGGTGGTTTGCCGTGACATACCCCTTATGGTCGGCAAAGCCGTAAAAAGGAAATTCGGTGTCCAGCGCGACCATCAACCGGTCCCTGGTCACCTTGGCCACGATCGACGCCGCAGCCATGCACGCCGCCACCTGATCCCCCTTCCACACCGCCAGCGACGGAGCCGGCAATCCCGGCACCGGGAAGCCATCCGTGAGGATGTACCCAGGGTCACGGGGCAATTGCGCGACCGCGCGCCGCATTCCGGACACGTTGCTCTTGTGCAGGCCTCTGGCGTCGATCTCCCCCGGTGGAATGACCACCATGCCGATGTCCGCCGATCGCATGATCTGCTCGTAGAGCCGCTCTCGTACGGCGGGCGTGAGCAGCTTCGAGTCGCCGAGCCCGTCGATCCGCCGGCGCAGGATGACCGCGGCGACGACCAGCGGGCCGGCGCAGGCCCCCCGGCCCGCCTCATCGACGCCCGCGATCGGGGTCAGGCCGCGGCGGGCCAGCGCTCGCTCATAGGCGTAGAGTCCGGAATCGCGCCGGACGACGCTCGGTCGAGGGCGGAACACAACTGTCATGACAAGAGGCAGCGTACGCCTCAATCACCGCAAACCGCGACCGAAAGCACGCCTACTTGACCTTGTCGAAGGTCTCGGGCTTGGTGAAGATCAGCCCGCGCGACAGCGGCCAGTAGCGCAGCACCGCCTTGCCCACCACCGTGTCCTCGGAGATGAACCCCCCGCCGGGCTCCTGCATGTGGCTGCGCGAGTCGGCCGAGGCACTGCGATGGTCACCCATCAACCAGAGCTTGCCCGCGGGCACGGTCACCTTGAACTCGTCGCCGGACGGATAGTCGTCGGGATAGAGGTAGGACGACTCCTCCAGCGGCGTGCCGTTGACCGTGATCCGTCGTTTGGAGTCACAGCACGCCACCTTGTCACCACCGACGCCGATGACCCGCTTGATGGTGTCTTCGCCGTTCCAGCCCTTGAAGACGACGATGTCACCGCGTTCGGGCTTGCCCGCGAGCTTGTTGACGAACACCCGGTCGTTGATCTGCAGGGTGTTCTCCATCGACTCGGAGGGGATGTAGAACGACCCGACCACGAACTGCTGCAGCACCAAGGCGATGCCCACGCCCAGCACCAGCAGGAGAACCGTCTCACGGAAGGTGCTCTTTTTCTTCTTCTCCTGCACTGCCTCCGCCTTCTTGGTGTCGGCCATCAGCGCTTCTTGACGAGCAGCCGCCGACGAACCAGAACCAAGGGTACGGCCAGCGCGAACCCCGCGACCAACGGGACCGCCCCGCCGAGCGCCTGGAGAGCCGGCTGCGCGAACGTGTCGGGGATGGGCAGCGTGCCGGCCCTGTTGAACGGCCACACGATCACGAACGCCCGTCCGATGACCTGGCTCTCGGGGATCGAACCGCCGCCGGGATCACCCTGGTGAGCCCGTGAGTCGAGGGAGACCAGACGATGGTCGCCCATCACCCAGAGCCGCCCCTCGGGCACCTTGACGTCGAAGAACCTGTCGGAAGGCTCATTGCCGGGGTAGAGGTAGCCGCCCTCGTCGATGGGGACCCCGTTGATCGTGATGCGCCCCTTGGAGTCGCAGCACTTGACGTTGTCGCCGCCGACGCCGATGACCCGCTTGATGTAGTCCTTCTCGCCGGGCACCACGCCGAACGCGGTGCCGACCCAGCGGAAGAAGGCCGCGACCGGGTTGGACGGCTCCTCCAGCTGGAACTCTCCGTCCCAGGAGTCGACGCCGGAGAACACCACCACGTCACCGCGCTCGATGTCGCGCGTGTGGTAGACGAGCTTGTTGACCAGGACCCGGTCGTTCTTGAGGAGAGTGTTCTCCATCGACTCGGAGGGGATGTAGAAGGCCTGGATCACGAAGGTCTTGATGATCAGTGCCAGCACCAGCGCCACGACTACCAAGACGGGAAGTTCTTTCCAGAACGACCCCTTCTTGTCCTTCTTGGCGCCCTTGGCTGGTTTCTGAGTCTCTTCGGCGACCACGTCCACCTCGTCCTTGGCAGGGCGGCGCGCCGCGCCGTGCTCCTGACTCTCGCTAGTCATCGCTGACGAGCCTAGAGGATGCACCGGCCCGACGAGCCTCGACCGAGGCTACACCCGCGCCCGGGTCGCTCCACATAAAGGAAACGCCGTAGCAAAGCCGAATGGCCCGCGCATCACGCGGGCCATTCGGCGGAGCCGGTACGTACGTAAAGACGGTCCGGTGACCCGGCCACCATCCGGCCGGGGACGGATCGCTACTTGGCGGGCGCCGCCTCACGCTTCTCGCGGATGCGAGCGGCCTTGCCGCGCAGGTCACGCATGTAGTAGAGCTTGGCCCGGCGGACGTCACCGCGGGTCACGAGCACGATCTTCTCGATGATCGGGCTGTGCACCGGGAAGGTGCGCTCGACGCCGACGCTGTAGCTGACCTTGCGGACCGTGAAGGTCTCGCGCGCGCCACTGCCCTGACGGCGGAGCACGAAGCCCTTGAACACCTGGACGCGGGAGCGGTTGCCCTCGATGACGCGGACGTGAACCTCGAGCGTGTCGCCGGGACGGAAGTCCGGCACATCGCTGCGCAGGGTCGCCTTCTCGAGCTCCTGGATCTTCGTGTGCATGAGAGATGTCCTCAAAGTCTCGCGAGCACGCGGAGGTCCACCCGGCCATGGCTCGCGGCGGACACGCCTGCTGATGTGATGAACCCGGGACGTTTCCCAGGCATGACAGACCAACCGTAAGACGGTTGGCAGCGCTTCAGTTTGCCATATCTTCCGGCCCGAAGCGAAACGAGAGCTCGTCGAGGAGCTCATGGTCGCGCTTGTCGAGCGTCTCGGGGTCGATCGCCGCCACCAGGTCGGGCCGGTTGGCGATCGTCCGGCGCAGCGCCTCGTCCCTGCGCCACCTGGCCACCTTGCCGTGGTGGCCGGACAGGAGCACGGCCGGCACCTCGTGCCCTCGCCAGACCGGCGGCTTGGTGTAGACGGGGCCTTCGAGCAGATTGCGCATGGCGCCCGGAGCGAACGAGTCGTCGACGGCCGAGTGGACGTTGCCCAGCACGCCGGGCAACAGCCTGCCGATGGCCTCCACCATCACCAGCACCGCCACCTCTCCCCCGGCCAGCACGTAGTCGCCGATGCTCACCTCGTCGACCCGCAGGCGGGCGCCGTACTCGAGCATGACGCGCGAGTCGATGCCCTCGTAGCGGCCGCACGCGAACAGCAACCAGGGCTCGGCCGCCAGCTCCTGGGCCAGCTCCTGCGTGAAGGGCCTGCCGCTCGGCGTGGGCACGATCATCCGGGGCGCGCCGTCATCGATCACCGTGTCGATGGCCGCGCCCCAGATCTCGGGCTTCATGACCATGCCGGGCCCCCCGCCGTAGGGGGTGTCGTCGACGGTCTTGTGCACGTCGTGCGCCCAGTCACGCAACTGGTGCAGCCGTACGTCGAGGATGCCGCGCTCCCGGGCCTTGCCGATCAGCGAGACGTCCAGCGGCGCGAAGTACTCGGGGAAGATCGAGATGATGTCGAGCCGCGTGCCGCCCTCGGGTGCGCGCGTCACAGCAGCCCCTCGGGCGGTGTGACCACAAGCCTGCCGCCCTCCAGGTCGACTTCGGGCACGAGAGGCTTGACGAACGGGATGAGCGCGTCGTCCTGACCGCCACGACGTACGACGAGCAGGTCCTGGCCGTGGTGGAGCACGTCGGTGACCTCGCCGACGACCTCGCCCGAGCCGGTCTCGACGGTGAGCCCGATCAGCTGGTGGTCGTGAAACTCGTCGGGATCGTCGGACGGCGCCACCTGGGCCGAGTCGATGACCAGCATGGTGCCGCGCAACTCGTCGGCGGCGCCGCGGTCGGTGACCCCGGCGAAGGCGAGCAGCAGCATGCTCTTGTGCCAGCGGCGGCTCTCGATGACGAGCGGACCCCTGTCGGCGGGGTCGGTCTCGACGGACGCGCCCACGGCGAGACGCAGCTCAGGATCGTCGGTGCGCACCTCCACGGTCACTTCTCCGCGAACCCCGTGGGGACGGCCGATCCGGCCGACGACCAACTGCACGTGCACCTACCCTTCCAACCGTGAACCCTTTTCCAACCGCAAGCGCCCCCACCGGACGAAACCGATGAGGGCGCGATGACCTGACGCTAACGGACTGCTTCGTGCAGATCGAGCAGATCGACCCGTACGTACTTCCCGTCGGCCAGGGCGTTCACGACCGTGCGCAGCGCCTTGGCGGTGCGCCCGCCGCGACCGATGACCTTACCCAGGTCCTCGGGGTGCACCCGGACCTCCAGGACGCGCCCGCTGCGAATGCGGCGAGCGCGGACCCGGACATCGTCTGGATGTTCGACGATGCCCTTGACGAGGTGCTCGAGAGCCTCCTCGAGCACGTCAGGCCTCGCCCTCGGCCTGGGTCTCGGCGGGGGCCTCTGCCTCTTCCTTCTTCTTGGCCTTCTTGGGCGTGGTGGCGACCGAGCCGGTGTCTCCACCGGACAGCGCCTCCTTGGCCGCGGCCTCGTAGACGGCGTGACGGTCGGGCGCCGGCTCGGCGACCTTCATCGGTGCAGGGGCGGGCTCGCCCTTGTACTTCTGCCAGTCGCCGGTGAGCTTGAGCAGCTTGAGCACCGGCTCGGTCGGCTGCGCGCCGACACCCAGCCAGTAGGCCGCGCGCTCGGCGTTGACCTCGATGCGCGAAGGGTTTTCCTTCGGGTGGTACAGGCCGATCTCTTCGATCGCCCGGCCGTCACGCTTGGTGCGGCTGTCGGCGACGACGATGCGGTATTGAGCGTTGCGGATCATGCCGAGCCGCTTGAGCTTGATCTTGACTGCCACGGGTGTGGTCTCTCCTGCATTCGAGCGCGGGTGAGCGGCACCTCATCGAGTGGGGCACGACGGGATGCTCGCTCCAGGGACAGGCGCGACCGGCGGGAGGTGAGAGGGCACCCACCTGGCCACGATGTTCCAACATGTCATTGTGCCAGACGCGGGCCACTGTCAGCGACGCGACCCGCACGTCCGGCCCGCCCCTGGGGCGGCTACTTCGGGCCGGGGAGGTTGAGCTTGGAGGGGTCGAACCCGGGCGGGAGCTGCATGCCCGGCGGCAGCTTGCCGCCGAGGTTGCCGAGCACTCCGCCCTGCTTGGACGGCGCGGGCTCGGTCTCGTCGGAGGCGGAGGACGCCTTGCCGAGGGCGGCCTTGCGCGGGTCTCCGCTCACGCGGCGCCCCTTCTTGCCCTTCTTCTGGGCCTTGGTCGCCTTGCCTCGCCCGCCCGGCATGCCGGGGATGCCCATCCCGCCGGCCATGCGCTTCATCATCTTCTGGGCTTCGAAGAAGCGGGTGACCAGGTTGTTGACCGCGCTGACCGTCACGCCGGAGCCGGCCGCGATGCGGGCCCGCCGCGAACCGTTGATGATCTTGGGGTCCTGACGCTCGGCGGGCGTCATCGACCGGATGATGGCCGCGATGCGGTCGAGGTCGCGGTCGTCGATGGAGTTGAGCTGGTCGCGCATCTGCCCCATGCCGGGCATCATGCCGAGCAGGTTTTTGATCGGGCCCATCTTCTGGACCATCATCATCTGCTCGAGGAAGTCGTCCAGCGTGAAGCTCTCGCCCGAGGTGAGCTTGCCCGCCATCTTGGCGGCCTGGTCCTCGTCGAACGTCTTCTGGGCCTGCTCGATCAGGGTGAGGATGTCACCCATGTCGAGGATCCGGGAGGCCATCCGGTCGGGGTGGAAGGCGTCGAAGTCCTCGAGCTTCTCGCCCGTGGATGCGAACATGATCGGCCGGCCGGTGATGTGCCGGACCGACAGGGCGGCGCCACCCCGGGCGTCGCCGTCGAGCTTGGTGAGCACGACGCCGTCGAAGCCGACGCCCTCCATGAAGGCCTGGGCCGTGGTCACGGCGTCCTGGCCGATCATGGCGTCGACCACGAACAGGACCTCGTCGGGCGTGACCGCGTCGCGGATGTCGGCGGCCTGCCGCATCATCTCCTGGTCGATGCCGAGACGGCCGGCGGTGTCGATGATGACGATGTCGTACTGCTGACGCTTGGCCTCGTCGATCGAGCGGCGGGCGACCTCGACCGGGTCGCCGACGCCGTTGCCCGGCTCGGGGGCGTAGACGGCGACCTGCGCGCGCTCGCCCACGACCTGGAGCTGCTGCACGGCGTTGGGCCGCTGGAGGTCGGCGGCGACGAGCATCGGCGTGTGGCCCTGCTCGCGCAGCCACCTGGCGAGCTTGCCCGCCAGCGTGGTCTTGCCGGCGCCCTGCAGACCCGCGAGCATGACCACGGTCGGCGGGGTCTTGGCGTGGCGGAGCCGGCGTGTCTCGCCGCCGAGGATCTCGATCAGCTCGTCATTGACGATCTTCACGACCTGCTGCGCCGGGTTGAGCGCCTGGGAGACCTCGGCGCCGCGGGCGCGTTCCTTGACCTGGGCGACGAATGCCTTGACCACCGGCAGCGCGACATCGGCCTCGAGCAGCGCGATGCGGATCTCGCGGGTGGTGGCGTCGATGTCGGCGTCGGACAGCCGACCCTTGGATCGGAGGGAGGAGAAGACCGATGTCAGCCGGTCGGATAGCGTCTCGAACACGTGGTTGGCCAGTCCTCGAAGCGAAAATAGGTCTGTGCTCAGCCTATCCGCTTCGCTAGCCGCTCCAGCCGGGCACGGCCATCCGGACGGTGAGCGCGTGTTCCACGAGATTGATCAACGCGCTTTTGACCGAGTCCTTGGAGCGGGCGTCCAACCGGATCAGCGGAATGTGCGGCGCCAGCGTCAAAGCGTCACGCACCTCCCCGTCACTGTGCGCATATTGACCGTCCCAGCCGTTGACGCCCACCACGAAGGGCAACTGCGCCTCCTCGAAGTAGTCGATCGCCGGGAAACTGTCGGC
>NZ_JCADBK010000033.1:0-82108 GCF_059358955.1 Nonomuraea sp. CX421 | reverse complement strand
CCGTTGAGGACCCGAAGGTCAGTCAGTCCAAGGGTCAGACCCTGGCGGGAAGCGCTCATCTACATCATCACTGTCAGACCAGCACTCCCGGATTGAGCACCCCGGCGGGGTCCAGAGCCTGCTTGGCCGCCCGGAGCGCGAGCGCGAACGGCTCGGGCCGCTGACGGTCGTAGAAGGGCCGGTGATCGCGCCCGACGGCGTGGTGATGAGTGATCGTGGCGCCGTGGCGCAGCAGCACCTCCGACACCCGCCGCTTGAGGTCGTCCCACTGCGCGACCTCCTCGCCCCGGATCGCGGGCGCCAGCACCGTGTAGTAGGGCGCCGGCCCGTCGGGGTAGGCGAAGGCCAACCGGCAGCTCACCGCGATCCTCTCGCCGAACGTCCCCATCACGGCCTCGTGCAACGCCGGGAACCGGTCCCAGGTGACGGCGGTCTCGAACGTCTCCGCGATCAGTCCGAGCCCCGGGTAGGCGTTGCGCAGGTAGGGCATCCGGGTGAACGTGCCCTTCCACTCGCGATCCTGGCGCGCTCCACCCGGCGAGCCGCCGGCCTCGCCCGCCTCGCCGCCGTGCCCGCCGGTGATCTCCAGCGCCCGCGCCGACCAGGCGTCGACCGGGTGATCGGCCGACTCGAACCCCACGATGAGCACGGCGTGCCGCCCGTCCCCTCCGGAGGCCAGCGCCGCCTCGCGGGCGTCGAGCAACCGGCAGTTCGACGGATGCAACCCCGACTGGGCGAGGTCGCGCACGGCCGCCACCGCCGCCTCCCAGGACAGGAAGCGCACCGGCACGGACACCTTGAAGGCGGGCCGCTCCTGCACCCGCACCCAGGCCCGGGTGATCACCCCGAGCGCGCCCTCGGACCCGAGCAGCCACCGATCCGGCGAGGGCCCGGCTCCGGAGCCGGGCAGCCGCCTCGACTCCCACACCCCGGCCGGAGTGATCGCGCGCACCGCCTCGACCAGGTCGTCGATGTGCGTGTGCAGGGTCGCGTAGTGCCCGCCCGCCCGGGTCGCGATCCACCCGCCCAGCGTGGAGAACTCATAGGACTGCGGGAAGAACCGCAGCCGCAACTCCCCGGGCAGCCGCCCGTTGATCTCCGGCCCCGACGCCCCGGCCTCGACCAGCGCCGCCCGCGACACCTCGTCCACCTCCAGCACCCGGCGCATCCGGCCGAGGTCGAGGCAGACGGCGGGCCCGTCGAAGCGCGCCTCCACCCCGCCCACGACGCTGGTGCCGCCGCCTCTCGGCACGACGGCCACCCCCTCGGCCGAGGCCCACGCGAGAACCCGCTCGACCTCGCCCTCGTCCCTCGGCCTGGCCACCAGGTCCGGCGCGTTGCCGAAGTCGCCCCGGTAGGCCCGGATCAGGTCGCGGTAGGCCTGCCCGTACGTGCGCGTCACCCGCTGGTACGGCTCGGCCGAGCAGAACTCCCGCAGCTCACCCGGAACGGGCACGCGCGACGGCGCGAGGCGCACCCGTTCGAAGGGCACCGGCTCCTCCCACGCGGCCGGATCCCCGATCCCCGTGTAGGCGGCCGTCAGCCGCCCCATCTCGCGTAACTCGTCCGGATCCGGCTCGGGACCCCACGCCCAGTGACTCGTCGACATGAAGTCGATTGTCAGGGTACGAGCAGCTCGTAGTCGAAGGTGTAGGAGTGGGAGCCGTCGGGGGCGATGAGGATGTCCATCTCGCCGCGGAGCCCGCGCAGCTCGCCGGTGCCGGAGTCGGGGACGACGGTGACGCGCAGCGACTGCTCTCCGCAGTCGCTGACGGCGTTGTGCTGGACGACGAAGGAGCCGGAACGGCCGTCGAGGGTGCCCTCGACGCGTTCCAGGGCGACGTACGACCGCGAGTCGGTCGCCTCGGTCGTGGCCATGAGCATGGTGACGACCGAGGTGGCGGTCAGATCCCCGTGGAAGGTCTTGCGGAGGGTGACCTGGGCGAGCGAGACGCCGTCGCGGTCGTCGAAGGGCGGCTGGGCGGTCCAGTCGGCGGTGTCGAAGGAGCCTTTGGCTGTCATGGGTCCAGACTGCCGGTCATACCTGTCAGCCAGTGTCAGGTACGGCCCGCCGCAGAAAGTCGTTGCCGAACTTGCCCGCCGGGTCGTAGCGGCGGACCAGCTCGCGGAAGCGTTCCGGGCACGACGGCCACCTGGTGAACAGCTTGCCCCAGTGTGGTCGCGGGTCGAAGGGCGCCAGAACGTCCTCGACCAGGGTGAGCACCGGCAGCACCGCGGCCCAGTCCTTGACCCAGGTGAAGTGCACGGCCACGCTGTCACGGTCGCGGCTCGGGCTCATCCACAGGTCGTCGGCCGCGACCGTGCGCACCTCGGAGATCCGCAGGACGGGCCGGATCCGGTCGCCGACGGCCATCAGCGCGGCCAGCGCCTCGGTGGCGTGCTCCCTGGGCAGCAGGAACTCCGACTGCAGCTCGTCCCCCGCGCTGCTCGGCGGCGAGCCGGCCCGGAAGTGCGGCAGTCGCTCGTGCCACGGCCCGGGCACGCCGAGCTGCTCGGTGCAGCTGCCGGCCGGCATGCCGGGCACCGGGTGACGCGGGCCGGCGGCCGGGCGGGTGCCGTGCCAGTCTCCGGGCGGCAGTTCCGTGCGGCGCTTCAGCCAGACACGGGTGGAGCGCCAGTCGGTGAAGAGGCTGACACTGTGGCCGTCCGCCATGACCTGGTCGAAGGGGTAGCCGGGCGGCAGGCCCTCGCGGACGTACTGGCGCAGCTCGAAGGCGGGCACGAGGTCGAGCGTGAGCGTCGTGACGACGCCGAGCGCGCCGAGCGCGACCACTGCGCCGGGGAAGTCGGCGTCGCCGCGCTCCAGGGTCGCCACCGAGCCGTCGGCGGTGACGAGCTCCAGCCCGGAGACCGCCGCCGACAGGCTCCGGTTGGCGACGCCGGAGCCGTGGGTGCCCGTGGCGACCGAGCCCGCGACCGAGATGTGCGGCAGCGACGCCAGGTTGGCCAGCGCGAGCCCGCTCGCGTGCAGGACGGGCGCCAGCCGCGCGTACGTCACGCTCGCGCCGACCCGGACCCGAGCCGCCGCGCCGTCGATCTCCACGGCCTGCGGCAGCCGGTCCAGGGTCACCAGCTCGCCCGCTGAGTCGGCGATCTCGTTGAAGGAGTGGCCGCTGCCCAGCGCGCGGATGGCGGGACTTTCCGCCACCAGCCGCCGGAGCTCGCCGAGTGTGGTGGGCCGGTGCACGCCGCGCGCGCGGAAGGCGATGTTGCCCGCCCAGTTGGTCAGCACGCCCGGCGATCTTACGCCTCGACCGCGCACGGGGACAGCCGCCCGTACGGGAGCTACGGTGCGCGCAGCAACAGGCGACCTTGGCGGAACCGCTCCCCCTCCCGGGGCTCACGCATCATCCGGCCGACCTCGGCGAACCCGGCATCGTACGCCAGCCCGGCAAGGTCGTCGATCGGCCACCGGTAAGCCGGCACCACCGCGTGGTCGAACACCTCCACCGGCCCGCCCCCAGACTCGAAGAAGGCGAGCAGCAGGTAACCCCCCGGGGCCAGCACGCGCCGGAACTCGGCGAAGTACGGCCGCAACTCCTCCGGCGGCGTGTGGATGACGGAGTACCAGGCCACGACACCGCCGAGCATGCCGTCGGCCAGGTCGAGAGCGTCCATCGACCCCACCTCGAAGCGCAGGTCCGGGTAGGTCTGGCGGGCAAGATCGATCATCACCGGAGACAGATCGATACCGAAGGCGTCCACTTCCAGGTCCCGCAGATGCGCGGTCACCCGGCCCGGGCCGCATCCGAGTTCGGCCACGGGCCCGCCACCAGCAGCCTGTACGAACTCGGCGAACGCGGCGAGCAACGCGCGGTCCAGCGGCACCTGGGCGAGCTCACCCCGCACGAAATCGGCATATTGAACGGCGACGGCGTCGTAGGCGTTCGCGGTGGCACTCAGATGGGAGGGGGATTTCGTCATAACGGACGACCTTAGCGATCCCCGCCACGACGAGGTGTTCGTCGACGCGCACAAAAGGCTATCCGCAGTTGAGGGTGTAACCGGAGTGAGGAAGTGGAGTTCCCGAGAGTGGTGTGGCACGGTGGCCGACCTGCCGTTGCGGCGAAGGGCAAGTAGGAGCCTGCGACGATTCGGCCGCCGTCGCGGAAGGACAGCATCGCGGCGCGCATGCGCTCGAAGCAGACAATGACCTTCTCGGCCGTCGGTGGTGTGGTGTCGTCCCAACTCAACCAAGCAGCAGCACCGACGCCTGACTGCATACCTCGGAGCCCGCGCGGCGGCCAACCGCGCCAACCCGCCGGTGCCGCGCCGGCGGCTGCGCGCTCCGAAAACACCGACATCTGAAGGGAAGCGTTTCGCGCCTTCCGCACCACTCCCCTGGCCGGCAGGGCATCGAGGCTAGAGATCTAGATTCTTGATCGCGTCTGCCAAATTCGCGGCGGGATGATACACAAACCTTTTGTCCACTCGACGCTTCTCCAAAAAGCCGTGCTGCTCCAGACCGACAAGATCCTGGCGTGCGGTCTCGGCCGAGACTCGATGCGAGTTTCGATGAGACTGCACGGTGTACCTGCCCCCGGGGTTCTTGAGGGCGTTGTGCAGCAGAGCGAACTGACGCGTATTGAAGCGATCCGTGTCGCGTTGGAGCCTGCTGCGAAGCTCACGAACTTCGGCCATCTTGTGCGCAAGATATTCGTTGAGCCCGTCAATCGCGCGATGCAGCACCTTCAAATTAAAGAGAAGGAAGTAGGTGAGATCATTGTCGTCGGACTCGACGTAGAGAAACGCTCGCCCGTACTGAGCGTGAGACTTCTTTATGATGCTCGAAATGGAAATGAACTCGGTGAGCCAGAATCCCTGGTTCAGCATTGACCAGTAGAACAACAGTCGCGCGGTCCTGCCATTTCCGTCTTCGAAAGGGTGCTCGTAGCCGAGCATGAAGTGAACGATGATCGCCCGAACCACTCCCGGCAGGTAGCTCTCACCGCTCTCCCCGTTCGCGAAATCACACAGGCGACGGATGCGCTCGGGGAGCATCTCGGCGGGGGGCGGAGCGTGCAACAACTCGTTCTCGTTGTCGTACACGCCGACGCGGGTTTCTCCACGTAGCTGGAATCGCCCCGCACCTTCGGGGTTGTCCAGGGTCCCTTGAGTCGCGATGCGATGAATGTGGCAGATCATCTCAGAGGTCAAAATCTCATTACGATGTTCCCCGACAAATTCCATCGCATGGAAGTTGTTCAGGATCATCCGCTCGCTTCTGTCTCTCGGCTCTCGGCCCGAGCGGATCATCTCTGTGGCCACACGCCGCTCCGTACGAGCCCCCTCCAGCTGACTGGAGGTGACGGCCTCCTCAATAAGGGAGTTGACCAGATACCTGTCACGCGTGGCGGGGTTTGTAACTTCCTCGCTGAGGCCTATGCTGCCACCCGTATGGGTGCCGATGAAGTCAGCCTCACGCAGAACCTCGTCCGGCAGCGAATAGGTGAATCGATTGCCCGCCATGTCCATCAGCGGAATGGGACGACTGGCACTCCTGCGAGTGAGCTTCATCGCAGCCCACCATTCCTCGCGGGTCAGACCATCCGGGGCACGACGATGACGAATCTCATCCCAATGATAATATTTTTGGCTGTTCGCTCCGATTGGATAGTTATCCACGATCTTCGAGAGGAGTCCTTTTCGCATGATGATCTGCGCCAACTCTTCGGGGGATGGCGGAGGTTCCGGCCTACGCATCAGCCCTCCAAGGCGAGTTTTCATCCGTTGAAATAATTTCCCACAAAAGGCGCCCAGCTTCTGAGCTCACCCCATTTTGCCTTTTGAACTCAGGGATCACATCCACTGAAACACCTGTCTCGCTCCTCCAGATCGGGAACCGTGTGTCATCCGGCTCCCGGCCAACTCCCAGCCAACTCCCAACACCTCCCAACACTGGGAGTTGCTTACAGCAAGCGTATGCCCCGCCGCGCCACAGACACCAACCCAACTCCCAGCCAACTCCCAACATCTCCCAGCTCTGGGAGTTGGCGACAGGCAAGCGTGTCCTCCACCGCACCCACGAGCGGGCGCGTTGGCCGGGCGCCGATCCTCGAACTCGACGCCGGCGGGCGGCCGGTCGCCGGGTGTCTGGAAAGTCAGGTCACGTCTCGGGTGAGAGATCACTAGAAGCCCTGGGCGAGGCGGTAGTAGGCCTGGTTCCAGCGCAGCTCCCTGGCGAACTGCCGGACGGTGGTGTCGGCGTCGATCACCAGCAGCTCGACGCCGAGCATGTCGGCCAGGTCGGTGAGCTCCTCGGTGCCGACGGCGGTGGACAGCACGGTGTGGTGCGGGGCGCCGGCGGTCAGCCATGCCTCGGTGCTGGTGCGCAGGCCGGGACGGGGCCGCCAGACGGCGCGGGCCACGGGCAGCGCGGGCAGCGGCCTGGGCGGCTTGACGAGGTCGATCTCGTTGGCCACCAGCCGGAACCGGTCGCCGAGGTCGGCCAGCCCCACCACGATCCCCGGGCCGGGCGCCGCGTCGAACACCAGCCGCACCGGGTCCTCCCTGCCGCCGATGCCGAGCGGGTGGATCTCGCAGGCCGGGACGGCGCCGGCGATCGAGGGGCAGACCTCCAGCATGTGCGCGCCGAGGATGAGCTCCTCGCCCGGGGTCAGGTGGTAGGTGTAGTCCTCCATGAACGAGGTGCCGCCGGGTGCCATCGACTTGATCGTGCGCAGCAGCACCGCCGTCTTCCAGTCGCCCTCGCCGCCGAAGCCGTAGCCGTCGGCCATCAGCCGCTGCACGGCCAGGCCGGGCAGCTGGCGCAGGCGGCCGAGGTCCTCGAAGTTCGTGGTGAACGCCCCGAACCCGCCGCGCTCCAGGAAGTGGCGCAGGCCGAGCTCGATCCGGGCCGCGTAACGCAGGGACTCGCGCCGCTCGCCGAGCAGTTCGGGCGCCACCCGGTAGCGCTCGTCGTACTCCTTGACCAGCGCGTTCACCTCGGCGTCGGAGGCGGCGTCGACGACCTCGACCAGCTCGTTGACGCCGTAGGTGTTGACCGAGACGCCGAAACGCAGCTGGGCCTCCACCTTGTCGCCCTCGGTGACGGCCACGTCGCGCATGTTGTCGCCGAACCGCGCCAGCTTCAGGGTGCGCACCTCGGCCAGCCCGGAGGCCGCCCGCGCCCAGGCCAGGATGCGCTCGGCCACGTACGGGTCGCTGACATGGCCCGCGACGGTCTTGCGGGCGACGCCCAGCCGGGTCTGGATGTGGCCGAACTCGCGGTCGCCGTGGGCGGCCTGGTTGAGGTTCATGAAGTCCATGTCGATGGTGCTCCACGGCAACTCCACGTTGGCCTGCGTGTGCAGGTGCAGCAGCGGCTTGCGCAGCGCGTCGAGCCCGGCGATCCACATCTTGGCCGGCGAGAACGTGTGCATCCAGGCGATCACCCCGGCGCACGAGTCGTCGGCGTTCGCCTCCAGCATGATCCGCCTGATCGAGGCCGCGTCGGTGAGCACGGGCCGCCACGCCACGGGCATCGGCAGCGCCTCGGCGATCCGCCGCGACTGCTCGGCGACCTGGCGCAGCGTGTCCTCGCCGTACAGCCCCTGGCTGCCGGTCAGAAACCAGATGTTCAACGCGGGCTCCTCTGTCCGTAGACGTTCTGGTAGCGGTCGTACAGGCGGTCGACGTCGTCCGGGGCGATGGGCAGCGGCTCGCCGAGCTGCCTGGCGACGTGCACGGTACGGGCGACGTCCTCGCACATCACGGCGGCCTTGACGGCGGCGCGCGGGTCCGCGCCGATCGTGAACACGCCGTGGCTGCGCATCAGCACGGCCGGCGAGCGGTGGCCGCTGAGCGTGGCCACGATGCCCTGGCCGATGGAGTCGTCGCCGATCAGCGCGAACGGCCCCACCGGGATCTCGCCGCCGAACTCGTCGGCCATCGCGGTCAGCACGCACGGAATCGCCTCGCCCCGGGCGGCCCACGCGGAGGCGTAGGTCGAGTGGGTGTGCACGACGCCGCCCACCTCGGGCATGGCGCGGTAGACGTACGCGTGCGCGGCGGTGTCGCTGGACGGCCGGTGCTCGCCCTCGACGAGGTTGCCGTCGAGATCGCAGACGACCATGGTCTCCGGGGTCAGCTCGTCGTAGGAGACGCCGGAGGGTTTGATCACGAACAGGTCCGCGCCGGGGATCCGGCCGGAGACGTTCCCGGCGGTCCAGGCGACGAGCCGGTTGCGCACCAGCTCGGCGTGCAGGTCACTGACGATCCTCCGCACGGCCGCTGCCCTTCCGGCCTCCAGGTCGCTCCCACTCGGGCTCGGGGCCGCGCTCCGTCCGGCGTCGATCTCGTACGCGCTCATGGGCGGGCTCCGTCGAGCGCCTGGGCCGCCGGGGCGCGTCGAGCCTCGTTCCTGATGGCGCGCAGCGCGTGCAGCACCCGTCCGTCGCCGAAGTGGTCGTGCAGCGCGCGGTACGCGGCGTAGAGCAGGTCGTAGACGCCGGCCCGGCGCTCGTCGGGCAGGTAGACGTCCTCGCGCCGCCGGCCCATGGCGGCCGCGGCCCGCTGGATGTCGGCGTGGGCCCCGGCTGCGACCGCCGCGTGGATGGCCGAGCCGAGCGCCGGACCCTGCTCGGAGCCGATCACCGACAGCGGGCGGCGCAGCACGTCGGCGTATACCTGCATGAGGAACGGGTTCTTCAGCAGCCCGCCGGCCACGACGAACTCCGCCACGGGCACCCCCGCCGCCTCGAACGTCTCGACGATCAGCCGGGCGCCGAAAGCGGTGGCCTCGACGAGCGCCCGGTAGACGTCCTCGGGCCGGGTGGCGAGCGTCTGTCCGACGATCACGCCGGACAGGTCGTGGTCGACCAGCACCGAGCGGTTGCCGTTGTGCCAGTCGAGCGCGACCAGGCCGTGCGCGCCGACCGGCTGCGCGGCGGCCAGCTCGGCGAGCAGGTCGTGCACGGTCAGGCCGCGTTCGCCGGCCCGGCGGAGGTAGGAGGCGGGCACGCAGGTGTCGACGAACCAGGCGAAGATGTCGCCCACCCCCGACTGCCCGGCCTCGTAGCCCCACAGGCCGGGCACGATCCCGTCGCGTACGACGCCGCACATGCCGGGCACCTCGGCCAGCCGGTCTGAGGACATCACGTGGCAGGTGGAGGTGCCCATGATCGCGACCATCTGACCCGGCCGGACCGCGTCGGCGGCGGCCGAGGTGACGTGCGCGTCGACGTTGCCGACGGCGACCGCGATGCCCTCGGGCAGCTTGGTCCATCCGGCGGCCTCGGCGGTCAGCCGCCCGGCCAGGCCACCGAGAGGGGACAGCTCGCGCCCCAATTTGTCGATGAATCCCGAAAAATCGGGATTCAGCCCGGCGAGGAAGTCCGCCGACGGATAGGACCCGTCCTGAAAAATCCCTTTGTATCCGGCAGTGCAGACGTTGCGAGTCTCCACCCCGGTGAGCTGCCAGATGATCCAGTCGGCCGCCTCGATCCACCGCTCCGCCCGCGCGTAGACCTCGGGGTCCTCCTCCAGCACCTGCAGGCCCTTGGCGAACTCCCACTCCGCGGAGATCTTCCCACCGTACCTGGCCAGCCAGGGCTCACCCCGCTCGGCCGCCAGCGCGTTGATCCGGTCGGCGTGCGCCTGCGCGGCGTGGTGCTTCCACAGCTTCGGCCAGGCGTGCGGGCGCTCGGGCGTCTCGAAGCAGAGCGGCGTGCCGTCGGCCCGGACCGGCAGGACGGTGCACGCGGTGAAGTCGGTGCCGATCCCGATCACCCGGGCCGGGTCGATCCCGGCCGCCGCCACCGCCTCCGGCACGGCGGTGCGCAGCACGTCGAGCCAGTCGAGCGGCGACTGCAGCGCCCAGTCGGGCCCCAGCCGCACCCCGCCGCCGGGCAGCCGGTCCTCGATCACCCGATGGGCGAACTCGTGCACCGCCGTGCCGGCCTCGGCGCCGTCGGAGGCGCGCACCACGACGGCCCGCCCCGACAGGGTCCCGAAGTCGACGCCGATCAGATAACTGTCCGTGTTAGCGTTCACACACTCTCCCAGACTTGGTACGGCTCCGCCGTACGGAAGATCAGTTACGGCGCCGCGCCGAGAACAGACGCTGCAACAGGATGAAGACGAACAACAGCAGACCGATGAAGATCTTGGTCCACCAGGAGCTGAGCGTTCCCTCGAAACTGATGATCGTCTGGATCAGTCCCAGCACGAGCACGCCGAGCACGGTGCCGAACAGGAAGCCGGAGCCGCCGGTCAGCAGCGTGCCGCCGATGACGACCGCCGCGATCGCGTCGAGCTCCATGCCCACGGCGTGCAACCCGTAGCCCGAGAGCATGTAGAACGACAGCAGCACCCCACCGAGCGCCGAGCAGAACCCGCTGATCGTGTAGACCGTGATCTTCGTCCGGCCCACGGGCAGGCCCATCAGCAGCGCCGACTGCTCGCTGCCGCCCGTGGCGTAGACACCGCGGCCCAGCCGCGTGTAGTGCAGCACGTACGCCGCCCCCAGCACCACGACCGCCGCGATCAGCACGCTCGGCGAGATCCACAGGTCGGCGAACAGGTCGATCCTGGTCTGCGCGAACGCGGTGAAGGTCGGGTCCTCGATCGGGATCGAGTCGGTGCCGATCGTGTAGCAGAGCCCCCGTGCCAGGAACATCCCGGCCAGGGTCACGATGAACGGCTGGATGTCGAAGGCGTGCACGATGTAGCCCATCACCAGCCCCAGGGCCGACCCGATGAGCAGCACCAGCGGGATCACCAGGTACGGCGGCCAGCCCGGCCCGGACATCAGGCTGGCCGAGATCATCGTGGACAGCGCGACCACCGAGCCCACCGACAGGTCGATGCCGCCGGTGAGGATCACGAACGTCATGCCGACCGCGACGACCAGCAGGAACGCGTTGTCAATGAAGACGTTGAGGATCACCTGCCCGCTGGCGAACCCCTCGTAGCGGACGCCGCCGGCCACGAACATCGCCGCGAACAGGCAGGCCGTCACCAGGATGGGCACGTACTTGGCCGGGACGGCGAGCCGCCGGCCGTGCGTGAGGGTCTCCGTGGTCATGCCGTCACCCGCACCTTCTCCTCGGCCGCCGGTCGCGGCGTGGGCGGCCGGCCGCGACGGCGGAACACCTTGTCGCGGAAGGCCGGGGACTGGATGAGGCAGACCGCGGTCACCACGAGCGCCTTGAACAGCAGCGTCGTCTCGGGTGGCACGCCCACCGAGTAGATCGTCGTGGTCAGCGTCTGGATGATCAGCGCGCCGAGCACGGTGCCGCCGAGCGAGAACCGCCCGCCGGCCAGCGAGGTGCCGCCGATCACCACCGCCAGGATCGCGTCCAGCTCGATCCAGAGCCCGGCGTTGTTGCCGTCGGCGCTGGAGACGTTCGAGCTGATCATGAGGCCGGCGATGCCCGCGCAGAGGGCGGCGAAGGCGTAGACCATGATGACGATCCCGCGCGAGCGGATGCCCGCCAGCCGGCTCGCCTCGGCGTTGCCGCCGACCGACTCGATCAGCATGCCGAGGGCCAGCCTGCGGGTGAGGAACACGGTGACCGCCAGGACGGCGAGCACCAGCAGGATGCCGAACGGCACGGTCAGCCAGTAGCCGCCGCCGATGAGCTTGTAGGCCGGGTCGTTGACGGTGATGATCTGCCCGTCGGTGATCAGCTGCGCCAGGCCCCGTCCGGCGACCATCAGGATCAGCGTGGCGATGATCGGCTGGATGCCGACCGCCGCGACGAGGAACCCGTTCCACGCCCCGAGCAGCACCGACAGGCCGAGCGCCAGCACGACGGCGGTGAGGACGCCCGCGTCCTGGCTGATCTGCAGGCAGGCCAGCGCGCCGGAGATCGCCACCACGGAGCCCACCGACAGGTCGATGCCGCCGGTCGCGATGACCAGCGTCATCCCGAGCGACACCAGGATCAGCGGGGCCCCGAACCGCAGGATGTCGATCAGGCTGCCGTACAGGTGGCCCTCGCGCATCTGGATCGAGAAGAAGGTGGGAGTGAAGATCACGTTCACCACGAGGAGCAGGGCCAGGACGACCAGCGGCCACAGCAGCCTTCTCATGCCGGCCCTCCGCTCGCGATGGTCTCCAGCAGCACGTCGTTGGTCAGGGTCGCGTCGTTGGGTAACTGGGCCACCAGCCTGCGGTCGCGGAGCACGCCGACGCGGTGGCTGAGCCGCAGCACCTCCTCCAGCTCGGCGGAGATGAACAGCACCGCCATGCCGCCGTCGGACAGCCGCGCGACCAGGCGCTGGATCTCGGCCTTGGCGCCGACGTCGATGCCTCGGGTCGGCTCGTCGAGGATGAGCAGCCGGGGCTCCAGGATGAGCCACCTGGCCAGCACGACCTTCTGCTGGTTGCCGCCGCTGAGGTCGCGCACCAGATGCTCGGGGTTGGCCGGGTTGATCTTCAGCGCCTTGATGTAGCGGCCGACCAGCTCGTCCTGCTGCTCGCGCGGGACCGGCCTGGTCCAGCCTCGGGTGGCCTGCAGGGCCAGGATGATGTTCTCCCTGACCGTGAGGTCGGGGATCAGCCCGTCGGACTTGCGGTTCTCGGAGCAGAACGCGATCCGGTGGGTCATCGCCGCGCGCGGCGTGCGCAGCGACACGGGCACGCCGCCGACCGCGATCTCCCCGGTGCTCGCGTGGTCGGCGCCGAACAGCAACCGCGCGATCTCCGTACGGCCGGAGCCGAGCAGCCCGGCCAGGCCCACGACCTCGCCCTCGTGGACGGTGAGCGTGAACGGCTCGACGGCGCCGGTGCGGCCCAGCCCGCGCGCCTCGACCAACGGCCGGTCGAACACCTTGGCCTCGCCGTGCAGCTTCTCCAGATCGGCCAGCTCCTGGCCGATCATCTTGGCGACCAGCTCGACCTGGCTGAGCTCGCTGGTGAGGTGTTCGCCGACGAGCCGCCCGTTCCGAAGGATCGTCATACGGTCCGAAATTTCGTAGATCTGGTCGAGAAAGTGGGACACGAAGAGGATCGCGACCCCCTGCTCCTTGAGAGTGCGCATCACCCGGAACAACTGCTCGACCTCGCCCGCGTCGAGGCTCGACGTCGGCTCGTCGAGGATCAGCACCCGGGCCTCGATGTCGATCGCGCGGGCGATGGCGACCATCTGCTGGATGGCCAGGGAGTAGGTGGACAGCGGCGCGGAGACGTCGAGATCGAGCTCCAGCCGGTCGAGCAGGTCGGCGGCCCGGACCCGCATCCGGCGCCAGTCGATGCGGCCCCACCGGCGGGGCTCGCGGCCGATGAAGATGTTCTCGGCCACCGACAGGTTGGCGCAGAGGTTGACCTCCTGGTAGACCGTGCTGATGCCGGCCGCCTGGGCCTCCAGCGGGCTGCCGAAGGCCACCGCCCGGCCGGCCAGCTCGATCTCGCCCGCGTCGACGGAATGCACGCCGGTCAGCACCTTGATCAGGGTGGACTTGCCGGCGCCGTTCTCGCCCATCAGCGCGTGCACCTCGCCCGGCAGCAGCCGCAGGTCCACGCCGTCGAGCGCCTTGACTCCGGGGAACTGCTTGCCGATCCCGCTCATCCGCAGGATCGGCGCGAGTGCGGCCATCTCGACGGCCCCCTCTCTGTCGACGGCCCCGCCCGGGCAGGGCCGCTCGCGCGGCACCGGGCCGGCCCCGGGGGCCGGCCCGGTCATCGGTCAGTATTTGCGGTCGGGCAGCGCGGTCTTGGCCTGCTCCTGCGTGAACGTCGTCTCCTCCGTCACCACGCGGGCGGGGATGCTCTCATTCTTGACGACCTTCTTGGCCAGGTCCATGAGCTGCGGGCCGAGCAGCGGGGAGCACTCGACGATGAAGTTGATCTTCCCGTCGGCGAGCGCCTGCATCCCGTCCTTGACGGCGTCGACAGTGATGATCTTGATGTCCTTGCCGGGCACCTTGCCCGCGCCCTCGATGGCCTCGATCGCGCCGAGGCCCATGTCGTCGTTGTGCGCGTAGAGGACGTCGATGTCGGGGTTGGACTTCAGGAAGGCCTCCATGACCTCCTTGCCCTTGGCCCTGGTGAAGTCACCGGTCTGCGAAGCGATGATCTTGAACTTGGCCTCGCCGCCGATGACCTCCTGGAAGCCGGCCTTGCGGTCGTTGGCCGGCGCCGAGCCGGTGGTGCCCTGCAACTCGACGATGTTCACCGGGTCGGTCTCGGATTTGTACTCCTCCACCAGCCACTGTCCCGCCTTGCGGCCCTCCTCGACGAAGTCGGAGCCGAGGAAGGTCTTGTAGAGCGTGGTGTCCTTGGAGTCCACGGCCCGGTCGGTGAGGATGACCGGGATCTTCGCGTTCTGCGCCTCCTTCAGCACGGGCTCCCAGCCCGACTCCACGACCGGCGAGAAGGCGATCACGTCCACCTTCTGCTGGATGTAGGAGCGGATCGCCTTGATCTGGTTCTCCTGCTTCTGCTGGGCGTCGGAGAACTTCAGCGTGATCCCGGCCTCCTTGGCCGCCTCCTGCACCGATTTGGTGTTGGCGGTCCGCCAGCCGCTCTCCGCGCCGACCTGCGAGAAGCCCATGGTGATCGAGTCGTCGCCGCCGCTCGTACCGGCGCTGTCGGTGCCGCTGCCGCTGCCGCAGCCGGCCATCGCCAGAGCGGTGAGCCCGGCGAGCACCAGCGTCGAGATCCTGTTCAACACGTGGGGGGTTCCTTCCTCATGTGAGCGCTAACATAAGCGCCGTGCCGGCATCCCCGCTGCCGCGCCCGGCTAGGGCCGGGCCGTACTGGCCCGGGAGACGAACGAGGGCGGCACCACCAGACGCTCGCGCGCCCAAGGCCCCTGCCCCTCGATCTGCCGGAGCAGGACCTCAATGCTGTGCCTGCCCACGGCGCCGAAGTCCTGCCTGATGGTCGTGAGCGGCGGCGAGAAGAACTCCGACTCCGGAATGTCGTCGAAACCGACGACGCTCACCTGGTCGGGCACCCTCACCCCCCGCTCGGTGAACGCCCGCAGCACTCCGAGCGCCATCTGGTCGTTGGCGACGAAGACCGCGGTGACGTCCCTCATGCTCGCCAGGCTGCGCCCCGCCTCGTAACCCGAGCGGGGACTCCAGTCTCCGGCGAGTGGTTCCGGGGCCTCGCGGCCCTCCAGCGCCAGCGCGGCCCGCCAGCCGGCCACGCGCCCCTCCGCCTCCAGCCAGTCGGACGGTCCGCGGACGTGCCACACCGTCTCGTGCCCCAGGGAGAGCAGGTGCCGGGTGGCCAGCCTGCCTCCCTCGACCTGGTCCACGCACACCACGGACACGTCGCCGGCCTCGCCGCCCTCGACCGCGACCGTGGGCACGCCGACCGGCAGATCGGCCAGCGCCTCGGCGGCCGAGCGCTGTGGCGCGACCACCACGATGCCGTCGACGGCCTGGTCGGCCAGGTAGTCGAGGGCGTCGCGGACCCCGGAGCGGTCGATGGACTTCAGGCTGACGATGCTGACGAAGTAGCCCGCGGCCCTGGCCGCCCGCTCGATGCCGTAGACCGTGCTGGCCGGGCCGTACAGGGTGGTGTCGAAGCTGACCACGCCGAGAGTCCTGGAGTGCTTGGTGACGAGCGCGCGGGCGACCAGATTGCGGCGGTAGCCGAGCTTCTCGATCGCCTCCAGCACCCGGGCGCGGGTCTCGCCGCGCACGTTGGGATGCTCGTTGAGCACCCGGGAGACCGTCTGGTGGGACACGCCCGCCTCTTTGGCGACGTCGGCCATGACGGGTGGCCGGCGATCCCGGATCGATCCCACAGGAACTCCTTTTTCGGCTCTGGCAAGACTGTGAACGTTAACAACGGGTCTCGTCAAGGCATGGCCAGATCACGGTCGCGTTACACGCGGGGCGGCCCTCGGCCCGGTGACGTTCATCCGGCCGTGAAGGAGGCGCGGACCCGTGCCGGGGCGGGGCCCTCGCCCCTCCCCCGGCACGGTCACGCCGGGGCGGTGGAGTCGCGGATCACCAGCCGGCAGGGCATCCGGTGGACGCCGGGCGTCGCCCCGCCGTCGATGGCGGCGAACAGGTGCTGGGCGGCGGTCCGGCCGAGCCGTTCGAGGTTCATGTCCACGGTCGTCAGCGCGGGGCGCGTCCTCGGCCCCCAGCAGCACCGGGATGCCGAACCTGCCCACGCTGTCGGAGGTGAGCAGCCCGACCGTGCGCGTCTGCCCGGACAGCAGCCCCCTGGCCAGCGCGTTGGGCTGGAAGGCGAGCTGCTCGGCGGCGAGAGGAGCTGCTGAAGGCGATCGAGGCTCAGTGGGAGCGGACCGTCCGCCCGGCGCACCCACCTGACCGACGGGATGGGCTCGCGGCACGCCGACGAGTCGTTCGGCGAGGACCACGAGTTGCCGCCCGACCGCGACTCCGAGACCTGCGCCGGCATCGCGTCGATCATGCTGGCGCACCGGCTGCTGCTCGCGACCGGCGACGCGCGCTACGCCGACGTGGCCGAGCGGACCTGTACAACGTGCTCGCCACGGCCGTGGCGCTGGACAGCAGGTCGTTCTTCTACGCCAACCGCTGCGCGTCCGGGTGCCCGCCGAGCCGCTCGCCGGAGTGAACCACGCGGCGGAGGGCGGGCTCCGCTCGCCCTGGTTCGACGTGTCCTGCTGCCCGAACACCATCGCCCGCGCCCTAGCCTCGTTCGGCGCCTACGTGGCGACGGCCGATCCGGGCGGGATCCAGATCCACCACTACACGCCCGGCGAGATCCGGCACGGGTCGCTGGAGCTGCGGGTCGAGACCGGCTATCCGTGGTCGGGCGAGGTGAGGGTGCGGGCGCTGTCGGACGCGACCGGGCGCGTCTCGCTCCGCGTCCCGCCCTGGGCGGTCGGCGCCACCCTGTCACACACGTCTCCGGACAGTTCGCCGGGCGGCTCGTGCCCTACCACCGGTGGGGCAACCGCGGCCCCGCCACCGTGCGCGTCTGGCTGCCGGTCGCGGAGTGACAGCGGCGGCCAGGCCGGAAAGCCTGGCCGCCGTCGCGAACCGATGTGTACCCCCCGTCTCGTACGGGTCATTCGCAGTTGACCACGGTGTCGGTGCCGGGGCCGCCACTGCAGTCGTCGGTGTTGGCGCCGCCGTTCAGTTCGTCGTTGCCGCCGTTGCCGTTCAGTTCGTCGTTGCCCGCCTTGCCGGCCAGCTCGTCGACGCCCGCACCGCCGTTGAGCTCGTCGTTGCCGTTGCCGCCGTTCAGTTCGTCGTCACCGGCGCCGCCGTTGAGCTCGTCGTCGCCGTTGCCGCCGCGCAGGTCGTCGTTGCCGCCGTTGCCGTTCGCCGTGTCGTTGCCGTCGCCGCCCCGGATGACGTCATCGGCCGCCCCGCCGGACAGGACGTCGTCGCCACCCAGGCCGCGCAGGTCGTCCTCACCGTTGCCGCCCCCGATGTTGTCGGCCTGCGGGCCGCCGAACAGTGCGTCCTCGCCGTCGCCCCCACGCAGCGTCGACGGCCGGACGACGTTCACGCGCACGCTGTCGTCGCCGTTGAGGGTGGTCACGCGGATTCGCACGACCGTGCCGGCGGGGGCGAACGCGTTGTCGCCGGCGGCCGTGCATCCGGCGCCCGCGACGACGTTGCCGCCCTGGTCCTCGATGACGATGGTGGCGTTGCCGGGACCGAACCTGATGATGACGTCGTTGTCGATGCCGGGCTCGGCGGTGTACCTGAGCTCGGCGCCGACGCGGGTGCAGGTGCCGGCGTCGGCGAACGCGGTGCCGGCCGCCGCAGGCAGAGCCTGCGCTCCGGCCAGGGTGACGGCCGCCACCGCGACCAGCGCACGGGCCAGAAGCCTTCCCTTCATGGTTGTCCTCCTGTGAACGCTCGCTCGCTCCGGAGAAGCGCTCCTCGGGATGTGCTCCAACCATTCGGACGGTAGGCGCGCGCTCGGCGCGGCAACACGGGTGCCGGGCAGGGGTTATCCCTAGCGCCCCGGCCCGCGCCCGTTGTTCGCACCACGTGTTACCCCTTGCGGCGCCGGAGCGAGCGACACCACGGGCGCCCTGCGACGGGCAGGCGCCCCTACATGCGAAAACCGCCCCCTGCCTGTGAATCCACAGGCAGGGGGCAGCTCGATCGGGTGGAGCTATGGGGATTCGAACCCCAGACCTCCTCCATGCCATGGAGGCGCGCTACCAACTGCGCCATAGCCCCTCGATCCGCCGCCAAGTGTATCGGAATCCCGCCGCACCCGTGCCACACAGGCCGCCCGGCATACGTCTTGGACGGCCGTCAGGCGGGGGGCGCGGCGGTGGTGCGCATGGTCAGCGCCGCGTCGTCCAGCGAGAGGGAGATCGTGACGGCGCCCAGCTCGGAGGTGCGCGTCACGTGGGTGCCGCCGCACGGGATCGACGCCGCCCCGTCGGGCAGCGAGCAGTGCCAGGTGCGGCGGGCGGTCAGCTCGGGCCCCGGGACGTCGATCCGGACCGGCGCGTCGGCCGCCACCCACGCCTTGAGCCGGTCGTTGGCCTCCCCCGCGATCTCGTCGAGGGCGAGGTCGAGGCCCTCGGCCGAGAAGCCCTTCTTGCGCAGCGACTTGCCGAGCCGGTAGACGTCCACGCTGCCGTTGGGCGAGATCCGCGAGGAGGTGATCGCCGTCTGGTCGAAGTCGGGATGACCGAGCCCGTCGAGCGCCGGCTCCTTGCGCCAGCGGCCGGCGAGGGCCTGGTTGAGCGCGAGGGCGGCCAGGTGGCAGGCGGTGTGACCGGCCGACAGGGCGGCCCGATGGCCCGCGTCCACCTCCAGCTCGACGGTCGCGCCGACGGGCAGCGGCGTGTCGGTCACGTGCACGACGAGCCACTGCCAGCCGTCGGCGCCGCGCCGCGCGGGAATGTCCTCGCCCAGCTGGAGGCCGTCGTCCGACCAGGCGCCCGTGACGCAGTCGACGACCGGCAGACCGCCGATGGTGCCGCGGTCGGCGGGCTGGTCGGGCCAGGTGTGGTCGAGCGGGTGGAACGGGGTCTCGGCCACGACGAGGCCGTGCCGTACCCCCGCCGGCACGGCCCCGACGATCTCAGAACGCCCGCTGACCCGGCCGTCCGGGAAGGTGACGATGGTCGACTTCATCCGGTCAGTCTGGCAGGTGCGCGCTCGTCCTCGAGGTAGCGGTCGCGGCCCGCGTACAGGCCGGCGAGCAGTTGCGCGCCGAGCACGGCGAAGATCAGCAGGTACGGGAGCGACCAGCCGCCGGCGGCCTCGTGCAGCACGCCCACGAGGAGCGGCCCGCCGCCCGCGATCAGGTAGCCGGCGCTCTGCCCGAAGGCCGACAGCGAGGAGGTCGCCTCGGCGGTGCGGGTGCGCAGGGCCAGCAACATGAGCGCCAGCGGGAACGAGCCCATGCCCATCCCCACGAACACCACCCAGACCAACGCGGTCGAGGCGGGCGCGAACCACAGCCCGAGGAAGCCGACCACGTAGCACGCGATGAGCCCGACGACCATGGGCCGCTGGTCACGGAAGCGCGAGGTGATCAGGGGCACCAGGATGGAGACGGGGATGCTCAGGGCGGTGAAGACGCCGAGGATGAGCCCTGCCTCGGCGGTGGTGTAGCCGCCGTCGGTGAGGATCGTGGCGAGCCAGCCGAACATGATGTACGCGATCATCGCCTGGGTGCCGAAGTAGACCGCGACGGTCCAGGCCAGCTTGCTCCTCAGCAACTCGACGCCGCCGCCGGACCGGCCGGCGCCCCGCTCCGGCTCACTGCGCAGCAGCGCGAGCCACGGCAGGGCGGCCACTGCGGCCAGCGCCGCCCACACGCCGAGCGCGACGTGCCAGTCGCCCGACGCGCGCTCGATCGGCACCGTGGCCGCGGCGGCGAGCATGGTGCCGGCGGCCAGCGACGTGGTGTAAATGGTGGTCATGATCCCGGTGCGGGCCGGGAAGTGCCGCTTGATCAGCGCGGGGATGAGGACGTTGCCGACGGCGCCGCCCGACAGCGCGACCGCGCTGCTCAGCAGGAACACCGGCGCCGATCCGGCCACCGACCGGACGAGCAGGCCGGCGCCGAGCGTGACGAGCGCGAGCAGCAGCAGCCGGTGCTCGCCGACGCGCCTGGCCAGCGCGGGCGTGATGGACCCGACCGTGGCGAACGCCAGCACCGGGAGCGTGGTGAGCAGCCCGGCGGTCACGCTCGACATGCCGAGCGCCTGCGAGAGCTCGTCGAGCAGCGGGCCGACGCTGGTGACGGCGGTGCGCAGGTTGAGCGCAGCGAGGACGATCCCCAGCACGAGCAGCCAGGCGAGGGGCGCGGCCCGGTTTCGGGACGCTCCGGCGAGCACGCTCATCCGGGGCAATCCTCCATTCATCAAGTCATGGGATGAATCGCCATACTAACAGCCCCAAAACCTGCCTTAGCTTCTGCTTACGTGACAAAGCCCCCGAAAACGGGGGCTTTGGAGGTGGGGCTGCTCACAGGACGGGACGCGGCCCCTGGGGCGGCTGGTCGCGCGTGGGGAACGGCCCGGGAGGCGGGAGCGTGGAACCGGGGGCGGTCGGCGGGTAGTCGGCGCCGCCCACCGTGCCGGGGGGCACGGGCTGGTCACCCGCGTCGTAGCCGGAACCCTGCTGGTGCGGGCCGGGCACGTCGCCGCGCCACGCGCCGGTCTCGCCGCCGCGCGACTCGATGAACGACTTGAAGCGTTCCATGTCGTTCCTGATCCGGAGCCGGACGACCTGGAGCCAGTCGCCGACGGTCTCGACGAAGCCCTCGGGGTCGTACTCCATCTGGAGCGTGACCCGGGTGGTGTCGCCGTCGAGCCGGTGGAAGGTCACCACTCCGGCCTGCCGGGGCTTGTCGACCGACTGCCAGGCGACGCGCTCGTCGGGGTGCTGCTCCGTGATCTCCGCGTCGAACTCGCGCCTCACACCGGCGATCTCACTGATCCAGTGCGTACGCGTGTCGGTGATCTGTTTGACGGACTCGACTCCCTCCATGAACTCGGGGAAGCTCTCGAACTGGGTCCACTGGTTGTAGGCGACCCGTACGGGGACATTGACGTCTACGGCGTGTTCGATGCTGCTCATGACGTCCGCCCCTGCCCCGGCGTTCGTGCCGTTAACGTCGGCGCAGGAGCCAGTAGAGGCCCACTAGGGGCAGCACCAGGGGGATGAACAGGTAACCCTTGCCGTAGACCGACCAGACGGTGGCCTCCGGAAAAGCCGCCGGATCGAGCACGCTGGCCGTGCCGATGACCAGGACGCCCGCCAGCTCGATGCCGAGCGCCACGAGCGCGAGCCGGCGCGCGCCCCGGATCAGGGCGACGGTGAGCAGCAGGTAGACCAGCGCGGCGAACGCGGACAGCGAGTAGGCCAGCGGCGCCTCGTCGAACCGGGTGAGGATCTGCACGGTGGCCCGCGCACCGGCGGCCAGGGCGAACAGCCCGTAGAGGGCGATCAGCGCGCGGCCGGGGCCGGTGCCGAGTGAGGTGGGGGTCACGCGGCGCCCTGCCAGACCTGGAGCAGCCGCCCGGTCATGACCGCGATCGCGAATCCGGCCACGACGAGGATCCCCGAGCCCCAGCGGCTCCGCTCGGCCAGCGCCAGGAACACCCCGGCGGGCGGGATGACGGCCTGGCCGACGAGGTAGCCGTACAGCGTGCCCTTCGGGACGTGCGCGCCCTCACCGCCCACGACGGCCGCGATCACGATGCCCGCCTGCACCAGCACGGCCACCTCGAGCACGGCGAAGCCGATGAGCAGGACCATGCCCATGGGCCGGTTTCGGATCGCCACGATCAGGCTCGACAGCGCGAGCAGCAGGGACCCTGCGATGACGATCGTCGCAACGGTGGTGTTCATCGTGGGAAAGGCTATCGCCCGGCCGGCCCGCCCTCGATTCCGTCCGGCCCCCGCGCGGCACCGGCCGCCAGTGTCGTCGTGGGCGGCCGCGCTCGTAGGATCGAAGGGTGGAGAGAATCCTGGTCAGCGCGTGCCTGATGGGCCGCCGGGTGCGCTACGACGGCGGCGCCAAGGCCAGCTCCGACGCCGTGCTGGCCGCCTGGCGGCGCGAGGGCCGGCTGGTGCCGTTCTGCCCTGAGGTGGAAGGCGGCCTGGCGGTCCCGCGGCCGGCCGCGGAGATCGAGCGCGGTCTCGGCGGCGCGGCGGTGCTCGCGGGCGACGCCCGCGTGCTGACCGCCGACGGGTCCGACGTCACGGCGCAGTTCCTCGCGGGGGCGCGGGCCGCGCTCGACGCCGCCCGGGCGGACGGGGTCCGGCTCGCGGTGCTGAAGGAGGGCAGCCCCTCGTGCGGCGCGCTGGCCGTCTACGACGGCACGTTCAGTGGACGGCGCGTGCCCGGCCAGGGCGTCACCACCGCCCTGCTGGAGGGCCACGGCGTCCGCGTGTTCACCGAGGACCAGCTCGACGAGGCCGCCGCCTACCTGCGCGCCCTGGAGCCGTAGCCGGCGCACCGGACCCGGCCCACATGTGCCGTTATGTGCAGCATTTATCCGCTTTTTGGCACATGCCATCATGGGGGAATGCTGAAGGTCGCCGGGCTGGACGAGGTGGAGGAGCGGGCCTACCGGTTACTGGTGCGGGCCGGTGAGGCGGATCTGACCGGGCTGGCCGAGGAACTGGGCGTCACCCCGGAGGCCGCGGCCACCGCGCTGGCGTCCATGGTGGGCATGGAGCTCGTCCGTGAGGTCGCGGGCAGTGGGGGCCGCAGGTTCGCGCCCGTGGCGCCGGAGGTGGCTCTCGGGCCGCGGCTGGCGCGGCAGCAGGAGACGATCGACTGGGCGCGGCAGGCGGTCGACCAGCTCGCCGAGGAATACCGCGCCAGCCTGCGCCGCAGGGACGCCGACCGGCTGATCGAGGTGCTGCCCAGCGGGGCCGCGCTGCGCGAACAGGTCCGCCATCTGCAGGACAGCGCCCGCGAGGAGGTCATGTACTTCTGCCGGGCCGGGCACGTGGTGATGCCGTCCACGGACAACACCGAGGAGCTTGAGGCGCTCGGCCGCGGGGTGACCTACCGGGTCATCTACGAGCGGGCCCTGCTGGAGGAGCCCGGGATGGTGGCCAACGTGGCGTTCGGCATCAAGCTGGGCGAACAGGCGCGGGCCGTGCGGTCGCTGCCCGTGCGGATGATGATCGCCGACCGGTCCATCGCGCTGCTGCCGCTGGTGCAGTACGCCGGCCGGACGACCGAGCCGACGGCCGCGCTGGTGCGTGGGAGCAGCCTGCTGGAGGCGCTGATCGCGTTGTTCGAGGCCCAGTGGGAGCGGGCCACGCCGATCAGGTTCCTGGAGGACGGGCAGGTCATCGACACCACGCCCGGCTGCCCGCTGGACGCCGACGAGCTCTACCTGCTCTCGCTGCTGGTCGCCGGGGTGCCGGAGAAGTCGATCGCCAGCCAGCTCGGGCTCAGCCTGCGTACGGTGCAGCGCCGCGTCTACCACCTGATGCGGCTCGCGGGCGCGCAGACCAGGATGCAACTCGCCTGGCATGCGGCCCGCGAGCGCTGGTTGTAGCGTCGCGCCGCCTGGGGGCCGGCGGAGTGGGCGAGCCGCTCAGCGGAGCACGACCAGCGAGGGCACGACATCGATCTTGCGTGAGGTCGGCGTCACCACCAGTGTGTCCCGGTGCTCGAACACCTGGCTGGACTTGATCGAGGACCAGGCCGGCGTCAACCCGCCCTCCCTGACGACCGAGGTCTCGCCGGTCTTGGGATCGGTCAGCACGAGGTGGCCGTCATTGGACGAGGTCTGCAGCGCCCACACGCCACGGGCATCCACCCGGATGATCTTCGTCTCCCCCTGGTTGCCCTTCTCGGTCCACACCTGCTTCCCGGTCGTCAGGTCGAACGCGACCATGCTCCACGGTCTGACCGCCTTGTTCACCGCGAAGAGCGTGTTGTCGCGGACGAACATCGCAGGCTGGTCGATGGCGGCCGACGAGGTGAGCGAGGTCGTGCCCAACGCCAGGAGGTCCCTTCCCGCGGCCTGCGACGGTATCTCGGTGGTCTTCTTCCCCTGCGGATCGAGCACGACCACCTGCGGGATCGGCGGCCCCGAGGGGCTGGGGCCGATCACGAGCACGACCGGATCGGCCGAGACGACGTTCAACACGACCGCCCTGTCGCCCATGAAGGTCTCGGACAGGTCCCTGCCGGTCGCCGGGTCGATCGTGACGACGAACATCCCCCGCTTCGAGACGCAGCGTCGCTCGAAGACGATCCGCTTCTCCCCCATCGCCCACACGTCGCCCCTGCAGTCGCCGTCCTCCTGACGCCACCGCTGCTCGCCGGCGGACATCCCGAAGGCGGTCATGGCGCCCTCGTCGTCGACGATCGCCACGTCGCCCGCGACGACGAGACGTGTTGCCGCCGGCCGCTCCCCGGCGTTCTTCGGCGTCGGCACCCGCACGCTACGGGCGAGCTTTCCGGCCCGCAGGTCGATCATCCCCAGCCGGTCGCAGCGCCTGCCGCCGTAGGCGATCACGCCGTGGTCGCCGGACGCGGTGGCGGCGGCCGTGCACATCCGCGCCCCGTCCGGCAGCGGGACGGTCCACGCCTGCGTGCCGTCAGTCAGCCGGTACGCCGCGACGCCGTCGGTCGAGGCCCGGACGACGAGCTCCTCGGTCAGCCACGTGGCGTACGTCTCCGGGAGCGGTCCCGACCCGCCGGGCAGCCGCTCCTGCTCGGACTCCTTGGTCCAGGCGATCTCCAGGTCGCCGCCGCCCCCGGAGAGCGAGAACTCGACAGCGCCGCTTTCGGAGAGCGCCCAGACGAGACCGCCACCCACGGCGACGACCAGGACCGCGGCGATCACCGCGATCAGGACCCCGGCCCCTCCGCGGCGCGCTGCGCGGCCCGGGACACCCGGCCCGTGCGGAGGCCCGTGCGGAGGCCCGTGCGGAGGGTAAGGCGGGCCCTGGAACTGGGGAGGCATCGGTGGCGGGCCCGGGTAGCCGGGCTGGGGCACCCCAGGATGCGTCGGAGCCTGCCCGGGAAAACCGGGAGGTCCCTGGGGCGCGGGAGGCGAACTCCAGGCACCGCCGTACGGCGGCTGCGGCGGCGGCGCGTCCCACTGCTCGGGCGGCTGTTCGGCATGCTCGTGAGGCGTGTGCTGCGCCATGATCCTCTCCCCCGTACCTGATCTTCCTGTGCCGTCGCGGTTCCGGGCGTGCTCGACGTCGCCGGTACGCACAGTCAAGTCCGCCGGATCTTGGAATACGGCGCACGGCAAGATAAAGGATCTTAGCGTCAGACCGGACGATCGTGGCCGACGCCACCCATCCGCCCCTCCGCCGCCCGGGAGAGGGGCGGAGGGGCTGTTTCATCCTGAGTACGGCCCCCGGCCCGCTACTCGACCCCGTACGCCCGGGTGACGGTCTGCGCGAACCGCTGGCCCGAGGCGCCGGTCGCGGTGACCCGCAGGGACACCCCGGTGTCGGTCTTACGGTGGGAGACCACCGCCTTGTGCCGGCCCTGCCCCAGAGGCAGGAGCGTCAGCTTCTTCCAGGTCCTGCCGTCGTCGTAGGACATCTCCGCGGTCAGCTTCTTCGCGTCCCGCGCGGTGAAGCCCAGCGCGACCGGCAGCGTGCGGCGCACCTTCCCTTCCAGATCGGCCGGCACGTCGTAGTCCACGCCGAGCAGCGGCAGCGGCTGCGTGCCCGCCGGCCTGGCGGACCTGAACGTCCAGGAGCTCTCGGTGGCCGTGGCGTACCGCCACTCCTGCGAGGTCCGGGTCGTGGACAGCTCCAGGCGGTACTCGGCGTCCTCCGGCACGGCGGCGAGGTCGGCCCACAGGCCTGTCCGCTCCTCCAGCAGCTCACCGTCGCGATAGACCCGGGCCGCGGTGGTGTCCTCGTCGTTGCTCCCGCCCGCGTGGCCGTAATGACCGTCGGCGTCGACGAACTCGGGCACCCGCACCGACAGGACGTCACCCGTGCGGGTGGCGGCCAGAGCGGCCGGGCGTACGACGGGGGCGAACCAGCGCTCCTTGACGATCTCGCCCGCCCGGTACGTCCTGGGCCGGTCGGTCAGGCCGCCGCGCAGCTGGTTCATCGACTCCCAGGTGAGCGTGTGCTGGACCACGTGCTGCCACTGGGTGTCACCCGAACTGACGTACTCGGCCCTGTTCAGCGGGGTGCGCATCACGCGCTGGGTCTCCATCTGCAGGGCCAGGTCGTAGGTCTGCCACGGCCGCCAGCCGTACCGCTGGTCCTTGCCGTACGAGCCGCCGCCGGACTCCTGGTAGTTCGTGTCGACGCGGGCGGTGTTGCGCCAGTTGACCTCGTGCACGATCCGCTGGGGCACCTGGCCGGAGGAGACCTGCATGACCTCGTACAGGTAGGGCGTCGCGAACTGGCCGGTCACGTCGAGCACGGCACGGCCGGTGCGGGCGCTGGCCAGCAGCGCCTGGCCGCGGTCGTGCGTGACCATCATCGTGGGCAGCGGGTCGCGCTCGCCCACCGGCGACCACGGCTGCCACATGACCTCGCCGTCGGGCCCGACCACGAACACCACCGCCGCGCCGGCCGCGGCGATGCCCGGCAGCTTGTCCGTCCAGTCGTCGAACGCCTCGCTGGTGATGACCACCGCCTTGCCCTTGACGTCCAGCCCGGTCATGTCGCCGGTGCCGCCGTGGACCAGCGGCAGGCGCTTCCTGCCGGCGAGCTCCGGTGACCTGATCGTGGGGCGGACCACCAGCGGATCGCGGCCCAGCCGGGCAGTCACCCGGGGCGCGGCCAGTTGCCAGCGCGAAGAGAACTCGAAGGTGCCGTTCCGCACCGGCGCGGTGGGGGTGACCGCGAGCGTCTCCATCGAGGGGTAGTTCATCGCGCTCAGGCTGATCTCGCGGGAGCCGTAGGTGCGATGGGTGAAGAAGGTGGAGATGCCGTCCTGCATCACCTCCTGAGAGGTCCTGATCTCGATGGGCACGGCGGTCCTGGCGTCGAGCACGACCTCCATGTCCGACGTGACCGGCAGCTCGGGGTTGACGATGAAGGATCCGACGGGCAGCTCGCCCTTCGACTCATCCATGATCGCCTGCATGTGGTAGGTGCCCTCCGGCAGCTCCACCGTCCAGCCCTCGTGCTCGTGCAGGATGTGGCCCAGGGCGTCGTCCCTGGCGGCGGCGCCGTACATGGTGATCAGCGGCACGCGGGCGGGGCTGCCGTCCCGGTCGACGCCGGTGAAGCGCACCGTGTGCATCCTGCCACGCCGGGTCAGCGCGAGCGTGGTGTGCGCGGCCACCGAGCCGTCCGCCGTGGTGGCGGTGACGTATCCGACGTGCCTGCCGTGCGCGAGCCTGGCCAGGTCCACGGTGGTCTCGACGGCCGCGCTCGCCCCGGCGTCCACGGTGACGGTCGTCGCCGACAGCTTCACCGCCCCCTCGCCGGGGGCGGCGCCGTCCAGGTTGGTCAGGGTGGCGGCGACGGTCAGCGAGACGGGCTCCTGGCCGGTGTTGGTGTAGGTGACGGTGCCGCCGGGGGTGCCGGTTCCGCCCTCCTCGTGCACGCCCATGCTGAGCGACGCGGTGGCCGTGACACCCTGCCGGACGGCGCGCGCCACGTCCAGGCGGCCGCCGCCCTGCTCGTACGGCGTCTGGCCCGCGACGGTCTTCGCCGTGGACACCAGGGCGTCCTTGAGCTGCCCGGGCTTCCACTCCGGATGGCGCTGGGCCAGCACCGCCGCCGCGCCCGCCACGTGCGGCGTGGCCATCGACGTGCCGGACAGCTTCGTGTACCGGTCGTCGACGGGCGTGCCCAGCCCGGTGCCCGCGGCCCGTGCGGCGGTGATGCTCACGCCTGGGGCGGTGATGTCCGGCTTGAGCGCCTCGTCCAGACGCGGGCCGCGGCTGGAGAAGGGCGCCAGCGCGTCGTTCGCGTCGACCGCGCCGACGGTCAGCGCGGAGGCGGCGGCTCCCGGCGCGCCCACCGTGTAGTCGCCGCCCTGGTTGCCCGCGGCGATGACGAACAGGCTGCCGGTCTCCTCAGTCAGGATGTCCACCGCCGTGCTGAGCGGGTCGGTGCCGTCGGTGGGGCCGCCGCCGAGGCTCATGTTGACGATGTCGGCCCCGCTCTCCCTGGCGGCCCACTCCATGCCGGCGAGCACCTGCGACTCGGTGCCGCTGCCCTCGGCGTTCAGCACCTTGCCGTTGATCAGCTCGGCGCCGGGCGCGACGCCCTTGCGCAGCCCGCCGGACGCCTCGCCGGTGCCCGCCACGGTGGCGGCGACGTGGGTGCCGTGGCCGTGCTCGTCCTTGGCCGAGGGGTCGTCGGTGAAGTTGCGGGCCTGGGTGACCTTGGTCGCGACGTCGGGGTGGGTCTCGTCGATCCCGGTGTCGAGGACGGCGACCTTCACGCCCTTGCCGTCGTACCCGTCCTGCCAGGCCTGTGGCGCGCCCACCTGCGGGACGCTGTGCTCCAGCGACGCGGTGACCTTTCCGTCGAGCCAGATCTTGGCCAGCCCGTCGCGCAGCCGCGGCTCGCCTCCCGCGCGCTCGGCGGCCCAGAGCACGGGCAGCGCGTCCTTGTCCGCCCGCAGCGTGCGCGCGTTGACGCTCTTCAGCGTGACGGCCTGCCCGCTCTCCTTGTAGGCCAGGATCAGCGGCAGGACGTCGCTGCTCTCGTCGTCGTAGCCCTGCTCGATCAGGTCACTGACCGCGAACAGCCGCTCGTCCATGAGGCCCCGGGAGAGGTAGGGGACCATGTCGGCGGGGGTGATCACCAGGTCGCCGTTCTCTTCCCTGGTGAAGAACCTGATGTTCTCGCGGCCCTTGCCGGGCCGCACGGTCGCCGCTCGCTTGCCGCCCGCGAACTCCTGAACCGTCACCACGTCACCGGTGATCAGCGTCACCCGGTGCGGGTCTGAGCCGGCCGCTGGCTCGGGCGCCGCGGCGTGCGCGGGCACCGGTACGGCAATCATCGCCAGGCCCGCGCCGATGGCGGCGAGGCGGGGGATCCATCGCATGAACGAACCGATCTGTCGGTGGGGGCTGGCCCCAAACTTCAGTCGTCCAAGACGATGGAGGATCACGCCTGCTCATAGGGGATTTTCGCATGGGCAAACAGCGACATGTCGCGAACATGACAGCCAAAGCGCCCGATCACGCGTGGCGCGCGCCCACCCGCTCCGTCGCCGGCCACGGAGCGGCACCGGTCGCGGTCATCGCGTGGCGGGCAGGCCGGCCAGCAGGTCGGCGGTGACCCGGTGGAGCCGGTCCGCGGCGGCCGGGTCGAAGGCGGTGCCGGTCAGCGGGAGCGGCTTTCCGCGCATGAACGCCGTGGCGGCGGCCTCGGGCGGGTGGTCGAGAAGCCGCGCGATGGGCACGATCGCCTTGCTCACGGGCATGGCGAAGAACCTGGCGAGCACCTTGGTCAGGGAGCGCATCGGCTGGCGGAGCGGGTCGGCCATGCCGGTGTTCACGAACCCCGGGTTGTAGAGGACGTACCTCGTCCGGGCTCCGGGGTGGCGGGCGGGAAAGCCGGCCCCCAGCAGGTCGAGACAGCGGGAGGACTGCATCGACGCGCGCATCCCCTTGTAGCCCTCGCGCAGTTGGAGGTCGTCCCAGAAGATCTGGCCGGGGAGGCCGCCGGACCCGGCGAGGCTCATGATGACGGGCGCGTCCGCGCGCTCCAGGCGTTCCATCAGTCCTTCGCCGATGACGACCCGGCTGAGGTAGCTGAGCGCGAAGGTGAACTCGAGCCCGTCTGCGGTCTCCTCGCGGACGGGCCGGAAGCGCTGCGCCCCGAAGACGAGCCCGTCCACCGCCTCCGTGGTCGCCGTCACCTCCTCGACCACCCGCCGCATGCCCGCCACGGTGCTCAGGTCGGCCCGCAGGAACACCGCGCGCTCGCCCGCGCCGAGCGCCTCCGCCTCGGCGAGGAAGGCCCTGCCCTTCGGCTCCCCGCTGGCGACGGCGATCACCCGGTCGCCGCGCTCCAGGAAGTGCAGGCCCAGCCCTTTGCCCATCCCGTCAGTACCGCCGGTGATCACATACGTACGCATGCAGGAGCCTCCGAGTCAATAAGTCATCGGTCGATGACAAGGAGACTCTAGGTGCCCCGGCAGACTAAGTCAACAACTGATGACTTATGCTGACTTCATGCAGCGACCCAGACGCCGCGACAAGGCGGCCACCCGCGCGGCCCTTCTCGACGCCGCGCGCCTCAGGTTCGCCCGGCAGGGCTACGACGGCACCGGAGTGCGCGAGATCGCCGGTGACGTGGGCGTGGACCCCGCCCTGGTGTTCCGCTACTTCGAGTCCAAGGACCGGCTCTACGCCGAAGCGGTGCGCACCGAGCTGCCCGCCGGGCCGGCGCCCGGGCGACCGCTCACCGACCTGGCCGCCACCCTGCTGCACGACGTGGTCTTCGCCGACTGGGAGCAGTTCGACGGCGAGCATCCGCTCCTGGTGATGCTGCGTTCCTCGGGCCGCGCCGCCGTACGCGACCGGCTGCGCCAGGAGCTCTGCGAGGGCTACCTGAAGGACTTCACCGAACGCATGGGCGGCGACGATCCCGCCCTGCGGGCCGAGATGGTCGGCGCGCTGCTGCTCGGCCTCGGCGTGATGCGCTCGCTCGCCGGCACTCCCGCGCTGGCCGCGGCCGGCTTCGAGGAGACCCGCGAGCTGGTCGCCCGCGTGGTGACCGCCCTGACGGAGGCGGGTCCCCCAGCCGCCGGCTGAAGGACCCTCCACGTCACTGCTGGGTGATCTTGACGTCGTCCACGCCCGCCTCGACCAGGCTGGCGCCCGAGGCGTCGGCGGCCTCGATCACGATGCGGACGCTCTGCCCGGCGAAGGCGGAGATGTCCGCGCTGGCCGTGCCCCAGGCCCCGTCACGGTCGGTGGCCGCGCCGGCCTGGGTGAACACCGTGGCACTGGAGGAGCCCACGACCCGCACGCGGAAGAAGTCGGCGCTGGAGGAGTTGCTGCCGTGGGCCAGGTACCACGACATCGAGACCTTCAGCACCCCGCTGGAGGGCAGCGTGATCGCCGGCGAGCGGATCGACGAGAGGCCGCCATCGACGTCGTTCGCGCCCGCGCTCGAACCGGCCGTGCGCCCGGTGACCAGGTCGTTCGTCCCGCTCACCGTGGTGCCGAGCTGCTTGGCGCCGCTGGAGGTGGTCGCCTCGGGGTCGCCCCGCTCCCACAGGCCCGCGGTCGCGGTGTCGGTGCCGTCGGGGTTGGTGACCCAGCCGGTGCTCGTCTCGAACGTGTCCGACCACACGGTGACCGGCGGCACGGCGGTGCCGAGCGTCCACACCGCGTGGGCGACGGCGTCGGCGTTGCGGTCCAGCGCCGTGTCGTTGATGTTGGCGGTCGTGTCGCAGGCGCGGTGGTAGCAGGGGTCGAACGCCTGCCCCGCCGTGCCTCCCCAGAGCTGGGCCTGGGCGGACGACTTGATCCCCTCCGCGCCGGTGAACGTGCCTCCGGCCGCGATGCCGACCGCGATGAACGGGCCGTAGTCGGAGCGGCCGTCGAAGTCGGTCCCCCGGGTGGGCACGCCGATGGAGGCGAAGTACGACTGCAGCGTCTGCTCCAGCTCTGCCGATCCCGCCGGGCCGGGGCCCGCGCCGACGCCGTCGGAGTTGTCGCCGTCGTACAGGAAGTAGCCGGCGTTGGGCGAGCCGACCATGTCGAAGTTCAGGTACCCCTTGATCTTCGCGCGTTCGGTGGCGGGCAGGTTGTTGACGTAGAACTGCGAGCCGCGCAGCCCCAGCTCCTCCGCGCCCCACCAGGCGAATCTCAGGTGCTTGGACGGCTGCAGCGCCTGGCGCGAGACCTCCAGCGCGACCTCCAGGATCGAGGCCGACCCGGAGCCGTTGTCGTTGATGCCGGGCCCGGCCGTCACGCTGTCGAGGTGGGCGCCGGTCATCAGGATGTCGTTCGGGTCGCCGCCGGGCCAGTCGGCGATGACGTTGTAGCCGGTGGCGCCGTTGTAGGTGAAGGACTGCAGCGTGGTGGTGTACCCGGCGGCGTCGAGCCGGCCCTTGACGTAGTTGGCCGAGGCCAGGTAGCCGGGGCGGCCGTGCGCCCGGTTGCCGCCGTTGGCGGTGGCGATCGTCTGCAACTGGGTGAGATGGGCCTTGACGTTGGCCAGCGGGATGTTGGGCGGCGCCACGGCCATGGCCGTCGCAGGGGACGCCGCCGTTGCCGCTGTTGACGCCGCTGGGAACGCCGCTGGGGACGCCGCCGCCGGTGCGGTCAGCGCGAGCGGGACGATCAGCGCCAGTGCGCCTAACGTGGTGTGGAGCAGCTTCATGACTTCCTCCGTTGGGGGGTAGGACAGAGGAGTGCTCGCCAAGGGGGCGGCCGGGGGTGCGCCGCTCCGTCCTGGCCTATCTGCGCGCCGCCCGAACGTAACGAGCCACGCTCATCTTGAGAAGACCCATAAATGTCCGGCCGGCCGGAAATCAGAGCGGGCGGCTTCACGTTCAACTTCCGTATCAACGGACATCGGAGGTTTGAGGATGTTGCGGGCGTTCTTCAGGACCGAAGCGGGGAGCACCAGCGTGCTGCTGGGCGCCACCCTGCTGGCCCTCCTCTGGGCCAACTCGCCCTGGGGCGACACCTACGACGCCTTCTGGCACACCCCGATGGGCCTGTCGTTCGGCACCGCCGACTTCTCCCTCGACCTGCGCCACTGGGTCAACGACGGCCTGATGGCGATCTTCTTCTTCCTCATCGGTCTCGAGATCTCCTACGAGGTCCGGCTGGGGCAGCTCAGGGACCGGCGGCTGATCGCCGTCCCGGCCGTCGCCGCGCTCGGCGGCATCCTGCTGCCCGCCGGCGTCTACCTCGCGCTGAACGCCGGCGGGCCCGGCGCGGGCGGCTGGGGCATCCCGATCGCCACCGACACGGCCTTCGTGCTGGGGCTGCTCGCCATCGTGGGAGCCAGGTGCCCGGACCCGCTGCGGGCGTTCCTGCTCACCCTGGCGATCGTGGACGACGTGCTCGCGATCATCGTCATCGCGATCTTCTACACCGAGAGCCTGTCCGTCGTCGCGCTGCTCATCGCCGCGGCGCTGCTGGCGGCGATCATGACGTTGCGGTGGCTGAAGATCTGGCGGGCGCCCGCGTACATCGTGCTCGGGTTCGGGCTGTGGGTGGCGACGCTGGAGAGCGGCGTGCATCCCACGCTGGTCGGCATCGCGCTGGGGGTGCTGGTCTTCGTGTACGCGCCGAGCGAGTACAAACTGCTGGCCGCGGGCGAGGCGGTGCACGAGTTCACCAACGACCCCAATCCCCGCGCGGCGCGCGAGGTGACGCGGCGGGTGCAGCGGGCCGTCTCGGTCAACGAGCGGCTGCAGCTGCGGCTGCATCCGTGGAGCGCGTACGTGATCGTGCCGGTGTTCGCGCTGGCCAACGCCGGGGTGCGGCTGGACGCCGAGACGCTGCGCCAGGCCGCGACCTCGCCCATCGCCATCGGCGTGGCCCTCGGCCTGCTGTTCGGCAAGTTCGCCGGCATCGCGCTCGGCACCTGGCTGCCGCTGCGGCTCAACTGGGGCGTGCTGCCGGGCAACCTGGTGTGGGGGCAGGTGTTCGGCGGCGCGGCCGTGTCGGGCATCGGCTTCACGGTGTCGCTGTTCATCGTCGACCTGGCCTTCGACGACACCTCGCTGCACAACCAGGCCAAGATCGGCATTCTGGCCGGCTCCCTGATGTCGGCGCTGGCGGGCTGGATCATCTTCCGGATGGCCTGGGACCGCGGCGGGGTGTGCGCGCCGCCCGAGGCCGAGCCGGAGGAGGAGCTGCCCGACCGGCTGAGCGTCCCGGTGGGCCCCGGCGACCACGTGCGCGGCCCGGCCGGCGCGAAGGTGACGATCGTCGAGTACGGCGACTTCGAGTGCCCCTACTGCGGCCGGTTGCACCCGGTCCTGCGGCAACTGCTCGACGAGCGGCGCGACGTGCGGCACGTGTTCCGGCACTTCCCGCTGCGCGCCATCCACCCGAGGGCCTTCCCCGCCGCGCTGGTCGCCGAGGCGGCGGCCGAGCAGGGCAGGTTCTGGGAGATGCACGACGTCCTCTTCGCCAACCAGCGGGCCCTGACCGACGCCGACCTGGCGCGCTACGCCGCCGACCTGGGCGTGGACCCCTGGCCCGACCCCGCCCGGCAGACCGCCCGGATCGCCGCCGACGAGCAGTCGGGCCACGCGAGCGGGGTGCGCGGCACGCCCACCCTGTTCGTCAACGGGGTCCGCTACCAGGGCAAGCTGGACCGCGTCTCGCTCTCCCGGGCCATCGACGAGGCCCACGCTCGGGTGAACGTGGCCACGGCCGAATCCGATCCCGGCAGTTAACCGATATTTCCCGCTGATCTGGACGTAGCGTACGGATGTGACAATGGCCTTGTAGCCCGCCCCCTGCCCGTGTTCCGAGGATTCATGACTTCAGAACGTCCCGGCCCGCAGGACCCCGATCCCAGCCGGACGGTCAGGCACCGCTGGCCGCGTCCCGCCCCGCCGGAGAACCCCGGCACGCAGCGCCTGCCCTACACCCCCGACATGCTGCCCGACGTCCCCCAGTACGAGACCAAGCCCAGCAGGTCCGGCTGGTGGTGGGCGATCGTGGTGGGCGGCATCGCGGTGCTCGTGGCGGCGCTGGCCGTGGCCGCGATCCTCTGGATGCGGGCCCAGGCAGACGCCCAGGCGCCGGCCGGGCCGGCGGGAGCGCCCACGGGGCCGCCGCGCGTCACGGACACGCGCGCCCAGGTCTCCTACCTCCTCCCGGCGGGCTGGGCGAAGACCGGCGACCCGGCGTTCACCTCGGGCATCGCGCACGGCGGCACGACCGTGGTCGCGTTCCGTCAGGAGGGGCCCGCGCTGAGCCCCGAGCAGTTGCAGGCCAGGGCCCGCACCGTCGCGATGGAGACCGCCCGGCGCCTGCTGCCCGCCATCGACAGCGGCGAGGAGACGCGCACGCGGCCGCTGGAGCTCGGCGGCCTGCCCGCCGCGACGGCGTCGTTCCGGGTGGTCTTCGCCGGCGCCGGCCAGGATCCCGCCTACGTCCGCCTGGTGGCGGTGCAGGCGGACGGCGCGATCTCCTACGTCTATGGCAACGCCGAGCCCGACGGACAGGCGGCCCGCCAGGCGCTCGACGCGATCCTGGACAGCGTCACGCCCGCACGAACTCCATGATCCAGTTGGTCTCCCAGGTCTGCTCGCCGTCCACCGAGAAGGCCTGCTCCCACCGGCAGGCGTCCTCCCCCAGGACGGTCCAGATGAAGCGGCAGCGCACGGGCCTCCCCTCGTCGGTGTCGTCGGCGTAGAACTCGCCCCGGCGCCCCTCGAAGCGGCCGACCATGGGCGGCAGGCCGAGCACACCGGTGACGCTGCTCGCCCAGTAGATCGACCACAGCTCGGTGGCCGGGTCGTAGATCCGGAGCGTCAGCCCGGCGTAGCCCTTGGTCGGGAAGACGATCTCGTCGAAGTTGGCGGCGCCGTCGAAGTGCCGGGTGATGACGGACCTGCCGGGGAACTCCTCCCACTCGTCGCTGCCCGCGAGCCGCTTGACGAGCCGGGTGTTGGTCACGTTCCAGGTGCCGATGAGGAAGTCGAAGCCGTTCATGAGCGAGACCGTAGGGCAGGGTCACTGACAGGTAATGTCAGTGAATGTGCGCGCATCTCGCCTCGTTTCGATCTTGCTCCTTCTGCAGACCCGCGGCCGCATGACCGCGCAGGCCCTCGCCGAGCGGCTCGAGGTCTCGGTCCGGACGATCTACCGTGACGTCGAGTCGCTGCACGCGGCCGGCATCCCGCTGTACGGCGACGCCGGCCCCAGGGGCGGCTACCAGCTGCTCGACGGCTATCGCACCAGGCTGACCGGGCTGACCCCCGACGAGGCGGAGTCGCTGTTCCTGGCCGGGCTGCCGGGGCCCGCGGCCGAGCTGGGGCTGGGCGCGGTGGTGACGGCCGCGCAGCTCAAGCTGATGGCCGCGCTGCCCGAGGAGCTGCGCGACCGGGCCGGACGGATCCAGCAGCGCTTCCATCTCGACGCCCCCTCCTGGTACCGCGACCAGGACCCTGTCCCCCATCTGCCCGCCGTGGCCGACGCCGTGTGGAACGAGCACGCGCTCCAGATCAGGTACCGCCGGTGGAAGGCTCCCCAGGAGGTGGACCGGCGGCTGGAGCCGTACGGGCTGGTGGTCAAGGCGGGGCGGTGGTATCTGGTGGCGCGGTCCGGCGAGCAGGTGCGCACCTACCGGGTCTCGCAGATCCTCCGCCTGCGGCCGTTGGCCGAGCGCTTCACCCGGCCCGAGGACTTCGACCTGGCCGCCTACTGGCAGCACTACCTCGCGGAGTTCGAGGCCCGGCTGCGCTGGGGGCAGGCGGTGGTGCGGCTGTCGCCGGACGGGCTGCGCCGGCTGGCCGACCTGATGACGCCCGGCGTGGTCACGGCGGCGCGGGCCAGCGCCGAGCCGGCCGACGCGGAAGGCTGGACGCGGGTGACGGTGCCGATCGAGTCGATCGGTCACGCGGTGGGCGAGTTCCTCAGGCTGGGCGCCGACGCCGAGGTGATCTCCCCGCCGGAGCTGCGCGAACGGGTGCTCGCCGCCGCCGAGCAGGTGGCCCTGCTCTATCGCGCCGCTCACATCCGGAATTCCATCTTTCCGACTTAATGTTGGTATCTTGCCAACGGCGCGTCGGCAAGTCGGGGCGCTCGTCCGTCCCCGTAAAAGGAGTGCCATGTTCCTGGCCTGGCGCGAGCTGGTCTTCGCCCGCGCACGTTTCGGCCTGATGGGCGGCGTCGTCGCCCTCATCGCGATCCTCGTCGTCCTGCTGTCCGGCCTGTCCTCCGGGCTCGTCAACGACGGCGTCTCCGGGCTCCAGCGGCTGCCCGTCACCGCGTTCGCCTTCGCCGAGGGCACCAAGACCGACTCCGCGTTCTCCCGCAGCACCGTCAACCTGAACCAGGCCGAGGCGTGGAAGGGCCGCGACGACGTCGCCGACGCCGCGCCGTTCGGCAACATGCTGGTCAACGCCAAGGCCACGACCGCCGCCGGCAGTCAGGTGCCGATCGATCTGGCCCTGTTCGGCGTCGAGCCCGGCTCGTTCCTCGCGCCCGCCGTCTCCGACGGCGCCGGGCTCGGCGACCCCGACGGGATCGTGGTCAGCCAGACCGTCCTGGACGAGGGCCTGGCCATCGGCGACACCGTCGTCATCGACCGCCTGGGCACCCGGCTCAAGGTGGTCGGCAGCACGGGCGACCAGCGCACCTTCGGGCACGTCGACGTGGCGTACCTGCCGCTGCGCGCCTGGCAGCAGGTGCACGCCGGCGCCGGGCCGGACGACCAGGCGCGTGAGGGGGCGTACGAGGAGGCCACGGCCATCGCCCTGCGCGCCCGGGACGGCGACCGGATCGACCTGTCCGGCGGCGACGCCGCGGCGGGCACCACGAGCATGACGCTCGACGAGTCCTTCAGCGCCTCCCCCGGCTACTCCGCCGAGACCTCCACCCTCACGCTCATCCAGGTCTTCCTGTACGCCATCTCCGCGCTCGTCGTCGGAACGTTCTTCACCGTGTGGACGATCCAGCGCAAGCACGAGCTCGCCGTCGTACGGGCCATGGGCGCCTCGACCGGCTATCTCATGCGGGACACGATGATCCAGGCGACCGTGATCCTGACCGTGTCCACCGCCGTGGGCTTCCTGCTGGGGGTGGGCGGCGGCACGCTGCTCACCACGACCCCCATGCCGTTCGCGCTGGAGGCGGGCCCGCTCGTCTTCGCCGCCCTGCTCCTCGTCGGCCTCGGCCTCGCCGGTGCCGCGGCGGCCGTGGGCCGCATCGTCCGCGTCGACCCGCTCGCAGCCCTGGGAGGGCAACGATGACCACCCGCTCCACGTCCCCGCACCCGGACTCCCGCCGGGCCGGCGCCCAGGAACGGGGTGGCCTGCTGGTGGAGGGCGTCACCCTGTCCCTCGGCGACGGCGACGCCACGGTCACCGCGCTCGACGACGTCGACCTCGACGTGGCGTCCGGCGAGTTCGTCGCCATCGTCGGGCCGTCCGGCTCCGGCAAGTCGAGCCTGCTCGCCGTCGCCGGCGCGCTCACCACGCCCGACACCGGCCGGGTCCTGCTCGACGGCGTCGACATCTCCCGGGCGAGCTCCCGCGAGAAGGCGCGCCACCGCCGCGAGCGGATCGGGTTCGTCTTCCAGTCCGGCAACCTCATCCCCGCCCTCACCGCGCTCGACCAGCTCCGCTTCGCGCTCGACGTGGCGGGCAAGCGCGCGGGTGACGGGCACGACCCGCGAGAGCTGCTCGACCGGGTCGGCATGGGGCACCGCGCCGGGCACCGCCCCCACCAGCTGTCCGGCGGCGAGCGGCAGCGGGTGGGCATCGCCCGCGCGCTCGTCACCCGCCCGGCCGTGCTGCTGGTGGACGAGCCGACCGCCGCGCTCGACCGCGCCCGCAGTGACGACATCGTCAAGCTGCTCGCGCACGAGACGCACGAGTCCGCCGTGGCGACGATCATGGTCACCCACGATCACGACGTGCTCGGCCACTGCGACCGCGTCCTGTCGATGGTGGATGGGAGACTGTCGGAGTAGGCCGACCATGGTGGAGGAGGGCAGGTGCCACGCATCCAGGCGCCGACCGTCGCCGAGCATCGGGCCGCCCAGCACAGGGCGCTGCTCGACGCGGCCAGGCAGATCCTCGCGGAGACCGGCCGGCCACCGACGCTGACCCGGGTCGCGGCCCGCGCCGGGCTGGCCCGGCCCAGCCTCTACCAGTACTTCCGGTCATCGGAGGACCTGCTCAACGCGCTGGTGGAGGACGTCTTCCCTCGCTGGTCGGCCCGGGTCGCCGCCGCGATGGAGGCCGCCGCGACCCCCGCCGACCGCGTGCTCGCCTACGTGCTGACCAACTTCGAGCTCATCACCGAGGGCGAGCACGCGCTGGCCACCGTCCTGGCGGAGGTCGCGCCGGGCGACGCGGTCGCCGAGCAGAGCCGTGCCATGCACGAGCAGCTGCTGGAGCCGCTGGTGGATGCGCTGCGCCACCTCGGCGTCCCCGCGGTGCCCGAGACGGCCGAGATGATCAACGCCATCGTGTTCGCCGGATCCCGGCTGATCGAGTCCGGCACCGAGCTGGAGACCGTCTGGGAGTCCGCGCGGGCCCTGCTGGAGCCGTTCGTACGCGCCGCGGGCGAGACGACGGCCTGAGCGGGGCCGCCTCGTCTCCACCAGGACGAGACGGCTCGACAGATGTTGCGCCGCCCGCCGGATGCACGCGACGAATACCCGGTCCGTGAGATCCCGCCCCCGCCTAGCATCGTCGGCGAAACGGGCTCTATGCCCGAAAACGGCTTTTGTCGCACTGGGAGCTTTGTTGCCCGCTTCGATGCACTTTCCGCGGTCTGTCGCCTCGCGTTCCGGAGACAACCTCCACCAACTGCCCGAATTCCGCGACACGCAGGTGCTCGGCCTGCTGCCGGACACCCTCGGGGCCGACGCGGACATCACCTTCGGCGAGGTCACGCTCGCGCCCGGCCAGGTCGTGCCGACCCACAGCAACGGGCACGCCGAGGCGATCTTCATCGCCGAGGGCACGCTGCGGCTGTGGCGACCGGGCGGCTCGGTGGAGCTGTCGGCTCCCGGCGCCGCCTACTTCCCGCCCGGAGAGGCGCACTCCATCGCCAACATCGGCGCCGAGCCCGCGCGCTTCTTCGTCGCCTACGCCACCGGCGGCCACGAGAAGACCGTGACCTCCCGGCTGCTGCCCGACACGGCGCTCGAATCGGGCGCGAACCCGAACACCGCCCCGTCCACGGGACTGTTCGACCGGTGGGCGGTCGCCGAGGACATGGTCTCGTGGGTCCCGGTCGAGCCGTCGAAGGGGATGCGGCTGCGCTGCCGCTATCTGCTGGAGCCGGCGTCCGGCACCAAGGAGTTCGTGATCGGCACGGCGGGCGTCGACCCGCACCTGCACTACACGATCCACCGCCACGCCCCGGCGGAGATCTACCACGTGCTCGAGGGCACCGCGACGATCTACGTGGGCGACGACGCCTACGAGGTGGCGCAGGGCGACACGGTGTACGTGCCGGCGTGGGCTCCGCACGGCATCGACACCGGCGACTCCGAGCTGCGCATGTACTGGTTCTACACACTCGACGCGTGCGACGGCACCTGGGCCTGGGAGCCGCTGGAGCCGGTCTACTCCACGCCGCCGCGCCGTCCGCTGGAGACGGGCCCCCGCCGGGGATGTCACGTCTGATGGGCCGCACCCTCTTCACCGGCGGCCGGGTCTTCGACGGCACGGGCACCGCTCCCGAAGCCGCCAACGTACTCGTCGAGGACGGCGTCATCGTCGCGGTGGGCACCGAGCTCGCCATCGGCGACGGCGACCGGGTGGTCGACGCGACCGGCCGGATCGTCCTGCCCGGCCTGATCGACACGCACGTGCACCTGACGCTCTCCGACATCAACCTGGTCAACCGCGTCTCCAACCCGTTCTCGCTGCACTTCTTCCAGGCGGTGGTCAACTGCCGCAAGACGCTGGAGACCGGCATCACCACCGTGCGGGACGCGGCGGGCGCCGACCTCGGCCTGAAGCAGGCGCTGGCGCAGGGCCTGATCGAGGGTCCGCGCACCCTGATCGCGGTGAACATGATCAGCCAGACCGGGGGGCACAACGACGGCAACCTGAGCTGTGGCGTGGACCTGGCCCTCTTCGCCCAGCATCCGGGCGTGCCATCGGGGATCGCCGACGGCCCCGACGAGATGCGCAGGACGGTCCGCACCATGCTGCGGGCCGGCGCTGACGTGATCAAGGTCGCCACCACGGGCGGCGTGCTGTCGCCCTCGGACGATCCGCGCCATGCCCACTTCCGCCCCGACGAGCTCGCCGTACTGGTCGCCGAGGCCAACGCGGCGCACGTGCACGTGATGGCGCACGCCCAGGGCGTGGAGGGCATCAAGAACGCCGTACGCGCGGGGGTCCGCTCCATCGAACACGGCATCTTCCTCGACGACGAGGCGATCGAGCTCATGCTGGCGCACGGCACCTGGCTGGTTCCCACCCTGATCGCGCCGACGTCGGTCATCGAGGCGGCCCAGCGCGGCGAGCTGCACGAGCCCGCCGTGCTCGACAAGGCGCTCGAAGTCGCGTCCGTGCACCGTGACGCCGTCGCCAAAGCCATCGAGGCGGGCGTCAACATCGCGCTCGGCACCGACACCGGAATCGGCCCGCACGGCGACAACCTGCGCGAACTTCCGCTGCTCGCGGAGTGCGGGCTGCCCGCCTACGAGGTGTGGGCCGCGGCCACCTCCCGGGCGGCGGAGCTGCTCGGCCTCTCGGACCGGATCGGCCGCGTCACGCCGGGCCTGACGGCGGACCTGGTGCTGCTCGAAGGCGAACTAACCGATCTGTCCGACCTGCGCGGCCGGGTGACCGAGACGTGGCAGGCCGGCCGCCGCGTGTACAACCGAGGAGAGGACGGCAACCGCTCATGACCGCCGACCACGCCACCGCGTCCGGGACGAAGGAGACGGGAGCGTCGTCTCTCGCGTCGCTGCGGTCCTTCCAGGACTACCACTGGCTGAAGCTGAAGGTGTTCTACCAGGCGGTCGAGCGCCAGCACGGCGCGCCGGGCCTGGAGGCGATCGCCCGGGGAGTCCGCCAGGAGGGCGTCTTCCGCGGCACCGCCATGCGCGATCAGGCCGCCTCGTTCGTCACCGGCCGCGATCCGGCCGCGCTGCTCGAACACTGGGACAGCGGCGAATGGGAGCTGGCCGCCGCCGACGGCGAGCTCTCGGTCGCCACCGACGGGCCGGCCGTCGTGCTGACCCTGCCGGAGGCTCCCGGCCGGGCGTACCTGACCGAGCAGATCGGCGAGACCGCCGCGCTGTCCGCCCTGCGCCTCTACTGGCCTGAGCTGTCGGCGGGCATCGCGACGGGTTACGGCGCCGGGGTGGGCATCGAGGCCGACGACGTGGCCGCCCGTCCCTGGCGCCTGCGCGTCACGGGGGCCGATCCGGCGCAGCGGGCGCCGCGCCTCGGCGCCCTGGCGGCGGATCCGGTCCGGCTGATCGAGGTCAACCGGCGCACCACCGGCCTGCTCGCGGCGATGCAGATGTACATCTCGCGAGAGCTGGTACGGGCCTACGACGCCTCCGGCGAGGAGACCATCCGGCAGGCGGCCTACCGGTTCGGCGCCGACCGGGGCGGCGCGATCCGCGACCGCATGCTCGCCCTGGGCAAGCCGCTGACCATGGCCAACTTCGCGAGCACCGACGGCCTGCAGGAGCGCGACCCGAGCGAGGCGGTCTTCGTCTTCAAGGAGCGCCAGCACATCAGCGACGGCGCCTACTACCTCGACTGCACCTACTGCCCCCTGGCGGAGGTCTGGGCGTCGGAGGGCGAGGAGGGACTGCGGCTCGGCTACCTGTTCGACTCCTCCAACCATCGGGGGCTCTTCCAGGGCTACAACCCGGAGACCGAGGTGCGCTGGACGTCGGTGAAGTCGCGCGGCGACCAGGTCTGCAGGTTCCGCTTCACCGTTCCTGGGCTGCTCACCGAGGACGATCCCACCCCTGAGGAGTTCGACCGTCTGGGCTAAATATCGCTTTAATAGCTATTTGCCCAGGTAAGGGGGTTTTGCCCCTACGATGGCGGCATGATTGCCGAGCTGCAACGCATCGCCGACCGGTTGGGGGCGGCCCTTGACCGGCCGGTGGCGATCGACGACACGCAGCTCCGGCAGTACGTCTACACCTACCATCCCAGCGGCAACGACCCGGCCCGTGAGCAGGCCATCCTGCGCCGTCACGCCGGCCCCGACATCCTGCGCTGGATCACCGTCCACCGGGCCCCGGAACGCAAGGGCGCCTTCCTGCTCCCCGCCAACCCCGCCATCGGGATGACCTGCCCGCGCTGGGCCGCGGTCGCCCGCGTCGGCGGCAAGGCCGTCGCCTACATCTGGGTGCAGGTCGACGATCCCGAGCTGGCCGAGTCGCGGCGACGCCGGATCGAGGCCGCCGCCGAGAGCGTCGCCGAGGTGTTCCAGCGCCAGCGGCACATCGACGAGCTGCGCAGCCTCAGCGAGCGGGAGAGCCTGATCCGGCTGCTGTCCGACGACATCGAGGCCCGCGTCCGCGCGGTCGAGCGCATCGCCGACGCGGACATCTTCCGGCACGAGTGGCCGGCCGCCGTGGCGGTGTTCCTGCCCGTCTCCAGCACTGGGGCGGGGCTGGACGAGGCGGAGCGGTCGAGCCTGTCGGCGGCCCTCGAATCGGTGCGGATGACCCTTCCCGCGAGGCAGACCCTGAGCCTGGTACGCCAGAACCACGGCCTCCTGGTGATGGCCAGGCCGGACGACGGGGCGGTGCCGAGGCACACACTGGACCAGAGACTCGCCGAGACGGCCCGGGAGAAGATCGAGCTGGCCCTGTCGGCGACCGGTCCGTTCACCGTCTGGGCCGGCGTGGGCAACGCGTGCCCGCAGCTCACGGAGCTGGTCGCCTCCTACCGCGAGGCGCTGCGCGGCGCCCAGGTGGCCGCCTCCCTCGGCAGCATGGCCCGGACCGTGCACCACAGCGGCCTCGGCGTGTACGCGCGCATCGCCCAGCTCGTGAACGACCAGCCGGAGGAGGTCGTCCTCCATCCCGGCATCCGCCTGCTGATCGACCGGGAGAGCGTGGGCGCCCCGCTGGCCGAGACGCTGGAGGTCTTCCTCGACAACGCCGGAGACGTGGCGCGCTCCGCCCAGCGGCTGCACCTGCACCGCGCCTCGCTCTACGGGCGGCTGCGCCGCATCGAGGAGCTCACCGGCCTGGACCTGGGCAACGGCCACGATCGCCTGGTCGCCCATCTGGAGCTGAAACTGGCCCGGCTCCTGCGGCTGCGTCAGCCGTACGGCGTGGACGCGGCCGGCGCCACGAGCACCGGCTCCCCCGCGTTAGGCGACACGTAGGCGACCGTACGCCGACGGCCGGAGACGCCCGCCGGTCATGATCCCCGCCCTCGACGCGCCCGCCGGTTCGCGTCGCGTTGACAAATGTCGCTCCACCCGTAGCGACGTGCAACATCTGTCGGCAGTCAGCGGAAGGTCACTCTGCGAAGATTCCGGCAATCCCACCCCTTCCCTGGAGGTTCGATGACCGCTCTCCACCGGATCCCGCCCCGGCGGGCACTCCGCGCTCCACTGTCGTGTTCCAGGTAGGGGGGCGGACGATGAACCGGACGACGAAACTGCACACCCTCGCGCTGACCGCCACGCTCGCGCTGACCGCGTGCGGTGGCTCCGGCGACGCCGGCTCAGGCGCGGGCGAGACCACCGCCAAGCCCGCCGGCACCTGGGCCAGCGCCGATCCCGCGCTGGCCGAGGAGCTCAAGGCCGCCGGGTTCACCGGCCCGCTCAAGGGCGCGACCGACCTCACGATCGGCATGCCGTGGGCGGTGGACGAGGGCGGCAAGCCCGCCGGGCTCGACATCGACCTGGGCGAGGCCCTGGGCGATGTGCTGGGCACCGAGATCGACCTGCAGAACACCAGCTTCGACAGCCTGATCCCCGGGCTGGCGGCGGGCCGCTACGACGTGACGATCTCCGCGATGCTGGACAACAAGAAGCGCCAGGAGCAGGTGGACTTCGTCGACTTCATCATCGACTCCTCCGGCTTCGTCGTCACCGCCGACAGCGACATCGACGATCTGACGCTGGAGACCAGCTGCGGCCGGACCATCGGCGTGGTGCGGGGCAGCGCCGAGGAGATGTACCTGTCGGAGCAGAGCACCAAGTGCGAGCAGGACGGCAAGCCCGCCGTCAAGCTGCAGGTGTTCCAGCAGCTCCAGCAGGCCATGCTGGCCGTCACCAGCGGCCGCATCGAGGCGCTGTGCGGCGACAGCCTGCAGAACTCCTACCTGGAGGCCAAGCCCGACTCCAAGATCAAGCAGGTCGGTGAGGCGATCAACGAGGCGCCGGTGGGCATGGCCCTGCCGAAGGGCAGCAAGCTCGTGCCGGTCCTGCAGAAGGCCCTGCAGAAGCTCGTCGACGACGGCGCCTACCTCAAGATCCTGGAGAAGTACGGCGTCGCGGACGGCGCGCTGACCAAGATCACTGTGAACGATGCCCGAAGCTGACCGTACGACCTCCCTGGACGACGGCAACGTGGCAGGGGACCCGCAGGGGCACGGCGACGACGTACGCGCCGTGCCGCTGCGGCACCCCGGCCGCTGGGTCGCCTCGGCACTCGTGCTCGTCGTCGCGGTGGCGGTCGCCTCCTCCCTCGTCACCAACGAGCGCTTCCAGTGGGACGTCGTCGGGGAGTACTTCTTCTCCTCGGCGATCCTGTCCGGCCTGTGGACCACGCTCTGGCTGACCGCGGTGTCCATGACCATCGCGGTGGTCCTCGGCATCGTCATCGCGCTGATGCGGCTGTCGCCCAATCCGGTGCTGAAGGGCGGCGCCAACCTCTACACGTGGTTCTTCCGCGGCACCCCGCTGCTGGTTCAGTTGATCTTCCTGTTCAACATCTCCGCGCTGTATCCCGTGCTGACCGTCGGCGTGCCGTTCGGCCCCGAGTTCTTCGACATCCCGGCCAACGACATCCTCACTCCGGCGCTGGTCGCCATCATCGGGCTGTCGCTCAACGAGGCCGCCTACATGGCCGAGATCGTGCGGGGCGGCATCAACTCCGTCGAACACGGCCAGACCGAGGCCGCCCAGGCACTCGGCCTGCGCCGCTCGGTCATCATGCGGCGCATCGTGCTGCCGCAGGCCATCCGGGTCATCCTGCCGCCCACCGGCAACGAGACGATCTCGATGCTGAAGTACACCTCGCTGATCAGCGTGATCGCGATGCCCGAGTTGCTCTACTCGGCACAGGTCATCTACTCGCGGACGTACGAGACGATCCCGCTGCTGATGGTGGCCAGCCTCTGGTACCTCATCGTGACCAGCGTGCTCACCCTCGGCCAGACCTATCTGGAACGCAGGACGTCCCGCCACCGGCGGACGACCGAGACCTTCGCCGGCGGGCTGCTGCGCCGGCTCCGGCCGCACGACACGCGGGTGACCGCGGGGAGGGAACGCCCATGACGACATCCGAAGCGTCCGCGTCCCCGCCCGCGGTCCGCATCCGCGGCGTCCGCAAGTCCTTCGGCCGGCTCGAAGTGCTGCGCGGCATCAACCTGGAGGTGTGGCCCGGCGAGGTCGTCTGCCTGATCGGGCCGTCCGGCTCGGGCAAGTCCACGCTGCTGCGCTGCGTCAACCACCTGGAGAAGGTCGACGGCGGCCGGATCGAGGTGGACGGCGAACTCGTCGGCTACCGCCGCAAGGGCGACAAGGTCTACGAGCTGAAGGACCGCGAGATCTGCCGCAAGCGCGAGCAGATCGGCATGGTCTTCCAGCAGTTCAACCTCTTCCCCCACATGACCGTCCTCGGCAACGTCGTCGAGGCGCCGGTACGGCTCGGCAAGATGCGGCAACGGGAGGCCGAGGCCGCCGGCCGCGAGCTGCTGGCCAGGGTCGGTCTCGCGGAGAAGGAGTCGGCGTACCCGAGGCAGCTCTCCGGGGGCCAGCAGCAGCGGGTGGCGATCGCCCGCGCGCTGGCCATGCGCCCGCGCCTGATGCTCTTCGACGAGCCGACGTCGGCGCTGGACCCGGAGCTGGTGGGCGACGTCCTGGCGGTGATGGGCGACCTGGCCCGGGACGGCATGACCATGATCGTGGTCACCCACGAGATGGGGTTCGCCCGCGAGGTCGCCGACCGGGTGGTGTTCATGGACCAGGGGCGGCTCGTCGAACAGGGCCACCCGTCCGAGATTTTGGAGCGCCCGAGCCACGAACGGACCCAGGCCTTCCTGCGCCGGGTCCTCTAGCTCGGGACACAGGAAGGAGACAAGGATGACCGCACGCGAGGAATGGCTGCGCGCGCACGACGTGGCACACCTCAAGGAGCCCGGCATCGTGCTCAACGGCAGGTTCGAGGACCGCTTCGAGCCCCGGGTGTGGAACTGGCTGCGTCCTTGGGACTTCGACTCGTCCTTCGACGTCGGTCTGGTGGGTGTGGGCCTGTCGACGACGTCGATCCTGCCGACGAGCTGTTTCGCGGCGCCGGACGCGCTGCGGCTGTCCACGCCGTCCTTCACCACCTACAGCCCCGACTTCGACGTGGACCTGGCCAGCATGACGGCCCGGGATCTCGGCGACATCGCCGTACCGGTGCTGGACCAGTACGAGGGCCTGCGGCGCATCGAGGACACCATGTCCGCGCTGTGGCGGGCCTCGGGTGACTCGTTCCTGGTGCTGATCGGCGGCGACCACGCCATCACGGCGCCGGCCGCGCGCGCCTTCGCCCGCACCCACCCCGGGCAGAAGCTCGGCCTCATCCACTTCGACGCGCACAACGACGTACGGGTCATGGACCACGGCCCGACCAACGGCACGCCCATCCGCCAGCTCCTCGAATCCGGTCTCCCGTTCTCGGGCAAGAACCTGGTGCAGGTCGGCATCCACGGCTTCATGAACGCCAGCTACTACAAGCGGTGGGTCGAGGGACAGGGCGGCACCATCATCACCGGCCGCCAGGTGCGCCGGACGGGCATCGACGCCGTGATCGAGCAGATGGTGCGGATCGCCGGCGACGGCACCGACGCGATCTACGTCACCGTGGACGTCGACGTGCTGGAGCTCGGCTACGCGACGGGCACCGGAGCGGCCACCCCGGAGGGCCTGCACCCGGTCGACCTGTACGAGGCGCTGTACGCGCTGGGCCAGCACCCGAAGGTGGCGGCGATCGACTTCGTGGAGCACGACCCGTCCCGGGACGTCTCGGCGATGACGGGCCGCACCATGACCGGGGGCCTGCTCAGCTTCCTGGCCGGCCTCTTCCTGCGCCGCAACGACGGCTGGCGTGGCTACGACCCGACTCCCATCACCCACGAGGACTGACGATCCGCCGTACGGGTCACCGCCGCGCGGCGGAACACACACCGCCTCCCCCTCGTCAGCGCGAAGGGGAGGCGGTGTGCTGTGGCCGGACGTGGTGGCGGCCGATGGGGAGCATCAGCGGGCGGCCGGAGACGGGATCCTCGGTGATGCGGCTGTCGAGGCCGAAGACGGCCCGAACACAGTCCTCGGTGAGGACCTCGGCCGGAGTGCCGCAGGCGTGCAGTCCTCCGCCGGCCAGGGCGATGAGGTGGTCGGCGTAGCGGGCGGCCAGGTTGAGGTCGTGCAGGACCATCACGATGGTGGTGCCTCGGCCGTGGTTCAGGTCGGTCAGCAGGTCGAGGACCTCGATCTGGTGACTGGCGTCGAGGAAAGTGGTGGGCTCGTCGAGGAGGAGCAGGTCGGTCTCCTGGGCCAGCGCCATGGCGATCCAGACCCGCTGGCGCTGACCGCCTGACAGCTCGTCGACGGCGCGCTCGGCGAGGTCCGTGGTCCGGGTGGCCTCCAGGGCGGCCGCCACCGCGGCGTCGTCCCGGTCGTTCCACCGGGAGAAGATCCCCTGGTGGGGGTGGCGGCCGCGGCCGACGAGGTCGAGCACGCCGATGCCCTCGGGCGCGACCGGCGACTGGGGCAGCAGTCCGAGGGTGCGGGCCAGTTCCTTGGTGGGCATGCGGTGCACCTCCTTGCCGTCGAGGACGACCCGGCCCGCGCGCGGCCTGAGCAGCCGCGCCAGGGAGCGCAGGAGCGTCGATTTCCCGCAGGCGTTCGCGCCGACGATGACCGTGATCTCGCCGGGCGGCACGAGCAGGTCGAGGGACTCGACGACGACGCGGTCACCGTAGCCGAGCGTGAGGCCCTCGGCCGCGAGAGAGTGAGCCTCCGGAGAGAAGGACGCCGGGGAGAAGGACGTGGTCACAGCGAGCCTCCGGCCCGATGGGTGCGGACGATCAGATAGACGAGATACGGCGCGCCGAGGACACCGGTGACGACGCCGACCGGATAGCGGGTGTCGAACGCGAACTGGCCGGCGAAGTCGGCGACGAGGACCAGGAGGGCGCCGACGAGCCCGGCGGGCACGAGCAGGGAGCCGCCCACGCCGACGAGCCGGGCCGCGATGGGGCCGCTCAGGAACGCCACGAACGCGATCGGCCCGGCCGCCGCCGTGGCGAAGGCGATCAGGCCGACGGCGGCGACGATCACCGTGATGCGGGTGCGTTCGACGCGGACCCCGATGGCGGCGGCGGTGTCGTCGCCGAGCTGCATCGCCGACAGGTCGCGCGCCCTGGACAGCAGGACGGGGGCGAGGACGACCAGCGCGACGAGGGCGGGCAGGACCTGTTCCCAGGTACTTCCGTTGAGACTGCCGGCCAGCCAGCGCAGCGCCTCCTGGAGGTCCCATTCGGCGGCCTGGGACAGAACGTAGGAGGTGACGCTGTCCAGAAACGCGGCGATCCCGATGCCGATCAGGATGAGCCGCGTGCCGGCGACGCCGTCCCGGAACGCCAGCACGTACACGAGCAGCGCGACGACGAGGGCCGAGACGATGGCGACGGCCGACACCTGGGCCCTGCCGAGAGACAGCGACACGATCGCGATGGCCGCCGCGGTGCTCGCCCCCGAGCTGATGCCGATGATGTCGGGGCTGGCCAGCGGGTTGCGGAGCATCGTCTGGAAGGTCACGCCGGCCAGGCCGAAGCTGAATCCCGCGACCACGGCGAGCACGGCCCGCGGCAGCCGGAGCCGCCCGACCGTGAACGACGCCCCGGGGATCTGCTCACCCAGGATGACGCGGATCACGTCGCGGGGCGGGTAGAACGTCTGCCCGGCCACCAGGGTCACGGCGAACCCGGCGACGACGAGCACCGCCAGCGTCAGCAGGACGAGGCGGCGGCGGGAGGCCCGCCGGCGGCGCCCTCGGGCGACGATCTGGACGACGGGCGGCCGGGTGGCGGCGGGAGCGCTCACGGCTCCTCCTTCGCGGGGCCCGCGAACACCGCACCGCTGTGCTCGCTCACAGCTCACGCACCTTCTGACGGCGGACGATGTGGATGAAGAACGGAGCGCCGATCAGCGCCGTCACGATGCCCACCTCGACGTCCGCGGGGCGCGTCACCATGCGGCCGACGACGTCGGCCGCCGTGAGCAGCGACGCGCCGGCCAGGGCGGAGAACGGCAGCAACCAGCGCTGGTCCACGCCGACGAGCAGGCGGCACGCGTGCGGGACCACGAGTCCGACGAAGGCGATCGGCCCGGCGACGGCGGTCGCCGCGCCGCACAGCACGACGGCGCCGAAGGCGGCCGTGACCCGGATGACGGCGACGCGCTCACCGAGCCCGGCGGCGAGCTCGTCGCCCAGGGCGAGCGAGTTCAACGCGCGGGCGGACAGGAGGCACACGGCGAAGCCGACGGCGAGGAACGGCAGGACGTGCCCGATGCGCTCGTAGGACGCGCCGCCGACCCCGCCGATCTGCCAGAGCCGGAAGCTTCCGGCGATGTCGTTGCGGGGCAGGATGACGGCGCTGACCAGCGAGGCGAAGGCCGCCGACGTGGCGGCGCCGGCGAGCGCGAGCTTGAGCGGCGTGGCCCCGCCCCGCCCGAGGGACCCGACGGTGTAGACGAACCCGGCCGAGGCGGCGGCCCCCGCCATCGCGACCCAGATGTACCCGGTCGGCGACGTGAGCCCGAAGAACGCGACGGCGGTGACGACGGAGAGCGACGCGCCCATGTTGACCCCCAGGATCCCGGGGTCGGCCAGCGGGTTGCGGGTCACGCCCTGCATGACGCCGCCGGCGAGACCGAGCGCGGCGCCGACCAGCACCGCGAGCAGGGTACGCGGGATCCGCTTGGCGACCGCCGCCTGTTCGAGGGAGTCGTCCGCCCCGCCGAGGGCCGCCCAGACGTCGGACCAGGCGACGTCGCGCGAGCCGAGGGCCACGGAGAGCACCATGAGCGCGCCCAGGACCAGGACCACGACGAGCAGCCACAGGCTCCGGACGCGCGCCGGACGCCGCACGAGGGCGGCGTCCGGCAGGCGGTCGGTGTCGACCGACGTCACTTGACCTTGTCCGCGGCCTCGGCGAGCGCCTTGACGTAGTCCTCCAGCACCCACGAGATCGACAGCGGGGTCGGGTTCGCGGCGGTGCCCAGGGGCGTGCTGCCGGGCAGCAGGTACACCGTGCCGCGCTGGACCGCGGGGATCTTCGACAGCAGCGGGTCCTTGCCGAGCTTCGCGAGCAGCTCACCCTTCTCGTCGCCGTACCCGGTGATGATGTCGACGTCGTCGAACACGTCGATCTGTTCCGCGCTCCGCGTCAGGGCGAACTTGTCCGTGCCCTTGGACGCGTCGGCGATGCTGCCCGGGATCGTCAGCCCGAGGTCCTCGAAGAACAGCGTGCGGGTGTCGTGCGTCGTGTAGAAGCCGATCTCGCTCACGTCGTTGGGGTCGACGTGCGTCATGAACATCGCCGACTTGCCCTTGAGCTGCGGGTACTTCGCGACGACCGCCTTGATGTCGCCCTCGATGTCGCCGATGAGCTTCTCGCCCTCGGCCGCGAGCCCGATGGCCTTGCTGTTCATCCGGATGATCTCGCGCCACGGGGTCGCCCAGGCGGCGTCCGGGTAGGCCACCACGGGGGCGATCTCGCTCAGGGTGTCGTAGTCCTGCTGGGTCAGGCCCGAGTAGGCGGCCAGGATCACGTCCGGCTTCGTGTCGGCGACGGCCTCGAAGTCGATGCCGTCGGTCTCGTCGAACAGCACGGGCGTCTTGGCGTTGAGCTCCTCCAGGCGCTTCTTCACCCAGGGCAGCAGCCCGTCGTCGTCGTCATCGCCGAAGTTCGCCGCGGCCATGCCGACCGGGACGACGCCGAGGGCCAGCGGCGCTTCGTGGTTGGCCCAGTTGACCGTGGCCACCCGCGCCGGCTTCGCCTGGATGGTGGTCGTTCCCAGCGCGTGCTCGACCGTCATGGGGAAGGCGCTCGGGCTGCTGCTCGGGCCGGCGCCCGCGCTCTGGTTCGTCGTCTCCGACGGGCTGCCGCAGGCCGCGATGCCCAGCAGAACGGCTGCCACGGCGAGGATGCGAAGGCTACGTGGACGCTTCAATCCGTACTCCACTTTCATCAGGTCCGCTGGTGCCGGCCCTCGCACGTCTGGATCGCGGTCCGCGTCCGTGGAGCGGTACACCCGCAAGCCCTTGGTTAGGTAAGGCTTGCCTTGGTGGGACCTTAGGCGAAATGACCGAGTTGTCGCAATCATCCGTTTGAGACACCCGTTGTCGAGATCGGGACACGGCAGCCGAACCGGAAGGCGGCGTGGGGCGCACCGGAGCCTCAACGCGCGCGGAACGCTCCAGGGGTCAGCCCGGTCGTCCGCCGGAAGGCCGCGCCGAAGGCGCTCGCCGAGCGATAGCCGACCTCCTCGGCCACGGCGTCGACCTCCCACCCCCGGGTGAGCAGCGCGACCGCGTGCTGCACGCGCACCGCCGCGACCCAGCGCGCGAAGCTGGTGCCCGTCTCCGCGTTGAAGGCACGGGTGATCGTACGGGCGCTCACGCCGAGGTGGGACGCCCAGTCCGTCAGCGTCCGCTGATCACTCGGATCGTCCCGGACCGCGTCGACGATCGGGCGCAGCAGGCCGGAGGTCGGCACCTGCAGGAGCAGTTCGCGCGGGGAGGGGGTGAGCACGTCGAACACCATCGCCTCGGTCACCGCCCGTGAGCCGGCGGGCAGTTCCGGGTCGGCGAGCCGCTCCAGCAGCAGCCTGAGCAGCGGGGTGATCTCGACGCCGATGGGCGTGGGAGAGATCGCGGTCATGCTGCCGAAGCCGAAGAAGCTGGCGCGGCACCAGGTGCCGGCGATCGCCGAGCCGGAGTGCGGCGTGCCCGCGGGCATCCACAGCCCCAGGGACGGGGTGACCGTCCAGACCTTCGCCCCTGCCACGGCCGTGGACGCGCCCCGCTCGTTCCAGAGCAGCTCGTGGAAGGGGTGGGAGTGCTCGTTCCAGGTGGTGTCGCGGGCGATGGTCTCGCTCCAGCCGAGGATCACGAACGGCGTCTCGACCGACCCCGCCGCGAGGGCGGGCAGGATGCGGGCCTCTCTGGTCATGGGAGGACACGGTGGAGCGCGAGCGGCATTCCCCCACCCTAGTGAGCGCGGCAGCACGACGACCGGGCGGCACCCTCGTGCTCCCCAGCCGGGGAAGATTCTGAAACGCCCGGCTTGACTAGGCTTGGGGGGTGAACCCTTCTGAAATCCGTACGGTGGCGACCGAGGCCGAGCTCCGGGAGATCATAGTGGAGCCGAGGCAGAACGCCTGGGACAAGGACATCGGCCGGATCGACGAGCACGCGCGCACGATCATCGCCCACTCTCCGTTCGTACTGCTGGCGACCTCCAACACGGACGGAGCCTGCGACCTCTCGCCGCGAGGGGACCCCGCCGGATCGGTCCTGGTCCTCGACGACCACCGGCTGGTGCTCGCCGACCGGCCCGGCAACCACCGGCTCGACAGCCTCCGCAACATCGTGCACAACCCCCACGTCGGGCTGCTGTTCATCGTGCCGGGGATGAACGAGACACTGCGCGTCAACGGCCGCGCGACGCTCGTGTCGGACGCCCCGTTCTTCGACGACCTGACCGTCCAGGGCAAGCGGCCGCGGCTGGCGGTGCTCGTCGACGTCGAAGAGCTGTACATGCACTGCGCGAAGGCGTTCCTGCGCTCGTCGCTGTGGCAGCCCGAGACCTGGCCGGACCGCGGCGGCCTGCCCACGCTCGGCCGGATCGCCAAGGACCAGCTGCGCCTCAAGGGGGTATCCGCGAAGGAGCTCGACGAGGGGCTCGACCTGGACGCCAGGACGAACCAGTACTGACGTCCCCCACCACGGAGACGACTTCACCGACGGCGCCGAGATCCCGGCACCCGGGACCGGTCAGTCGTCGCGGGGTTTGCCGAACTCTTCGATCAGCACCGGATACTGCTCCCCACCGTGTCCGGCGGCGATCGAGCGGTCGGCCATCGCCTTGATCAACTTCGGCAGTTCGGCGTTGACCCCCACCGTCTCGCTCTCCTCGATCAGGTGTGCCATCGCCCGCACGTCGGTCTCCAGGGCCGACACCTCGGCCGGGAAGGAGCCGCTGTCGATCTGCTCGGCATATCCAGGAAGCCATTCGGCCACACCGGCGGCGATCTGCCGTGCGAACGGCGCATACGTTGCGGCGTCAACACCGGCCGTCCTGAGCAGGGCCGTGCCGTGGAGCCAGGCGTTCAGGACGCTCCACATCATGGCGAGGCCGGCCACGTCGTACAGGGACGCCAGCCCATGGTCCGCACCAAGGTAGGTGACGGTGCCGAGCGCGTCGAGCGTTGCCTTGTGGGCCTCGAAGCCCGACCGCGGCCCGCTGTGCAGAATCACCGCCTCGGCGGTCCCGATCGCCGGCGGGATGGCCATGATGGCGCCGTCCAGGTAATGGGCACCGCGCTGCTCGGCCCATTGGGCGGCTTCCCGGGCCTGGGCCGAGTCGCCCGAGGTCAGATTGATCAACATCTTGCCGTCCAGCTCGCTGTCGCTCACACCGAGCAGCTCGTACACGGCCTGGTAATCGGTGACGCAGACGATCGTCAGGGAACCGGCCCTGAGCGCGTCGCCGACCGTTGGCGCCAGCCGTGCCCCCTCGGCCACCAGCTGGTCGGCCTTGAAGGTGGTGCGGTTCCACACGGTGGTGGGATGCCCGGCTTTCAGGAACGCGCCGGCGAGTGCCCGGCCCATCAGTCCGAGTCCGATGACTGTCACGGGTGTATCGGTTTCGCGGTTCATGGCAGCATCGTCAACGTTGATACCGGTGTGAAGGTCAAGTGAGGGTTCGATGCTGATCGGGGAACTTAGTCGTCGGACGGGCGTCAACGCCCACCAGTTGCGCTACTACGAGGCCCAGGGCCTGCTGGAGGCGGACCGGGGCGCGAACGGTTACCGCGAGTACGACGAGAGCGCCGTGCTGCGGGTGAAGCAGATCCGGCACCTGCTTGGTGCGGGCTTGTCCTCTGAGGACATCGCGTACCTGCTGCCCTGCGCGGTCGGTGAGGCCCCGGAGCTGCTCGGATGTCCCGAGTTGCTGGCCGCGATGCGGTCACGGCTGCAGCGACTGGACGATCAGATGGCAAGGCTCGCCCAGTCCCGCGAGGCGCTCACCCACTACATTGACGCAGCCGATCGAATGGCCGGCGAAAGCTACCCACCCTTTGACGACGCTGATCAGGAACCCGTCTCCGCCTGAGCCATCTGTTGACCCGGCGCCTGCCGCCCGGACCAACTGCACCAGCAGAGTGCCGACACCTCCGCCTGCCGCTCAGCTTGTCCGACACCGAGCTCGCCCCGATACGACGAAAGCCCGGCTCCATGTTCTGGAACCGAGCTTTCGACCTGGTGGATTGATGTGGAGCTATGGGGATTCGAACCCCAGACCTCCTCCATGCCATGGAGGCGCGCTACCAACTGCGCCATAGCCCCTGGTCACCGCCACGAGTCTGCTCGCGCGCGGCGCTCCGGCAGCATATATCCAACCCGGGGATTCGCCTAATCGCACGAGCCGCGCACCATGCGGCCCGTGCTCATGGTGTCGTCAGGCCACGGCGTCGGGACGGTCGTCGCTGTTGACGGGCTCCGGCAGCGTGCCCGCGTTGTGCTCCAGGAGGCGCCACCCCTTGCGCCCCTCCTGCAACACCGACCACGAGCAGTTGCCCAGCCCGCCCAGGGCCGGCCAGAGCTGCTCGGGCAGGCCGAGCAGCTCGCAGATGCCGAGCCGCAGCGCGGCGCCGTGCGAGGCGACGACCAGCAGGCCGTCATCCTCCAGCCGGGACGCCCAGCGGCGCATGGCCGCGGCGACCCTCAGGGCGACGTCACCGACCAGCTCGCCGTCGGGCGCCTCCCAGGCCACGTACTCCTCCGGCCAGCGGGCGGCGATCTCCTCGCGGGTGAGCCCCTCCCACTGGCCGCCGCCCCGCTCCCGGAAGTCCTTGTCGACCAGCACGTCCAGGCCGGCGATCCGGCCGAGCGCGAGCGCGGTGTCGTTGGCCCGTTGCAGGTCGGAGGAGACGATCAGCGTCGGACGCAGCGACGCCAGCAGGGAGGCCGCCCTGGCCGCCTGGGCCTGGCCGGTCTCGTCGAGCGGGATGTCGGAGTGGCCCTGGAAGCGCTGTTCGACGTTCCACAGTGTCTGGCCGTGCCGCAGGCAGACGATGCGCCTGCTCAAGTGCGGGCCCGCTGGATGTTGGCCTGTATCACGCTCTCCGGCAGCGCGATGGCCGGGCAGTCCTTCCACAGGCGCTCGAGCGCGTAGAAGGTGCGGTCCTCCTCGTGCTGGACGTGCACGACGATGTCGATGTAGTCGAGGAGCACCCAGCGGCCTTCGCGCTCGCCCTCGCGGCGCACCGGCTTGGCGTCGGCCTCGGTGCGCAGCTTGTCCTCGATCTCGTCGACGATGGCGCGTACCTGGCGGTCGTTCGTGGCGGAGCAGAGCAGGAACGCGTCGGTGATGACGAGTTGCTCGCTCACGTCGTAGGCGAGGATGTCATCGGCCAGCTTGTCGGCCGCGGCTTCGGCGGCGATCTGCACCAGCTGGACGGCTCTCTCAGATGCGGTCACGATGCGGGTCTGTCCTCCTGTGTCGGCAGCATGCCCTTGCCCCCGAGCCTACCCTTCCCGGCACAGACACCTCACGTACGGCTCGAAGACCCTAGGCGCCCGCGGCCCGGTAGAGCCCGCGCTTGTTGATGTACTGGACGATGCCGTCGGGCACCAGGTACCAGATCGGCTCCCCCTTGGCCACACGCTGCCTGCACTCCGACGACGAGATGGCCAGGGCGGGGATCTCCAGCAGCGTGACCTTGCCCTCGGGCAGCCCGGGATCGTGCAGGGTGTGCCCGGGCCTGGTGCAGCCGACGAAGTGGGCGAGTTCGAACAGCTCGTCGGCGTCCTGCCAGGTGAGGATGGCGCCGAGCGCGTCGGCACCGGTGATGAAGTAGAGCTCGCAGTCGTGCCGGTAGATGTCCGAGACATCGCGCAGGGTGTCGATGGTGAAGGTCGGCCCGGGTCGGTCGACGTCGACCCGGCTGACCGAGAAACGCGGGTTCGACGCGGTCGCGATGACCGTCATCAGATAGCGGTCCTCGGGCGCCGACACCTCGCGCTCCGCCTTCTGGTACGGCCTCCCCGTGGGCACGAAGACGACCTCGTCGAGGTCGAAGTGATGGGCCACTTCACTGGCGGCGACCAGGTGGCCGTGGTGGATGGGATCGAACGTCCCGCCCATGACACCAACGCGTCGCTTCCCCTGAGCGCCAGGCGCGTTCATCATGAAACGGACCTTACGCGGAAGCCGCGACCCAACATGATGGCACCCCCCTTCGTGATGAACGCGCATCCCTTCCCCGGCGGACGTAGCATGCCGGGCATGACGACCACCCCGGACCGCAACCGCGTCCAACTGCCCGGCATCTCGTCCCGTGCCTACGAACACCCCGCAGACCGGTCGGCTCTGGTCGCTCTGCGTAAGTTGAGCGGGTTCGACACGGTCCTCAAGCAGATGTCCGGCCTGATCAGCGAGCGCCGGCTGCGCCTGATGTACCTCGCGTCGGCCGTGCGCGTGAGCGAGACCCAGTTCCGCTCCCTCTACGACATGGGCCGCGACGCCGCCTACACCCTCGACCTGCACCGGATCCCCGAGATCTACGTTCAGCAGGACCCCCAGGTGCAGGCGAAGGCCATCGGCTTCGACGACCCGTTCATCGTCGTGACCACCGGCCTGCTCAACCTCATGAACGAGGAGGAGCAGCGTTTCGTCATCGGCCACGAGACCTCGCACATCCTGTCGGGTCACGCGGTCTACCGGACGATGCTCGACATCCTCACCCGCCTCGCCACCCGCGTCGCCTGGATCCCGCTCGGCTACATCGGCCTGCGCGCGATCGTCGCGGGGCTCGAAGAGTGGTATCGCAAGTCCGAGCTGTCCTCCGACCGCGGCGGCCTGCTCACCGGCCAGGACCCCGAGGCGGCCAAGCGCGCGCTGATGAAGCTCGCCGGTGGCGACTACACGCACGAGATGAACATCGAGGCGTTCCTGGAGCAGTACCACGAGTACGACACCGCGGGCGACCTGCGCGACGGCTTCCTCAAGGTCCTCAACCTGCTTGGCACCACCCACCCGTTCGCCGTGGTGCGCGTGGCCGAGCTGGACAAGTGGCACCGCAGCGGCGACTACGACCGCATTCTCGGCGGCGACTACCCGCGCAGGGAGGACGACGCCAACGCCAGGGTCACCGACGAGGTCAAGGCGGCGGCCGAGTCCTACCGCGAGTCGTGGTCACAGTCGCAGGACCCGTTCATCGGCGTGCTGCGCGACGTGGCCGAGGGCGCGGTCAACGCGGGCGAGCGCATCTTCAACCGCTTCTCCCGCCGTGACGGCGGCCAGGGCTGATCCGTCCGAGCAGCAGGGGTCAGAGCAGCAGGGCGATCGCGCGTACGGCAGCCGCGCACAGGGCGACGAACCCGCCCAGCACGGCCAGTGCGCGCAGCCCCTCCCGGCGCAGCTCCGGCAGGTGCTCGCCGATCCGCTCGATCTCGCGGCCGGTGATGCCGCCGCACAGCATGCCGAACACCACGCCCGCGGCGGTGACCGGAGCGGGCTGCAGCCACCAGTCGGCGGCGATCTGACCGCCGCCGATGAGCCAGAGCGCTCCGCCGGCCGCCACCGAGACGGGCACACCCGGCCAGACCACCGCGGTCACGGCCGACCCGGCGAGCGCGAACGGGAACAACAGCACCCGCAGTGCCGTCCGCCACCGCCGTGACGCGCGTTTCCGCACCATCCAGTGGCTCATCCAGACCAGCCTGATGAGCACCACGAACACCGCGGTGATGACGATGGTCGCGATCGGCCAGATCACGGACGCCACCACACACGGCACGGCGAGCACGGCCAGCAGCAGCAGCGCCGTGTTGCCCGCCGGCAGCGTGGTGGCGCCCGACTCCGCGCGGCGCTGCTTGGCGGTGCCGGTCGCGGCCTTGGTCCGGGCCCGTCCTGCTTTGGCGGCCTCCGCCGCACGAGCCCGGACCCTGGCGTCATTGACCCGTCCGCGTGGCGCGGGCACCTTCCCCTCGGCGGCCGTGCGCGTCCGCGCCGCCCCCTCGGTCGCCGTACGGCTCCGCGCCGGCCCCTCGGCGGCGGCGCGACTCCGCGCCGTTCCGTCGGCGGACGCACGGCCGCGCGCTCCCTCGGCGGCGGCGCCCCTGCTCCGGCCGGGCGCGTCGGCGGCGCCACGTCCGCGCCCCACGTCGTCGGCGGAGGCGGCCGCCCGGCCCCGGGCGTCGGTGCCACTCCCGCGCCCCGGCTCGTCCGCGGACGCACGGCCGCGCGCCTCGGCCACGCCCCGGCCACGCGCCTCCCCCGCGCCCCGCCCATCGGCATTGGTACGGCTCCGCGCCGCCCCATCCGGGTTGGCCCGGCCGCGCGGCGCCGGCACCTTGCCCTCGGCCACGCGCCCCCGCCCGGGGCGCGGCGTGCCGTCACCGCCCGTCGAGCGGGCCGCGGCCTCCTCACCCGTGCGGCCGTCGGCCGGCGCGGCGCGCTGACCCGGCTGGTCGGGGTCGGGCGCCCCGGTCGCCTTGGCCAGCCGCGCCAGCCGATCGGCCAGCAGCGCGGCCGTGGGACGCTTGCCGGGCTCGCGGTTGAGGGCGGCCCGCACCAGCGGCAGCAGCGCCACGGGCACGCCCTTGAGGTCGGCCTGCCCGTTGAGCACGGCGTACATCTGCGCCTCGGCGGTGCCCCGCCCGAACGTCGGCCGCCCGGTCGCGGCGAACGCCACGGTCGCGGCCCAGGCGTGCACGTCGGCGGGTGACTCGACCTGCTCGTCGGCGAAGATCTCGGGCGCGGTGTAGCCGGGGGTGCCGAGGAAGGTGCCGGTCATGGTCAGCCGGGTGGCGTCGAGCACCTGGGCGATGCCGAAGTCGATCAGTACGGGCCCCTCGGCCCCCATGAGGATGTTGGCCGGCTTCAGATCACGGTGGACGACCCCGGCCGCGTGGATGATCGCCAACGCGGTGGCGATGCCCTGCGCCAGCTCGACCAGCTGCGCGAGGTTGAGCGGGCCGCTGTGCCGTACCCGGTCGAGCAGCGTGGCACCCTCGATGTGCTCCATGACGAGGTAGGGACGGGCGCTGTCGAGGTCGGCGTCGAGCACTCTCGCGACGTAGGGACTCTCGACGCGGCGAAGCGCACGAACCTCGCGCTCCAGCCGGATGCGGGACGAGTCATCCTCTACGAGGTCATGCAGCACCTTGAGCGCGACCCGCTCGCCCCGTCGGGCACTGGCGAGATAGACCTCGCCCATGCCGCCCCGGCCAAGCCGCTCGAGCAAGGTATAAGGTCCGACCTTGCCGAGCTTGGTCACCGTCCCTCCCTGCTCGGCGCACCCATAAGGACACAACTCTAGCGGTGGGACAGCGGCTTACGTCTGAGGCGCGCCGAGACTTTACCGGCGAGACGACTCCGCGAGCAGACTGTCGAGCGTGGCCCTCGGCTCCTGTGACAGGTCTCTGCGGCCCTTCCTGCGCCAGCGGACGTGGCCATGGCTCTCCAGCCAGAGCATCAGGCGATCAGCACCGAACAGGACGACGGCCGCGAAGGCCAGAGCGATGACGATCTGCATGCGGGCCAGTGAAACCGGGCGGCGGCCATCGGACGGGACCGACACACCGCCGCCTTTCCCAATCCGGTCAGTCGGCTGACCGAGCGATGACCGTGCCCTCGGACGTGCGCAGATGTCCCTCACCGGTATAGATCCACTTGGTGGAGGTCAGTTCGGGCAGCCCCATCGGGCCCCTCGCGTGCAGTTTCTGGGTGGAGATGCCGATCTCGGCGCCGAACCCGAACTCACCCCCGTCGGTGAACCGGGTGGAGGCGTTGACGGCCACGGCCGCCGAGTCGACCATCGACACGAACCTGCGGGCGGCCCGCTGAGACCGGGTGACGATGGCGTCGGTGTGCCCCGAGCCGTAACGCCGGATGTGCGCCACCGCCTCCTCCAGCGAGCCGACGACGGCGGCCGCGATGTCGAGCGAGAGGTATTCGGCGTAGAAGTCGTCCTCGGTGACGGGCACGACCTCCCCGAACCGGCCGATCCGCTCGTCGCCGTGCACGGTCACCCCGGCCTCCCCGAGCGCCGCGAGCGCCCTGGGCACGAACGTCTCCGCGATGTCGGCGTGCACCAGGAACGTCTCGGCCGCGTTGCACACCGACGGCCGCTGCGCCTTGGCGTTGACCAGGATCTGCACGGCCAGGTCGGGATCGGCGTCGGCGTCGACGTACACATGGCAGTTGCCCACGCCGGTCTCGATCACCGGCACCGTGGACTCCTCGACCACCGAGTTGATCAGCGAGGCGCCGCCACGCGGGATCAGCACGTCGACCAGCCCGCGAGCCCGCATCAGCTCCTTGACGGAGTCACGCGTGAGGCCCGGGACGAGTTGCACGGCGCCCGCGGGCACCTCGGTCTCCTGGAGCGCCTCCTGCATGATCCGCACCAGCGCGGTGTTGGAGGAGTAGGCGCTGGACGAGCCACGCAGCAGCACGGCGTTGCCGCTCTTGAGGCAGAGCGCGGCGGCGTCGACGGTGACGTTGGGACGGCCCTCGTAGATGATGCCGATCACGCCCAGCGGCACGCTGACCTGGCGCAGCTCCAGCCCGTTGGGCAGGGTGCTCCCGCGGATCACCTCGCCCACCGGGTCGGGCAGGTCGGCCACCTGGCGCACGGCCTCCGCGATGACCGCCACCCTGGCCTCGTCGAGGCGCAACCGGTCGATCATCGCCTCGGACGTGCCCCGCTCCCTGGCCTGTTCGACGTCGGCGGCGTTGGCCTCGACGATCTCGGCGGCCCGCGCGACCAGGGAGTCGGCGACGGCACGCAACGCCCGGTCCTTGGGCGCCCGCGGCAGCGGGGCCAGCTCGGCGGCGGCCTCTCGTGCCGCATGGGCCACCTTCAGGAACTCTGTACTCATCGCTTCGCTCCGCTCCGCTGCTCAGGGCTCTCCGAGCCCCGCTCTGGCCTCTGTCTCTCGGGCCGCTCCGCTCCTCGACCAGAACGGCCGCACAGGCTTCTCCTGGTCTCGCCTAGGCGAGCGGCTAGCTGTGGGACTCCAGTATGACGATGTCGTCACGATGGATCAGCTCGCGTTCATATTCCGGACCGAGCTCGCTGGCCAGCTCGCGGGTGGACCGTCCCAGCAGCCCGGGGATCTCACCCGCGTCGAAGTTGACCAGGCCCCGGGCGACCACGCCGCCGTGGGGGCCGCACAGGTCCACCGGGTCGCCGGCGGCGAACTCGCCCTCCACCGAGGTCACCCCGGCCGGCAGCAGCGACATGCGCCGGCCCACGATGGCCTCGACCGCGCCGTGGTCGAGGAGCAGCCGCCCGCGCCCGGTCGTGGCGTGCGCCAGCCACAGCAGCCGGGTGCCGGGATGGCGCCCGCCGGGATGGAAATAGGTGCCGACGTCGGCTCCGGCCAGCGCCTGCGCCGCGTGGGCGGCGGCGGTCAGCACCACGGGCACCCCGGCGCCGGTGGCGATGCGCGCCGCCTGCACCTTGGTGACCATCCCGCCGGTGCCCACGGCGGCGCCGTTCCTGCCCAGCTCGACCCCGGCGAGATCCTCGGGCCCGCGGACCTCGGCCAGCCGCCGGGCCCCGGGCCGGCTCGGCGGCCCGTCGTAGAGCGCGTCGACGTCGGACAGCAGCACCAGGGCGTCGGCGTGGATCAGGTGGGTGACCAGTGCCGCCAGCCGGTCGTTGTCGCCGAACCGGATCTCGTCGGTGGCGACGGTGTCGTTCTCGTTGACGATCGGCATGATGCCGAGCTCGAGCAGCCGGTTGAGGGTGCGCTGGGCGTTGGCGTGATGGGCGCGCCGCATCATGTCGTCGGCGGTCAGCAGCACCTGGCCGACACGCAGGCCGTAGCGGGCCAGGGAGGAGGTGTAGCGCGCGACGAGCACGCCCTGGCCGACCGAGGCGGCGGCCTGCTGTGTGGCCAGGTCGCGTGGCCGTGCGGACAGCCCCAGCGGGCCGAGACCGGCCGCGATCGCTCCCGAGGAGACCAGCACGATCTGCGTCCCGGCCCGCCGGCGCGCGGCCAGGACGTCGACGAGCGCGTCGACCCGGTCGACGTCGATCACGCCCTGGGGTGTGGTGAGCGACGAGGAGCCGACCTTGACGACCACCCTCGACGCTGCACTGATCCGATCTCGCACGACGAAACCCCTGCCTAACCCTCGAAACTCCTACGCCAGCCTGCTGTCGGAACCCCGTGGCCCCTGGCGTACGGACTCGGCGTTGAGAGTGGGTTGCCAGTCGAAGACGTAGCCGCCCTCCATGGGCCCGATGACCACCTCGGCCCCCGCGGTGGCGCCGGCCTTGACCAGCTCCTCCTCCACGCCGATCCGCTCCAGCCGGTCGGCCAGGTAACCGACGGCCTCGTCGTTGCTGAAGTCGGTCTGCCTGATCCAGCGTTCGGGCTTCTCGCCGGTGACCTGGAACAGGTTGTCGTTGACCCGGCGCACCGAGAACCCGGCCTCGCCCAGCTGCTTGGGCCTGATCACGAGCCGCGTGGGCTCCTCGACCGGCTTGGCGGCCCGGGCCGCGGCGACCCACTCGCCCATCGCGTAGGTCAGCTCGCGCAGCCCGGCGTGAGTGGCGGCGGAGATCGTGAACACCCGCAGCCCCCGCTGCTCGAAGTCGGACTTGACCAGGTCGGCCAGCTCACGCGCGTCGGGCACGTCGGCCTTGTTCAGCACGACCATCCGCGGCCGGCCCTCGAGCTTGCCGTAGGCGTGCAGCTCGGCCTCGATCACCTCGAAGTCGGTGACGGGGTCGCGGCCGGGCTCCATGGTCGCGCAGTCGATGACGTGCACGAGCATGTCGCACCGCTCGACGTGTCGCAGGAACTCGTGCCCCAGCCCCTTGCCCTGGGAGGCGCCCGGGATCAGCCCCGGCACGTCGGCGACGGTGAACACGGTCTCGCCCGCCGTCACCACGCCGAGGTTGGGGATGAGGGTGGTGAACGGATAGTCGGCGATCTTGGGCCGGGCGGCGCTCAACGCGGCGATCAGCGACGACTTGCCCGCGCTGGGGAAGCCGACCAGGGCCACGTCGGCCACGCTCTTGAGTTCCAGCATGACGTCGAGCGCGTCACCGGGCTCCCCGAGCAGCGCGAACCCGGGCGCCTTGCGCTTGGTGGAGGCCAGCGCGGCGTTGCCCAGCCCGCCGTGCCCGCCCTGCGCGATCACGTAGCGGGTGCCGACGCCGATGAGGTCGACCAGCACCTCCCCGGTGGTGGCGTCCTTGACCACGGTCCCGTTGGGCACCGCCAGGACGACGTCGGGGCCATTGGCGCCGTCGCGGTTGGACCCCTGCCCCTGCTTGCCGTTGTGGGCGGTGCGGTGCGGGCGGCGGTGGTAGTCGAGCAGGGTCGCGGTGTTGGGATCCACCTCGAGGATCACGTCACCGCCCCGCCCGCCGTTGCCTCCATCGGGGCCGCCGAGGGGCTTGAACTTCTCGCGGTGGATGGAGGCGCAGCCGTTTCCTCCGTCACCGGCCCTGACATGCAGAACCACCTGGTCCACGAAGTCCGGCATTTCCGCCTCTCCCTTACGCCCCTGACGGGGCTTCTCCTCTGATGCCTCAGCCCCACGTCCGCCCGTCTCGGACCGCGAACCCGCCGGTCTCCGAACCACGCAAAGGGGACTACGAACGCGAAAAGGGGTGGATCGCACCGATCCACCCCTTGTCAACGCTCTCCGGTGGCGGATTACTCCGCGACCGGGACGATGCTCACGGCCCTGCGGCCGCGCTTGACGCCGAACTGCACGTGACCCGCGGCCAGCGCGAACAGCGTGTCGTCGCCACCACGGCCGACGTTGTCGCCGGGGTGGAAGTGGGTGCCACGCTGACGGACGATGATCTCGCCCGCGTTGACCAGCTGGCCGCCGAAGCGCTTGACGCCCAGGCGCTGAGCATTGGAGTCACGGCCGTTCCGGGTGGACGACGCGCCCTTCTTGTGTGCCATCTCTCAAACTCCGAATCAGGCCTGGTCGATACCGGTGATCTTCACCTGGGTGTACCGCTGGCGGTGCCCCTGGCGCTTCTTGTAACCGGTCTTGTTCTTGTACTTGAGAATGCGGATCTTGGGGCCCTTGGTCTCGCCGAGAATCTCGGCGCTGACCGTGAACTTACCCGCCTCCGTGGTCACATCGCCGTCGTTGACGACGAGCACCGTCGGCAGCGAAACCGAAGAGCCGACCTCGCCGGCGACCTTGTCCACCTCGAGGACGTCACCGACGGAGACCTTCTGCTGCCTGCCGCCGCAACGAACGATCGCGTACACCGCGGAACCCTTCTGCTGTCTGCTGTTGCAACCTCGGCCATCCCGGAGGAACGGCCATTGACCGCCGAGTGCTGCGCCCACACCCGAGTCCTGTCTGAAAACCCAACGAACCTAGTGGGCGCGCCAACAGGGCACGTCACCTGACGCACCGATCCCCTAGAATACCGGATTAACGGTGCCCTAGGCGAACCGGCGGATCGTCGGACAGTCCGCCAAGCAGCGCTTGGCTAGTCGGCGGACTTGGCTCGGCGGGAGCGTCGCCGCCCTCTGCCGGAAGTCTGACTGGCCTGGTCGTCCTCGACCGGGACGTCTTCAAGCGCATCGGTCACAGTATCACGACCGGCCGAGTCCTTCGCCGCGGAGACCTTTTCGGACACCGCCTTCTCGACCGCCATCTTGCCCTGCGTGCCACGCGGCTCCGGCTTGGCCTCCACCGGCTCCGTGGAGACGATGAGCCCCCGGCCGTTGCAGCACTCGCACGGCGTCGAGAACGCCTCCAGGAGGCCCTGTCCGACCCGCTTACGGGTCATCTGGACGAGACCCAGCGACGTCACCTCGGCCACCTGGTGCTTGGTCCTGTCGCGGGCCAGGCACTCCAGCAGCCGCCGCAGCACGAGGTCGCGGTTGGACTCCAGCACCATGTCGATGAAGTCGATGACGATGATGCCGCCGATGTCGCGGAGCCGGAGCTGGCGGACGATCTCCTCGGCCGCCTCCAGGTTGTTGCGGGTGACGGTCTCCTCGAGGTTGCCGCCCTGCCCGGTGAACTTGCCGGTGTTGACGTCGACGACGGTCATCGCCTCGGTGCGGTCGATCACCAGCGAGCCGCCGCTCGGCAGCCAGACCTTCCGCTCCATCGCCTTGGCCAGCTGCTCGTCGATCCGGTGGCCCTCGAACACGTCGCCCTGCTCGGAGTCCCAGCGCGTCAGCCGCTCGGCCAGGTGCGGCGCGACGTAGTTGACGTACTCGTCGACCGTCTCCCAGGCCCCCTCACCCTGCACGACCAGCGAGGTGAAGTCCTCGTTGAAGACGTCACGCACCACGCGGACGGTCAGGTCGGGCTCGGCCGAGAGCAGCTCGGGCGGGCTGGCCGACTTGGCCTTCTTCTGGATGTTCTCCCACTGGGCCGACAGCCGGGCCACGTCACGGGCGAGCTCGTCCTCCGAGGCGCCCTCGGCAGCGGTGCGCACGATCACGCCCGCGTTCTCCGGCATGACCTTCTTCAGGATGCTCTTGAGCCGGGTGCGCTCCTTGTCGGGCAGCTTGCGGCTGATCCCGGTCATCGAGCCGTCCGGCACGTACACGAGGTAGCGGCCGGGCAGGCTGATCTGCGAGGTCAGGCGGGCGCCCTTGTGACCGATCGGGTCCTTGGTGACCTGGACGAGCACCGACTGGCCGGACTTCAGCGCCACCTCGATGCGCTTCGGCTGGCCCTCCAGGCCCGCGGTGTCGAAGTTGACCTCGCCGGCGTACAGGACGGCGTTGCGGCCCTTGCCGATGTCGACGAACGCCGCCTCCATCGACGGCAGGACGTTCTGCACCTTGCCGAGATAGACGTTGCCGACGTAGGACTGGCTGGCCTCGCGGTTGACGTAGTGCTCGACGAGGACGCCGTCCTCCAGCACCGCGATCTGCGTGCGGTCGCCCTGGCGGCGCACCACCATCATCCGGTCGACCGACTCGCGCCGGGCCAGGAACTCGGACTCGGTGATGATCGGCGGACGCCTGCGGCCCAGCTCCCGGCCCTCACGACGGCGCTGCTTCTTGGCCTCCAGCCTGGTGGAGCCGCGCACGCTCTGCACGCCGTCGGCGGAGACGTCGTGCGAGGCGGCCCGGCCGGCGCGGGGCGCGCGAATGCGCACGACCGTGTTGGGCGGGTCGTCGACCGCGGGCTCGGCCACCTCCTCGGAACCGCGACGGCGACGGCGGCGACGGCGGCGCGACCCGGTCGTCTCCTCTTCCCGCGACTCCTCGGCCTGCTCCTCGTCGCCCTCGCCCTCGTCCTCGGACTCGTCGGACTCATCGGACTCGTCACGCTCACGCGCCTTGCCGCGTCCCCTGCCGCCACGGCGGCGGCGCCGGCGGCGGCTGCCGCCCTCGCCCTCGTCCTCGTCCTCCGCGCCCTCGTCGTCGGTGACGGTCTCGTCGGCGGGCTCCTCTTCCTGCTCGGCGACCGGCTCCGGCTCGGGGCGTACGGGCTTGGCCTGGGTCGGGTCGGGCGCCTGGAACAGCGGCGCGAAGATGGCCGCCGGGCGCTGGAAGGCGGTGCCGGGCTGGTCCTGGCGGCGCACCGACAGGCCGAACGGGTCGGACAGCAGGCTGGGCCGGTCGAGGTCCTCGTCGAGGTCCTCGCCGGCGGGCTCGTCGTCGAGCGGCTCGTCCTCCGGCAGCACCTCCAGGATGTCCTCCTCCGGCGGGCTCTCCTCGACCGTGGCGGCCGCGACGGGCTCGGCCTTCTTGCGGCTACGGCGGCGCGGAGCCGGCTCGGCCACCTCCGTCACCACGGTGGCCGCCTCGGGCTCGGCCACCGGCTCGGGCTCTGCGACCTCAGGCTTGGCGACCTCAGGCTTGGCGACCTCGGACTCGGCCACCTCGGACTCGGCTGCCTTCTTGGTGGCGCGGCGGCGCGGCGTGGTGGCCGTCGACCGCGTCCGCGTGCGCTTGGGCGCCTCCTCGACTGCCGCCGCGACCGCGGCCTCGACCGGGCTCTCGACGGCCGCGGCCGGTTCGGCCGGACCCTGAGGTGGAGCCTGGACCGGCTGCTCCGCCGGGGCGGACACCGCCTGCGCCGCCGTGACGGTCACGGGCGCGGGAACGGGCTCGTCGGAGATCTCCGGTGGCGGCCCCGCCGGCCGGCTCGCGGCCCGGCGACGCCTGGTCACCTTGTTCTGTTCAGATGTTTCGCCGTCGGGGCCAGTGGCCCCGGTGTTGGGCTCGTTCTCGAGCATGCGGGCGCTCTCCCGTCAGCCCCCGGGCGCGTCGCCGCGCCGCGCAGGAGCCATCGTGTCTCGTTGTTCGCCCGCGCCCCCGCCAGGGGGGCATGGGCGCCAAGTCCTGTCAGCGGTCGTGCCCGGCTCACGCAAGGCACTCCCTTAGCCGACGACGTGCTCACCCGCCGGTCCCGCTTCGCCGCCGCGCGTGGTCTCGCGGTCAAGGTCGAACGGGTCGGCAAGCGCACCAGTGCTGGCGTCGAGCGGCCCCTGCGCCAGCCTGGTCACCTCGGGGGGGACCGGCGGCGCGAAGTCGGCCACAAGGCGCAGCCCTGTGAGCACATCGTCGGGTCGAACGGCAGGAGTCATGTGCCGAACAACCATGCGCAGTATGACACACGACTGTCCGGGCACTTGAGCTGCGGTTCTCTCTGTCCCCTCGGGCATCACGAGCCTCAGCACGGCCTCGCGCGCGTCGAAACGGCGCGGGCCCTTCTTGGTGAGGCGCTCGACCTCCACGGTGTCGGCGGCGAGGAACTTCTCGACCGCCACCTCCGCGAGCTCGCGATCCGCACCAGGCAGCCGGACTTCCCACTCGGAAGCCTCCAGGCGGTCGGCCAGCCCCCCGGGGCCCGCCTCGGCGGCGTCGAGCACGACGAGCACGTCGAGACCGGGCGGCAGCGAGCCGTCCAGGTCGGCCCGGACACGCTCGGGGTCGCACGGCGTGGTGACGCCGATCTCGAGGTATTCGGCTTCGCTGGCCACGCCGGTCGGCGCGGCCCCCGCGTAGGAGATCTTCGGATGAGGTGAGAATCCCGCGCTGTAGGCCACCGGAATGCCGGCCCGACGAACCGCCCGTTCGACGGCTCGCGAGATGTCGCGGTGGCTGGTGAAGCGCAGGCGGCCGCGCTTGGCGTAGCGCACACGCAGGCGCTGCACCGTAGGCGCGGGCGGAGGCCCATCGGGAACAGGTTTCAGAGCGGTGTCGTCCTTCCCGTGTTCAGAGTTCCTTCGTCTCAGGATATGCCGCTCCCGGGCCCGCAGGACCAGGATCATGTACGGCGGGGCACGGACCGGCCACCGAGCGCGGTCAGACCACCGTGAGAGGCAGCAGTTTGCGCCCTGTGGGCCCGATCTGGATCTCCGTGCCCATGGTCGGGCAGACCCCGCAGTCGTAGCACGGTGTCCACCGGCAGTCCTCGACCTCGCCCCCGGAGACGGCGTCCTGCCAGTCCTGCCAGAGCCACTCGCGGTCGAGCCCGGCGTCGAGGTGGTCCCAGGGCAGGATCTCGTTCTCCGCCCGCTCGCGCACGGTGTACCAGTCGATGTCGACGCCGGCCTTCTCGGCGCAGGTCATCCAGCGTTGATAGGAGAAGTGCTCGCTCCACCCGTCGAAACGACCGCCGTCCTCCCAGACGGCCCTGATCACCGCGCCGACCCTGCGGTCGCCCCGCGAGAGCAGGCCCTCCACGATGGACGGCTTGCCGTCGTGGTAGCGGAACCCGACGGCCCTGCCGTACTCGCGGTCGCCCCTGAACGAGTCGCGCAGTGCCTTGAGCCGCCGGTCGACGGTCTCGTGGTCGGCCTGGCTCGCCCACTGGAACGGCGTGTGCGGCTTGGGCACGAAACCGCCGATGGACACGGTGCAGCGGATGTCGCGCGAGCCGGTGGCCTCGCGGCCCGCCTTGATGACCTTCTTGGCCAGGTCGGCGATGCCGAGCACGTCCTCGTCGGTCTCGGTGGGCAGCCCGCACATGAAGTAGAGCTTCACCTGCCGCCAGCCCTGGGAGTAGGCGGTGGTGACGGTGCGGATCAGGTCTTCCTCGGTGACCATCTTGTTGATCACCTTGCGCATCCGCTCGGACCCGCCCTCGGGCGCGAACGTCAGCCCTGAGCGCCGGCCGTTCCGGGAGAACTCGTTGGCCAGGTCGATGTTGAAGGCGTCGACCCGGGTCGAGGGCAGGGACAGCGAGGTGTTGGTGCCCTCGTAACGATCGGCCAGGCCCTTGGCCACCTCGCCGATCTCGGAGTGGTCGGCGGACGACAGGGACAGCAGGCCAACCTCGTTGAAGCCGGACTCCTTGACGCCGTTGTCGACCATGGCGGCGATCGTGGTGATCGACCGCTCGCGCACCGGCCGGGTGATCATGCCCGCCTGGCAGAACCGGCAGCCCCGGGTGCAGCCGCGGAAGATCTCCACGCTGAACCGCTCGTGCACGGTCTCGGCCAGCGGCACCAGCGGTTTCTTCGGGTAGGGCCACTCGTCGAGGTCCATGACGGTGTGCTTGTGAACCCGCCACGGCACCTCGGGCCGGTTGGGCGCGACCCGCTTGATCCGGCCGTCGGGGTGGTAGTCGACGTCGTAGAACTTGGGCACGTAGACGCCGCCCGACTCGGCGAGCCGCATGAGCAGCTCGTCGCGACCGCCCGGCCTGCCCTCGGCCTTCCACTCGCGGATGACCTCGCTGATGGCGATGGCGATCTGCTCGCCGTCACCCAGCACGGCCGCGTCGAGGAAGTCGGCGATCGGCTCGGGGTTGAAGGCCGCATGGCCGCCCGCCAGCACGATCGGGTCGTCCTCACCGCGATCGACGGCCATCAGCGGGATGCCCGCGAGGTCGAGCGCGGTCAGCATGTTGGTGTAGCCGAGCTCCGTGGAGAACGACACGCCGAGCACGTCGAAGGCCCGCACCGGGCGGTGGCCGTCGACGGTGAACTGTGGCACGCCCTCGGCACGCATCAGCGCCTCAAGGTCGGGCCAGACGGCGTAGGTGCGCTCGGCCAGGGTCGCGGGCAGCTCGTTGAGGATCTCGTAAAGGATCGCGACACCCTGGTTGGGCAGCCCGACTTCGTAGGCGTCGGGATACATCAGCGCCCAGCGAACGTCGGCGGAGTCCCAGTCCTTCACGGTCGAGTTGAGCTCACCCCCGACGTACTGGATGGGCTTCTGCACCTTGGGCAGGAGCGCTTCCAGGCGGTGGAATATCGACTCGACAGGCATGAAACCCAGCGTAGCGGCGGTCAGAGCATGGCAGGTCCGAGGACTCGGACATTTCTAGTCAAACGACTGCTCCCTGATCCGGATCGACTGGAGGATCCCGACCGCGATCAGGTTGGCGAAGGTCGCGGTGCCGCCGTACGACACGAACGGCAGCGGCAGGCCGGTGATCGGCATGATCCCGATCGTCATCCCCACGTTGACGAACGTCTGGAACGCGAACCAGCACACGATCGTCCCGGCGGCCAGCATGCCGAACCGGTCGTCACACTGCCTCGCGATCTTGAGGCCGCGCAGGAGCACCACGCCCAGCAGCAGCACGATGGTGACCGAGCCGAGAAATCCGAACTCCTCCCCCGCGACGGTGAAGATGAAGTCGGTGTGCTGTTCGGGCACGAACCTGCCGGTGGTCTGCCCGCCGCCCAGCAACCCCTTGCCGAACAACTGCCCCGAGCCGATCGCGATCAGCGACTGCGTGCTGTTGTAGCCGACGCCGCGCGGATCGACTCCCGGGTCGATGAAGGCCGTGAACCTCGCCACCTGGTACGGCTCCAGCATCTGGAAGTGGAACACCGAGAACACCCCGGCACTCGCGACCAGCACCAGCAGGGCGATCCACCGCTTGCGCACCCCACCGATGATCAGCGCGGCGGCGGTGATGACCGCGAGCACCAGCGCGGTGCCGAGGTCGGGCTGCAACATCACCAGCCCCATCGTCAGCAGCGCGGCCACCAGCGCCAGCATCACGTCGAGGTCGCGCGGCCGGTCACTGCCCTCGGCGGGCTGCGCGAGCAGCATCGCGATGATCAACAACAGGCCCAGCTTCGCGAACTCCGACGGCTGCACCGCGAACCCGCCGCCGAGCAGGATCCACGAGTGCGACCCGTTGATCGTGGCGCCCAGCGGGGTGACCACCATGACCAGACCGGCCAGGCTGATCAGGAACACCAGCGGCGAATAGGCGCGCATCGCCCGGTGGTCGATCATCGCCGCCGCGCCGCACAGCAGCGTGCCGATGAGCAGGTTGAGAATGTGCTTCTTGACCAGTCCGGTCGAGCCGGGCGCCCAGGTCCTGGTCGACGACCACACCAGCAGCGTGCCGATCACGCAGAGCGCGGCCACCGCGACCAGCATCACGCCGTCGAGCCGCCAGACCGCCGACTGCGCTCCCACCGCCCGCCTGGCGAACGACCGCCGCCCGCCCGCCACCGCCCGCGTGGTCATCCGCCCGCCACCGTCCCGTCCGGCGAGAACTTCGGCAGCTTGGCGGCGGGCTTGCCGTCGGGCAGCACGGCCTGCCGCTTGATGCCGTAGATCCCCTCATAGATCTCCCGTACGGCCGGTGCCGCGGTCTGCGCGCCCATCCCGCCCTGGGAGACCATGGCGACCACGACGAACCGGGGATTGCCGGTGGGCGCGAACGAGGCGAACCAGGAGGTGTCCTGTTTGCCCCAGACCTCCGCGGTGCCAGTCTTACCGCCGATGCTGATCTTGTCCATCGGAAACCCGCTGAACGCGCCGGCCGCGGTGCCGTCGGAGGGCACTTGGCTGAGCGCGTTCTTGATGTAGAGGCGCTCCTTCTCGCTGATCGGCAGCCTGCCCACCACCGGCACGTCGTACCTCTCGACCAGCGTGCCGTCGGGCCGCACCCGCGCCCATCCGATGCGCGGGCTGCGCACCTTGCCGTCACTCACCAGCGCCGCGTACGCCCTGGCCAGCTGGAGCGGCGTCACCAGCACGTCACCCTGCCCGATGGAGAAGTTGGCCGAGTCGCCGGGCCGCAGCACGAACCCCTCGGCGCAGTTCTCCTGGGCCAGCAGCTTGAGGAACGCCGCCCGTGCGGCGTCGGTCACCTCCGGATAGCCCGTCTGCGCCCGCTTGCAGTTGGTGGCGCTGGTCAGGGCCCACATGTTCTTCTTCCAGGCCCGGTCGGGGATGCGCCCTGACGACTCTCCCGGCAGGTCGACGCCGGTCGGCTTACCGAATCCGAACGCCCGCGCGGTGTTGGCGAACACCTCCTTCGCGTTCTTCTTCGGGTTGCGTCCGCCGTCGCGCAGATACTGCTCGTACGCCGACCGGTAGAAGATCGTGTCGCATGACTTGACCAGTGCCGTGTGCAGCGAGAGGGTGCCCAGACCGATGCCGCGGAAGTTGTTGAACGCCCGGTCGCCCACCATGTAGGAGCCGGGACAGTCGTAGGTGCCGTTGAGCGGATAGCCGGCCCGCAGCATCGCCGCCACCGACGACACCTTGAACGTCGAGCCGGGCGCGAACTGCCCGTTGATGGCCCGCGACACCAGCGGCTTGCCCGACTCCTCCGACAGCAGGCGCTTGTAGCCGGTCGTGGTGATGCCGTGGGCCCAGACGGCGGGGTCGTAGCTCGGCGCGCTGGCCAGCGCCAGCACCCGCCCCGTGCGCGCGTCGAGCACCACGGCCGCGCCGCCGTCGGCCTGCGGCGCGCCCTTCATCGCCTTGTGCAGCGCCCCCTCCACCACTTCCTGCAGGCGCGCGTCGATGCTGGTGATCAGGTGATCGCCGGCGAGCGACGGCACCTGCTGCTCGACCCCGATGGCCTTGCCCATCCGGTCGACCTGCACCCTGCGCAGCCCCGACTTGCCCCGCAGCACCTCGTCGTAGACCTCTTCCAGGCCGTCGCGCCCGGCCAGGTCCACCCCGGAGAACGCGGCCTTCAGCCCTTCGCGCTTCTCCAGCTCGGCCTCGGTGACCGGCCCCAGGTAGCCGAGCATCTGCGCGCCGGCCTTGCCGCCCGGATACTGCCTGACCGACTGGATCTCCGCGGTGATGCCCGGGAACTCCTCCTGCCGCTCCAGGATCTGCAGCGCCTGGCGGGTGCCGGCCTTGCGCTCGATCGGCACCGGTTGGTACGGCGACCCGGTCCAGCACGGTTTGGAGATGCCCGGCCCGCACGGTCTGATGCGGTCCTGCAACTGCTTGACCGGCTGGTTCAGCACCGTGCTGAGCTTCCGCAGCACCTCGACTCCGCCGTCCTTCATCCGCAGCAGGGCGTTGCGGTCGACCGAGACCACCAGCGAGGTCTGGTTGCGCACCAGCGGACGCCCGGACGAGTCGAGGATCTGGCCGCGGACGGCGGGCACGATCACCGCGCGGGTCCTGGTCTCGGTGGCCTTGGTCACGAACTCCTCCCCGCGCACCACCTGCACCTGCCAGAGGCGTACGGCGAGGACCACGAGCAGCGCCAGCACAAGCACGTGCAGGATGAACAGCCGGGTCCGCATCCGCGTCATGCCGCGTACCTCAGCTGCCCGCCACGCCCGTTCAGCCACATCACCACAGGCGAGGCGATCAGCGTGTAGACGATCGTGAGCGGGATCTGCTCGGTCAACGTGGCGACCGTCACCCGCGGATCGGAGATCAGCCCGCCCAGCCCGGCGGCCAGCAGCGGCGCGATCAGCACGCACACGATGACGGTGGTGACGGGACTGCCGACCCCGCGCCCGGCCAGATAACCGACCAGGGCCAGCACAAACGCGTACTGCCCGAGCAGATGCGCCGTCGGGGGCACCACGTCGACCAGCAGGCCGGCGCAGAACCCGATCACGGTGCCGGCGACCGGCCCCCGTGCCATCGCGACGCCCACCACGGCCAGCAGCACCAGGTCGGGCGCGGCACCGCCGGGCAAACCCAGCCGGTTGACCACGATGACCTGCACCAGCACCGTGACCAGCACGATCAGCACGGCCATCATCGCGCTCCCTCCTTACGCCCGCGCTCCGGCAGCACGGCGTCCCTCGGGTCGCGCGCGGGCGCGCCCACGACCACGCCGACGACGTCGAGCGCGGTCAGATCGGCGTACGGCCGGGCGAAGGCGACCCGGGTCAGCTCGCCCGGCGTCGCCTCGACCCGTTCGATCACCCCGATCGGCACCCCCGGCACGTACGGAGCGCCCCGCTGCGAGCCGAAGCTGACGATCCGCCCTCCACGGGTCATCGGCGCGGTCGAGTCGAGCAGCCTGAACTGCACGAGGCGTCCGTTCTCCCCCACCCCGTGGACGACCCCGATCTCCTCGCCGCCCTCCAGCCGGGCTCCCGCGGCCGACGCCCGGTCGCTGATGAGCACCGCCGTCGAGGTGCTGCGGGACGCCTGGATGACGCGGCCGACCAGGCCGTCACCGTTGAGCACGGTCATCTCGGGACGTACGCCGTCGTCGGTGCCGGCGTCGAGCTGGACCGCGTCCTCGAAACCGGGGGCGCCGCGCCGAGCGATCACGTTGGCCGACACGACCTTGTAGCCGCCGCGTCCGGCCAGGCCGAGCATCCGCTTGAGCTGCGCGGATCGGGCCGCGTCGAGCCGGTTCGCGTCGAGCCCGGCGCGCAACCTGGAGTTCTCGGCCCGGAGTCGCTTGATGTCGTTCTGGGCGCTGGGGGCGCTCGCCACCGCGTGCAGGAAGCCGCTCACCGGGCGGCCCACGGTGCCGACGACCTGCTCGGCCCCGCCGAACAACCACGCGCCCGCCGTCCGCACCGGCTGGAACGGCGACCCCTCACCGGTGCGATGGTCGACGGTCAGAATGATCAGCGCCACCGTGAGCAGCGTGCCTAGGATCAGCCGGGCGCGGCGCGACTCTCCCATCAGCGGCGCGACTCCGGCACGAGCACCTGCTGCAACGCCTCGAACTCCTCGACGCACCGGCCGGAGCCGAGCGCGACCGAGTCGAGGGCGTTCTCGACCAGGTGGACGGGCATGCCGGTCTCGGCCTTGATCCGCTCGTCCATGCCCTTGAGCAGGGCTCCGCCGCCGGTCAGGGCGATGCCGCGGTCCATCAGGTCACCGGACAACTCGGGCGGGCACTTGTCGAGCGTGGTCTTGACCGCGTCGACGATGGTGTTGAGCGGCTCCTCGATGGCCCTGCGGATCTCCCCGCCGGACACCACGATCGTCTTGGGCAGGCCGCTGACCAGGTCACGGCCGCGCACCTCGGCGTGCGGCTCCTCACCGAGGGAGCAGGCCGAGCCGACCGCCATCTTGATCTCCTCGGCGGTGCGCTCGCCGAGCATGAGGGAGAACTCCTTCTTGGCGAAGGTGATCACCGCCTGGTCGAGCTCGTCGCCGCCGACCCTGATCGACTGGCTGGTCACCACGCCGCCCATCGAGATGATCGCCACCTCGGTGGTGCCGCCTCCGATGTCGACGACCATGTTGCCGGTCGGCTCGTGCACCGGCAGGCCGGCGCCGATCGCCGCGGCCATCGGCTCCTCGATGATGTAGACCTTGCGGGCACCGGCCTGGTAACCGGCCTCTTTCACGGCCCGCTGCTCGACGCTGGTGATGCCGCTGGGCACCGCGACGATGATGCGGGGCTTGGCAAAGTGGCGCCTCTTATGCACCCTTTGGATGAAATATCGCAACATCCGCTCGGTGACGTCGAAGTCCGCGATCACGCCGTCCTTGAGCGGTCGAACGGCCACGATGTTTCCAGGGGTCCGGCCGATCATGCGTTTGGCCTCGATCCCCACCGCCACGATCTTGCCGGTCGCGGTGTTGATGGCGACGACCGACGGCTCGTTCAGCACGATGCCCCGACCGCGCACGTACACCAAGGTGTTGGCCGTGCCGAGGTCGACGGCCATGTCCCGGCCGAGAAAAGCGAGCTTGCTGCCCATGGGGAACGGAGCCTTCCGTAATGTCGTACGCATAATGACTACGGATCGAATTCGAATCGTAACGGTACGTACCCCGGGGTACTTGGAATGAGCCCACGCGCCCTGCAAAAAACTTCCGCCCCTCCGTAAAGTCCGCTTTTACGGCCGAATGCCCCCTGCGCCCCAGAAGTGCCATTTGAACGCAGAAGTGCCCGCTCGGCACTGTGGCCGGCGGGCACCTGTGAAGCCTGGTCGGGAGGGACGAACCTCCGGAACGGCTAGAAACGGTCCGGGAAGAAGATCTTGATCTCGCGGGCGGCGGACTCGGCCGAGTCGGAACCGTGGACGACGTTCTCGCCGATCTCGAGGGCGTGGTCGCCGCGGATCGTTCCGGGAGGCGACTTGACCGGGTCCGTGAGCCCGGCCAGCGCGCGGAACGCCTCGACGGCACGCGGGCCCTCCAGCACCATGGCGACGAGCGGAGCCGAGGTGATGAACTCGACGAGCTCACCGAAGAACGGGCGCTCGGAGTGCTCGGCGTAGTGCGCCTTGGCGGTGTCGACGTCGAGGGTGCGCAGGTCCATCGCCACGACCTTGAGGCCCTTGCGCTCGACGCGGGCGATCACGTCACCGATGAGGCCGCGCTTCACCCCGTCGGGCTTGATCAGGACAAGAGTGCGCTCGGACACTTGAGGTTCTCCTTCGAACAGGGTCTGGGGTCGCGAATGCTGCTACCGGGCGCCGGGATCACTCCAGTGAGAACGCTCCGCGGCACGGAGGACCTCGCATCGGCTGTAGCTGCGGCTCAGCTTACCGTCCACAACGGCACCCCGATCTCCCGGAACCAGCATCGGCAACCGCGCCCAAGGCACCACGTCCCGCACGAGGATTACCCCGCTGAGAAGCGACGATCATCGTTGACCGGCGCGACCTACGGAGATCCGTTGTCCTCCGGCGATGGCGTCGGAGGTGGCACCGGCGGCAGCGGGCCCGTGGACTCAGGCGCGTCCCCCTGCTCGGGTCCACCCTGGCGCGGCACCGACGCTTCAGACCCCGGGCGTGCTCCCCGTCCACCCTCGGCGTTTCCCCGCCCGGCTCCGGACCGCCCAACCCGCTTGCCCTCAGAGGTCGACCCGGGCTCCTCATCCCCTGACCTCGCCGGAGGCATCTCCTCACGCCCGTCAGCGAACGCACCAGCCTTCACGTCCCCAGGAGAATCCACTCCCTCGCGTCCGCGAGCCTCCGCGTCTCCGCCGGTCCTCTTACCACCATCAGTCACATCGGAGCCGCCCGCTTCCGGGCCTCCATGACCCACGCCGCCTTCGCCCTGAGACGACGACTCCGTCCCGCCCACCTGCGACGTCTCGGCCCCCGATCGCCCACCTCCAGCGGGCATCCCGGCCCCGGCGGCCTTGGAGGTGAGGGCCTCGCTGATCACGGGAGGGGAAACACGAGGAAACACTCCCGTCGACTCGTCACCCTCTGGCGCGTGCGCGGGCTCCACGGCGGCATCAGCCGCCGTGGACGGCGATTTCCCGCGCCGGGAGACCCCGATACCCGGCTGACCGCCGGACGCCGAGGCGTCCCGCCCCGCGGCGTCCTCACCGCTCGGCACGGCCACCGCCTCGTCCGGCACCGGTACGGGATCGATCTCGTCCGCCCGGCCGCCGGCGGCAGAGGAGCCGTCGTCCGAGACGGACGCGCGGCGTGCCAGAAGCGAGGCCAGGAGGATCACCACCACCACGACGAAGCCACCGATCAACGCCCACAGGTGCAGAGCGCCCACGAACCGGTCGACCAGCTCCTGCGTCGACGTCACCCCTCTCAGCATCGCCATCTGCACTCCCGTGCCGAGCAGATAGCCCGCGAGCACCCCGGGAAAGCACAGCGCCAGACCGAACAGGGCGGACCCGAGCCCTGCCCTGCCGAGCGCGGCGGTGACGGCCACGGCGGCGCCGACCGCGAGCAAGGTGAGCGGCACGACCATCACCAGCCCCTGCTGGGCGGGCACCACCACGCGAACCGCACAGAGACCGACGACCATGGTCAGCAACCCCAAGGGCGTGAGCCACCGCGTCGCCGCCCCCGCGAACAGCCGGACCACGACGGCGGCGGCCACCGCGAGCAAACCCGCGACCACGAACGGGATCCACAGCCCCTTCAGCCCCGGCCCGCCCAGCCCCTTCATCTCGACATAGGTCACCTGGGCGACGCTGGGCAGCAGCACGGTGCCGACCGCGACCATCGTGTAGGCGAAGGTGCGGCCCTCCCGGGTGCCGGTGGACGCCAGCGCGAGCAGCGCGCCCACCGCCAGCACCGCCACCAGGATCACCAGGTTGGCCCGCCAGTCGTCGGTCGCGGTGCTGATGGCCAGGACCGAGATGCCCGCCGCGGGCACGGTCGCGAGCAGCAGCCGGCTGCGTTCGCTGGCTCGCGGTGCTGCCGCGGGCTGGCGGCCGTGCAACTGCCAGACGACGAGGTAGGCGGCCGCGAGCCCCAGCGCGATGCCGGTCAGCATGGGGTACGGCTGGAGGGTGACCTTCCAGTCATGGATGCCGTCGAGCGGCCACAGGGCGAGCGCCTGGGCCGCGAGCAGGCTCAACGCGAGCATGCCGGTCCAGATGGCCCGCAGCACCGGCGGACGCTGCCAGACGGCGACCAGCGTGGCCGGAATGAGCAACCCCGCGCCGATGCCGTGGAGCACGCGCAGGACGCCGACCAGGAAGGTCGACCCGGCGTAGCCGCCGGCGGCATCGGCCACCGCCAACAGCGCGAGCCCGCCGACCAGGACGTAGGCGACTCTCATCCGCCCCAGCGCCACGGACGCGAGCGGCACCGTCAGGATCATCGCCGGCAGCGCCAGCCCGTGAGCCCGCATGAGCTCAAGCCGGTCGAAGCCCTCCGGCAGCAGGGCACCGACGACGGAGACGGTGTTGGGAATCGCGACGATCGCCAACGGGAGCGCCGCCACGATGAGCAACGCGAGCACGGTGTCGAGCAACCACGGGAACGTGACGCCCGCGGTGGGTCCCGGGGCTGTCGCTCTGGGGGACCGCTGAATCGGGGGGACGGCCATGTAGGCCGACTTTAGCGGGAAGTCACGCCCTCGACACGGCGAGCGACGAATATCGCGGTGATCCAGAGCGCCGTGAAGATCGCCCCGAGGAAGAACATGGCCGGTACGAGGAACCCCGTACAGATCGCGAGGACTTGTACGACGCTGCCCACGATGTAACCGATCGGCCGTTTGAGCATCCCTGCCGCGACGACGCAGAGCACGGCGAGCCCCAGGCCGACCGTCGCCGCCAGAGCGGGCTCGACGCCACCGACACTGATCGCCACCGGTGTGATCAGGCCGGCGACGATGGCCTCCATACCGAGGACACTCGCGCCGAGCCGCCGCATACCGGGTGTGACCTGGAAGTTCATCATGAGCCTTCCGCCTTCAGCAGATGACGGGCGTCGCCCGCGGTCACCACGGAGCCGACGATGAACACCCCGGTGCCACTGAACTCGCCCTGCGCGTCGGCGATCGCGATGCCTCTGTCGATGGCGTCGTCGAGGCGTTCGACGAGGTGTACACGATCTTCGCCGAAGAGAGGCCTGGCCAGCGCGGCGAGCTCCTCGGGAGTCATCGACCGCGGTGAGGAGTTTCTGGTGACGACGATCTCGTCAACCATGGGCTCGAGCAGCTCGAGCAGCCCGTGGACGTCCTTGTCGCGCATGACCGCGACGACGCAGATCAGCTTGGCGAAGTCGAACGCCTCGTGCATCGCCTCGAGCGTGGCCTGCATCCCACCGGGATTGTGCGCGGCGTCGACCACGACGGTGGGATTGCGCCGCACGACCTCCAGCCGCCCCGGCGACGACGCCTCCGCGAACGCCTGCCGTACCAGCTCGATGTCGAGTGGGTCGTCACCGCCGCTCAGCGCCTCCACGGCGGCCAGTGCGGTGACCGCGTTGCTCGCCTGGTGCGCGCCATGGAGCGGCAGGTACACCTCGTCGTAGACGCCCTTGAGGCCGCGCAGCGTCATCAGCTGACCGCCCAACGCGATCTCGCGGTTGAGCACGCCGAACTCCAGGCCCTCCCGAGCGACGACCGCGCCCACGTCGGCGGCCCGCCGCATCAGCACCTCCGCCGCCTCAAGCTCCTGCTGGGCGAGCACCGCGGTGGCACCAGGCTTGATGATGCCGGCCTTCTCCCCCGCGATGCTGGCCACATCGGGTCCGAGCCGGTCGGTGTGGTCGAGCGAGATGGGGGTGATGACGGCGACCGTGCCGTCGGCGACGTTCGTGGCGTCCCAGGATCCCCCCATGCCCGCCTCGACCACCGCGACATCGATCGGAGTGTCGGCGAACACGGCGAACGCCATGGCCGTGAGCAGTTCGAAGAACTGGATGCGCCGCCCCTGCGTGTCGCTCAGGTCGACGTACGGGGCGAGCTCCTCATAGGCCTGGGCGAACTGCTCCTCGCTCAACGGCGTGCCGTCGACCGTGATGCGCTCCCGCATCGAGACCAGGTGAGGGCTGGTGAAGCGCCCCACGCGCAGATTGCGCTCCTTGAGCAGCGCCTCCGTGAGTCGCGCCGTGCTCGTCTTGCCGTTGGTGCCCGCTATGTGAATGACAGGATACGCACGCTGGGGCGAGCCGAGCAGATCCATGAGAGCCGCGATCCTGTCGAGCGTCGGCTCGAATTGCCACTCGACGCCTCGTTCCATGATCGCGCGTTCAACCGCACGATAGTCCACCCCTCAACCCTACTGACAGCACAGACCGCTCCCCACCCCACGCCAGTCGGCGCGACATATGGCCGTACGGCCCTTGATCGTGAGACTCGGAAACGCCTCGGCAGCATCAGCTTCCCGGGCCCGGACAGACTCTTGAGAGTGCCCTCCCATAACCCAAGAGGCCCTCACAGGAGTCCATCTCTGAAAAGCTCTGGAAACGCGAGAAGGGCCCCACCCAACGGTGGAGCCCTTCTCAAACAATTGTCCGGCGGTGACCTACTCTCCCACACCCTCCCGAGTGCAGTACCATCGGCGCTGGGAAGCTTAACTTCCGGGTTCGGAATGTAACCGGGTGTTTCCTTCCCGCCATAACCGCCGTAACCCTACGAAACACACAAACAACAAACGCTGTTTGCAGTCTCAGAATTGCCTAGTGGACGCGAGCAACACACCTGCGAACTTCGCGCGCGGCGCTGTTCCGGACCCGGCGAAGAGTAACGGAACGCAGCACACACACGACACAAGCACAATGCTTTGTGGTCAAGTCCTCGGCCTATTAGTACCGGTCAGCTCCACACGTTACCATGCTTCCACCTCCGGCCTATCAACCCGGTC
>NZ_JCADBK010000032.1:0-83820 GCF_059358955.1 Nonomuraea sp. CX421 | reverse complement strand
CTACGTAGCCCGCGAGCTCTATCGACTCATCACATCAAACGATCAAGAACACGTCGCTTGACATCCATAGGAGCATCACCAGCGTGGACCTGAATGCTTCCTGGGTGACCGGGTGAACGATGGCCGCGGAGCCAGAGATCGCAGAGTTCGCGCCAGAATCAGATGATCTTGAAGACGGCGAGCACGCCGAGGGTGATGAGGAAAAGGCCTATGCCCACGACCCACCTCCCCATCGTGGAACCGTCCTGACCGCCGGTGTCGATGCGAGCATTTCGCTGCTTCTCAGGGTCGTAGAGGACCGTAACGCGATCTCCTGGTTGAGGAGGCTTGCTCTCGCCGTAACGCGAGGCGATCTCTACCTCCTGGCCATCGCGGGTCGTGAAGCGGAAGATGGGATAGCACGCATGACTATCAGGGTCACTGCTCCTCTCCAGGCCAGTGACCACGCCGGGCACCCGAACCCCGCAGGCGCGGAACCGCCGTGCCCTGCGCAGGATCCAGACGCCGCACGCCAGGTTTGCCAACCCGAGAATAAACAGCATGTCGGGCGAAGATGTCGATTCCAATAAGGATCACCTTTCGCTCGGGCGACAATCCGCCGTTGGCAAGCGTTTCTCTGATCGACTACGCCTCCGGCGGTTTGGTTCATGACCACATCGACGTTTTTCAGGGTGTCGGTTGCAGTTGAAGCTGTCGGTGTTCGCGCGTTGCTGTCGGTGCTCGTGCCGGTATTCAGCTTGAGTTGTCGGATTCCACCTTCGGCTCCGATCTTGGTGGGGCAGAATGCTCAGCCATGATGGCTCTGCGCGCGCTGGCCGGCGGGATGGATGCCACTCCGCGGGACGGGGAGTTTGAGGTCCGGTACGTCGCTGAGGGCGGTGGTTTGCGGCGCATCTCGCTGAATGAGGCGGGGGGCGCGGGCGGATCCTGGCCTGGTCCGGGGCGACTCTGGCGGTGGTCGTCGTGACAGGGCAGTTGGGGGATGCCCTGTGGGAGGCCGGAGTGCCGCCCGAACTGCTCCCGCTCGGGCTGAGTGCGGTGGTCTGCGGAGTGGCAGCACGGTCTCCGGTCGGGCGCCGGAGCGTGGTGGTGCTCTCGCCGGTCATGCTGGGGATGTTCCCCCAGCTCATGATGGTCGGGTTGTGGGGGGTCGGATTGTTGGGGCTGGGGTCGGCCGGGTTCCTGGTCGCCGCCTTCCGTTCCAGGTCGCTCACGCAGCGGGCCGAGATCGACGGATGAGGGATGCCGGAACGGCGGCCGAGGACTTACGCGGCTGCAGACGCGTGCGGAGTGCCCCATGCGTTTTCCTGATGGCGCTCGTCGTCCTCCTCATCATCGACCGAGTCGCCGTGGCGAGCGTCGAGCGCGACCTGGCGAACAGAATCGCCGCCGTTCCCAGCCTTTCCGGCACGTCGGCCGTGTCCATCGAGGGCATCCCGTTTCTCACACAGGCCGTGTCGGGGCGCTATCCAGAGGTGCGCCAGCTTCGAACTGCTGCACCTTCAGATCCTCCACGCGGACTGAATATCCCCGGCCACGCGTGATCATTTCACAGTAAGTGGCTCAGAACCGAACTCAAAGGCCATTGACAAGGGCCGTGTACGGAAACGAGAGGCACCGCATCCATGGCGAGGATTGCGACCGCGGCGCGCGAGATCCTCACCTCACGAGAAGCTCATCTCCGTCAGGCCCTTCTCCAGCGTCACGTCAGGCGAGTAGCCCAGCTCCTTCCTGGCGGCGGTGATGTCGTAGTAACGGTCACGGCCGGTGAAGCTGACGAGCCAGTTCGTCAGCGGCGGCGCCGTCTTCCGGCGAAGCAGGCGTGCCATGCGGTCCATCATCGCCGCCATGGGCGCCGCCATCGCCAGAGGGACGCTGCGGCTCTTGGACAGATCCACGCCGCGGGTCGCCAGCAAGGGGGTGAGGAAGTCTCGGATGGGCATCGGCGTGCCGTCCGTCACGTAGTAGACCCCCTTGTGGCGGCCCCGCGTAAGCGCGAGGATCGCGGCACTGGCCAGGTTCTCGACGTTTACGAAGTCGACGATGTGCTTGCCGTCGTCGATCCAGGCGAACCGTCCGGCCTCGGCGACCTTGACCATCTCGTTGATCGTCGTCATTCCGCGGCCCCAGATGAACGGCGGGCGGAGCACCACCAGCTCGGTCTTCCCGCTGCGGGCTTTCAGGAGCGCGCGCTCGGTGGCCAGCTTGACCCGGCTGTAGGCGATGTTCGGCCGGCCCTCCGGCGTCGACTCGTCGACGACGGGACGGCGTTGACTGCCTGTGGAGACGGACGCGGCGCTGGTGAGCACGAAGCGTCGCACCCCGGCCGCGACGCTCGCGGCGTGCAGGGCGGCCGTCGGCACGTGATTGGCCTGTTCGAAGAGCGAGTCGGGCCCCCAGAACTCCATGTACGCCGCGACGTGCACGACCGCGTCGGCCTCGCGCAGCTTGGCGAGCCAGTTCGGCGCCGGGGAGCCGGCCCGGCCGAGCTCGGCGAGATCGCCGGACACGGGTTCGGCGCCGGCCGCACGTACCCGCTGGATGCTCGAGCCCGATCTGGCCAGCGCCATGACCTCATGTCCCTCGGCGACGAGGCGGTGGACGAGAGTGCGGCCGACGAAGCCGCTGCCGCCGGTGACGAAGATTTTCATGTTCACTCCTTGTGATTGATCACACACTTATCGTGCGTCCTAGGGTCCGGTGCTGCCCGGAATGCGGCCCCGGCCGCCTCAGACGCATCGGCATCGAATAGTTTGATGTCAATGCATCGACGTCTATGTAACCTCCCGTACGATGGAGGCGTCAAGTGGGAGGTGGGGCGATGCCACACGCGAACAAGGGCGTGACCGCAGCACAGGTCGCCGACGAGTTCAGCCGTACGGCGAAGGTTCTCGTACGTCACTTCAACGAGCGTCTGGGCGAGCACGGGGTGTCGACACCGAGATCCCGCCTGGTGGTGGAGGTAGCGCGTTCGCAGCCGGTTCGTCTCACCGAGCTCGCTCTCGCGGTCGGCATCGCGCAGGGGACCGCCTCCACCCTGGTCGACGCGCTCGTCCGCGACGGACTGCTCGAACGCCAGACCAGCGCGGACGACCGCCGGTCCGTACTCCTTCGAGTGACGGCGCAAGGGGCCGCACTGGCTCAGGACTGGACGGCCGGCTATGAACTGGCGGCGGAAGAGCTGTTCAGGCCACTCACCCCCGAGCAACTGTCGACACTGGTCGACATATTGCGGACGCTCAGCGCCGACGAGGCGTCAGCCGCCGGCGACTGAAGAAGGCCTTACCGGCGCGTGGATCGCCGGAGCGCCTCGCCACCGATGATCTGCGATCGCGAAGTCGCAGGTTGTCCACGTCTTCCCTGAACCTCCGGTCATCCCTTCGTTGTTTGGCCATGAGTCGGTCGCGACGTTTGTCATAGTCCTATCGAGTGCGCTCCCTACAGTCGGTTTTCGCAGGCGATCGACACACAAATGACGGGGATTGGTGCGCGCATGGGCGAGAAGCTCATCGACGAGGACAGGGCCGCGTCGGGGCACGCCGAGGACGAATCCGGAGTGCGACGACTGGCCGACCCCGGTGGACTCCGCGCCGGCTGGTGGCAGACCACTTCCGGGACGGACGGGTGCTCGTGGCCGGCGACGCGGCGCACGTCTGGCTGCCGCTGGGCGGATTCGGCATGAGCACCGGGATCGGGGACGCCGTCGGGGGCTGGGGAGGGCCGCGGCTTCTCGCGGGCTATGAGAGCGAACGCCGCTCGGTCGGTGAGGCGATCTCCCATGCCGCCCTCAAAATCGAGAGCGACATGAAGGAGATCACGAGCGCGCCGAGCTTCCATGAGGACTCCGACGAGGGCCACTCGCTCGGGCACGCGGCCGGCCAGCTGATCCAGAAACTGGACCGGCAGCAGTGGTACAGCCACGGCGTCCAGTTCGGCGCACGCTACGAGAGCTCGCCGGGCGTGATCGACTGGCCGGGGGCCGACCGGACCCGGGCGATCGAGCGGATCGACGAGTACCTGCCCTCGGTCCGGCCCGGCGGCCGGTTCCCGCATGCCTGGCTGATCGGCCGACGCTCGGTGTTCGACCCGACCTCTGCCTGGCCCTGGACCTTCCCTTGGAGCGGAAGGACATCGAGAACACCCGCGCCAAGCTCAAACACCTGCTCCAGCACGGCGGTCATCATGTCCCAGCCCGGATGGTCGACCCTCCGGCCATAGCGGACATCGGCGAGCAAGGCGTCGAACCCCTCCCACGGCGTCTCCAGCGAGGGCAGCTTCCCGGACGTTGGGGTCGTATCATCTTCACCTCCGTTCGGGCCACGCATCACCGATAAGGCACCAAGGTCCGACCGTCGCCCATTCCCACGCCTTGGGAACACTCCCTTGATGGCCCCGGCCACCAGCAGGACCTTGCGTCGGCGCACTTCACGGCAGGCCGCTGACAGTTTCGATGAGGCAGGAGACCAGAAGGAAGAGGCTCCCGGCGGCCTTTACGCCGTAGATTTTCGACTCCGTTTGAACACGGCGTCCAACCCCGGCCCGTGAACCAGTGGATGCGCTGACATGCTGGACAGACATGTGTCACCCAACGGCACTCAGCGACAGGCCGAGTCTTGATGACGCCTGGGTGACACAAGAGAAAAGCCACAGCACCCAATCTTGGATACTGTGGCTCCGACCTGCGAAAATGCAGTCGGGACGACAGGATTTGAACCTGCGACCCCTTGACCCCCAGTCAAGTGCGCTACCAAGCTGCGCTACGTCCCGGTCGTGCTGACCGCCCTTGCGGGCGAGACGTCATAACCTTAGCGCACATCGAAGGCGCACGCGTACTCAGCGGGCGGGAGCGAGGAGGGCCGGTGGGCCGGAGGCCGACGATCGATCGGGACGAGCTGACCAGGCTCGTCGCCGAGGGGCTGACCGTGCAGGAGCTGGCCGCGCGCTTCGGGGTGAGCGAGTCGGGGGTGCTGCAGGCGAAGCGGGCGGCCGGGCTGGCCAAGCCGATGCTCGACCACAGCCGGGCCGTGCCGTGGAAGGTGGCCAGAGCGCACATGCAGTCGGGGCCGGCGACCAATCTGCGTAATCTGTCGGCGGCAGCCCAGGGCAAGCCGCCCGCTTCCGAGCGGCTGAACACGGCTCTGCGGTGGGCGCAGCGGCTCGTCGATGCCGGTTTCGACGTGGATTACGACCCGGCGGAAGGGTTCCGGGAGGTTCCCGCCTCACCTGGTGGCTCACATGTCGCGGGCGTGCTCGCGGCGGCGCGAGAAGCGCTGGAAGGCCGCTGACACAGCGTTTCGAGAGTCCGATCAGGGGCAGTCGCTGGTCTCAACACGAAGACCGGAGGCGAACATCATGTCCACCTTGATCTGGGTGGCCGTCGTCGTGGTCGCGGTGGTGGCGGTCGCCGCAGTCGGTTACGTGGTGCTGCAGCAGCAGCGCCGTAGCCGGCTCCGCACACGTTTCGGCCCCGAATACGAACGGCTGATGAGCGAGCACGACAACAAGCGGGAGGCCGAGCAGGAACTGCTCGCCCGCGAGCAGCGCTACTCGGAACTCGACATCCGGCCCCTGCCGGTGGAGTCGCGTGACAGCTACGCGAACCGGTGGACCGAGGTGCAGGAGCGCTTCGTTGACGCTCCCGGGTTCGCGGTGACCGAGGCGGACCAGCTGGTCACGTCGGTCATGGCGGACCGGGGCTACCCGACGGAGGACTTCGAGCAGCGGCTTTCCGACTTGTCCGTCGGCCATGCGGCCACGCTCGACCACTACCGCAAGGCGCACGAGATCAGCGGGCGTGCGGCCCGTAAGGAGGCCTCCACGGAGGAACTCCGCCAGGCGATGGTCCACTATCGCGCGCTCTTCGAGGAACTGCTGAACGAGACCACACGAGGACGGTGAAGCGATAATGGGCGATGAATTGAGAGTGCCGTCGCAACGGGCCGACGCGGCCGATGACGACAACACTCGTGACCCCCACTCCCCCGCGAACGACCACGATGTACGGGCGGACGACGACCTTCGCGTGATCGAACCGAACGATCATGACGTGCGGGCGAATGACAACGATCTGCGGGCCGGTGACCCGAACGACGATCCGCGGACCGGCGACCCCCATGACGAGCACGCTCGGGTGAACGACCCGGGCGAGGAGCGGTTCGAGGACACCCCCTACCGTGACCCCTACGGCCGGGCGGATGACACGACGGCCGACCCGGATCTGGACCCCGACCACCAGCAGACCCGCGTGCATCCGGGCCCGGTGGTGGACCAGCGGCCGGCCTCCGACGAGCACGATGAGCACGACGAGCACGATGAGCACGGCGAGCCCGTGGCGGACCAGGCGCACGACGAGCCGGTGGTGGGCGGCACGCCCACCCACGCCGCCCCTCAGGAGGTGGTCCTGTTCGACCAGGACCCGGCCGAGGTGCAGGGCCGCTGGCGTGACGTGCAGGCGTCCTTCGTGGACGATCCCCGTGACGCGGTCCAGCGCGCCGACGGGCTGGTCGGCGAGGTCGTCGACTCCCTCACGGCCGCCCTCACCAGCCACACCGGCGAGCTGCGCGGCCGCTGGCAGAGCGCCGACAAGGAAGACACGGAGCAGCTCCGCCTGGCGCTGCGCGACTACCGGAACGTACTCGAACGGCTGCTGTCGTTCTCCGGCCCCGGACAGAGGTGACGTGACATGCTCGCGATCGTCGCGGCGATCATCTTCGGACTCGGCTTCCTGCTCGATCTGCTGAACGCGCGGATCGCGGCGAGCATCTCCGGCACGACGTTCATGCTGCTCGGCCTGACGCTGCTGGCGCTGCATCAGGCCGGCATAGGTACGGCAAGCGTCCGCGGCTCCACCGGCGGCTGGCGCGGGCGTACCCGCCGGTAGACACCACGCCGATGCCCGGCATCCCGTGCGCGACCCCCCGGCACGGGCTGCCGGGCATCATCATGCGAAAGCGTCAGGACTCACCGGGGAACCGCATGGTGACCGTGCTCCCACCGCTCCCGACCTGCAGGTTGAGGTCGAGGGCGAGCAGCCGCGCCACCCACAGCCCCATCCCGCCCACCGACCCGGGCATCGGCCCGGGCTTCCATTCGCCCTTGTCGTGCACCTCGACGACGACGTCACCGTCGTCGACCCACAGGCGCACCCTGCCGTCCGTGGTGCCGTGGGTGACGGCGTTGGTGGCCACCTCGTTCACGGCGATCACGAAGTCGCCGATGGCTTCCTCCGGCATGCCAGCCGTGCGGGCCTCGGTCTCGGCGAAGTGCCGGACCTGGGGCAGGTCCGGCAGCCGGAAGCGGAGCACCTTCACGGGCGCGCCGGGTGGCGGGCTCGTCGAGCCCGTGACTTGAGGATCAAGGTCCTCGTCCACCCGAAGATCCGCCCCTAACCGACGAGTTCTGTGCGTAGCTGGTCCAGCACCTTACGCAGAATTCGCGATACGTGCATCTGCGAGATGCCGAACTCGGCCGCGATCTCCGCCTGGGTCATGTTGCCGAAGAACCGCAGCAGCAGGATGTGCTTCTCGCGCGACGGGAGCGCGTCGATCAACGGTTTGACCGCTTCGCGGTCGAGCATGGTGCTCAGGGTGTCGTCGTCCTCGGGGATGACGTCGCCGAGGGAGGCGGCGTCGTCGTCGGCGCCGAGGGGGGCGTCCAGCGAGAGCGTGCTGTAGGCCGCGGAGGCGTCGAGTGTCAGCAGAACGTCCTCCTCGGAGATGTTCATCTTGGCCGCGAGCTCCGCCACGGTGGGGGAACGCCCCAGGTCCTGGCTGAGGTCGGCGACGAGTTTGTTGAGCTCGGAGCGCCGCTCCTGGTAGACCCGCGGCACCCGGATGGCCCAGGTGCGGTCGCGGAAGTGTCGCTTGACCTCTCCGGTCATCGTGACGACAGCGTAGCCCCTGAACGCGTGGCCGAGTGTCGGGTCGAAGCCGTTGACGGCCTTCATGAGCCCGACGTACGCCGCCTGGAGGAGGTCTTCCATGGGCTCACCGCGGTAGCGGTAGCGCCGGGCGATCTCCATGGCCAAGGGGCGGTGCATCTCGACGATTCGCTCGCGCAGCCGTTCCCTCTGGCCGTCGGGGGTGCCTTCTCTGACCATCTCAACCAGGAGTTGCTCGGCGGTCATCTCTTCGAGGACGTATTCCTGCACAGCCATCGCTGCTCCTCTTGACGTGCTTCGCGGGAGCGCCTCGGCCGAACGGGAAAAGCCCAGCCAGAGGCACATCTCGCGGTAATACGAGACGAAAGCCCTCTGCTGGACTTCGCCCCAGTCTATCCCCCCTTCGCGAGGAAGTATTCCTCTCCGCCGCAGTGACAGTAGGGTTGCCTGCGTGACAATGCCGGAGAACGGTGAGGGCTCGGTCGCCGCCCTGAGCCTCAGCTCGTCGACTGTGGACGAGATCACTGTGGTCAAGGTGGACGGCGTGCTCGACGCGACGACGCGGGAGCAGTTCGCCGACTATCTGTCCCTGGCCGGCTCGGACCTGATTCTGGACCTGGCCGGGGTGACCTTCATGGATTCGCGGGCTCTGGGGCTGATCGTCCACCAGTGGCAGAACAGCCTGGCCTCTGGGGCCAAGTTCGCGTTGGTGGGCGTCGAGTATTCGAAGTCCAAGGTGATGTGGATCACTGGGCTGGCCCAGCGGCTGCCGCTTTACGACACGCTGGACGACGCCTTGGCCGCCATTGGCTAGCGGCTAGCGGCGCGACTTGCGCTGGTGCTCCTCGACCAGCAGCCGGGCCAGGTCGGCCACCTTGACCTGGTGATGCTGCGAGATCCGGCGCAGTTCCTCGAAGGCGGCCTCGGCGGTGCACCCACTGGTCTGCATGATGATGCCCTTGGCCTGGTCGATCACGGCCCGGCCGGCGAGGGCCTCCTGCAGCTGGGCGGCGTCGGTCCGTACGTCCTCGAAGTCCGACATGTTGGCCATGGCCACTCCGACCTGCTCGGTCAGCATCCCGGTGAGAGCGTGGGCGGCCTGCGGGGTGAAGGCTCCGGGGCGTACGGAGTAGAGGCAGACGACCAGGAGCGCGGGGCGCGCCTTGATGGGCAGGGCCAGCACGGAGCGCACGCTCCAGCGGGTGGCGAGGGCGGCGTATCCGGGCCATCGGCCGTCGGTCAGCACGTCGGTCACGACCACGCGGCCGCCGGTCTGCCGCGCTTCGACGCCGGGGCCCTCACCGAGGTCGTGCTCTCCCTCGACGAGCATGATCAGCTCGCTGTGGGAGCCGGAGACCAGCACCCGGTGGTCACGCCAGTGCTCGGCCGAGCCTCCCGAGCAGCCCGGCACGCCGGCCGCGAGGGCGGCGGTGAGGCCGCGGAGCACACTTTCGGTGGAGGTGTCCTGGTTGAGGCGTCCCAGCGCCGCTAGATCCCGCGCCAACCCGGATGTCATCATTGCCGTTGATTCCATAGCAAAGTGCCCCTACCCCTTAGTAGCTAGCATTATCCCCCGTGGCGTAGCGTCAGAGGATGACCATGCCCGACCTCGAACACGCCCTGAACGCACTCACCGTGCGTGTCTCCTCGTTGCGTGAGGCGAAGACGGCGTACCCCTCCGACCTCGCCCCGACCCTGGACGCGGCGCTGGCGGAGCTCGACACCGCCGCCGAGCTGCTGGCCGCGGCCCACGAGGAGCTGCGCAAGGCGACCCGGCGGCCGGGCGGCAAGAAGGAGGGGCCGCAGCGGGAGCTCAAGCTGCTGCGCCAGGTCTTCAAGGCCTTCCCGGTGCCGGTGATCGTGCTCGACGGCGGCGGGGTGGTCAGGCGCATCAACGGAGAGACCTCGCGGGTGCTGGGCAGCCCCGACGGCTACCTGGTGGGCCGGTCGTTCCCGCTGCTGGTCGACGTGTCGAGGCGGGCGGCGTTCCGCTCGCACCTGACATCGGTGCTGCAGACCGGGCAGCCGGCGGCGTTCGAGACCCGGTTGGCGCACCAGGGCAGGACCCACACCGTGCAGCTGGCGCTGACCCGGCTGACCATGCCGGGCGAGCCGCAGCAGATGGTGGCCGCCGTGGCGTTGCCGACCGAGGTGCAGCTGCCCGGTCCGGGCGCCGGGCGGCCGGAGCAGTCAGACGGCGCGCTGCTGATGGCGGCCTCGAAACGCCAGGATCTGCTGGCCAGGATGGGCGCGCTGCTGCTCGACGAGGACGCGCTCAGGCAGCCGATCGCGCTGGCCAGGGCGACGCGGCTGCTGGCGGCCGAGTGGGCCGACTGGGTGGTCGCGGACATGGTGCGCGAAGGGCTCCCGCGCCGGGCGATCGTGGTCGCGCCCAAGAACCAGCCGCTGGGCGGCCTGGTGCGGCAGGTGGAGGACGCCGATCCGGCGGCGAGCCAGGTCGTGGCCCAGGTGCTGGAGCGTGGCTCCGGCGTGGTTCAGGAGATGATCGACGACGAGACGGTCCTGGGCTTCTGCGCCGACGGGCCGCTGCTGACCGCGATGGGGGCCGGGTCGCTGCTGTGCGTGCCGATCGGCTCGAACGACGGGGCGCTGACGCTGGTCAGGGCGGGTGACCGGCCGCCGTTCACACTGGCCGACCTGGGTGTCATCCAGGAGGTCGGGCTGCAGCTCGGGCTCGCGGTGCGCGCGCAGAGCAGCTTCCAGAGCCGCTCGCGCGCGGCGGACGCGCTGACCGCGAGCGTCGCGCCGCGCAACCTGCCGGACGTGCCCGGTTACGAGGCGAGCGCGATCTACAACCCCGGCACGTCGGTGGGCGCCGAGTTCTTCGACGTGTTCCCCGTGACGGGTGGCTGGGGGTTCGCCCTGGGCGGCGCGGCGGGCAAGGGCGAGGAGGCGGCGTCGGTCAGCGCGATGGTGCGAGGCGGCCTGCGGGTGCTCAGCGCCTGGGACGCCGACCCCGACGTGGTGGTGCGCAAGGTCAACGAGGCCCTGGTCAAGCAGGGCACCGGCATGTTCGTGATGGCGGTCACGGGGTTCGTACAGGGGCGCAAGATCCGGCTGTCGTCGGCGGGGCACCATCCGGCGGCGCTGCTGCATCCCGACGGCGGGGTGCGGTTCGCCTCGGGCGGCGGGGTGCCGCTGGGCATCTCGCCCGAGGCGGAGACCGGCGTGGAGGATCTCACCGTCGGTGTGGGTGAGACTCTGGTTCTTTATTCCGAGGGTCTGATCTCCTCCAGGAACGAGACGGGCGAGCCCTACGGTGAGGAGCGGCTGGCCGACGTGCTGGGCAGATGCACAGGTCAGGCGCCTGCCACGGTGGTCAAGGCGATCGAGGCCGACCGGCACGCCTTCTCCGGCGGGCAGGTGTGGGACGAGATCGTCATCCTGGCACTTCGAGGCGTCTGACCGAGAAGTCTGATCTGTCGGGGTTTGCGTCTGGCCGGTTCTTGGGTAAAGTCTTGGAGCAGACAGACGTGCCTAAGACGCAGGCACACCTTGAAGGCTTTTTTTCACGCTGAGGTGTGCCATGAATATCGCGATCGTCGCTTCCGTCTCCGGCAACAAGCGCCACAACCTCCACGCCGTGGCGCGCGAACTGGGCCGCGACCACCAGGTCACCATCTACTCCCGTCGTGACAGCGCCGAGGGCAAGCCCAGGACGCGGGTGGCCCCGGGGGTCATGGTGGAGCACATCGACGTGGGCCCGGCTCGCAGCCTCACCGCCGACGACGTCGTCCCCTATCTCAACGACGTCGGCAACCACCTGATGAAGCGCTGGCACCAGGACCGGCCGGACGTGATCCACGCCTATTCCTGGACCGGCGGGCTCGCCGCGGTGGCCGGAGCCAAGGGTCTGGACGTGCCCGTGACGCAGACCTTCCACACCGTGGACCCCACCCATCTCAAGCTGGAGCGGGCGCTCGGCCGCAGGGCCGACGCCGTGATCGCCGGATCCGGTGACCAGGAGTCGGCGCTGATCAGGCTCGGCGTCCCGCGCAACAACATCGCCATCGTCCCCTACGGCGTCGACACCGAGCGCTTCCACCGCCAGGGCGCGGCGGCCGCGCGCGGCACCCGCAAGCGGCTGCTGCACGTGGGCCCCCTCTCGCCGGACCGCGGCGCGCACACGATCGTCCGCGCGCTGCAGGGCCTGTCGGACGTCGAGCTCGTGCTGGCCGGCGGACCCGACCCCGACCAGCTCGACGACGACAGGGAGGTACGCCGCCTGCGCGCCCTGGCCGAGCAGCTCGGCGTGGCCGATCGGGTCACCCTGCTCGGGCAGGTCAAGCGAGCCGCGGTGCCGAAGCTCATGCGCAGCGCCGACGCCGTGGTGTCCGTGCCGCGCGAGGCCTCGACCGGGATCGTCGCGCTGGAGGCGATGGCCTGCGGCGTGCCGGTGATCGCCTCGGCCGTCGGCGCGCACCTCGACTCCGTCATCGACGGCGTGACCGGCCTGCTGGTGCCGCCGGACCGGCCCGCCCGCACCGCCCGGCTGGCCCGCGAGCTGCTGACCGACCCGACCCTGCGGACCGCCCTCGGCTACGCCGGCGCCGACCGCGCCCGTTCCCGCTACTCGTGGGAGCGCGTCAGCCAGGAGCTCGTCCGCGTGTACGAGGCCGCCTGCGCCTGATGGCACCGCAGGCCCTATCGTCTGCCTATGCTGATCCATCCCTGGGACTCCGTCATCGAGGCGGAGTCCCTCGCCTTTGTCCGCGACAACCAGTTCGGGCACCTGATCGCCGCCGGGCGTGGCCGGGACGTCCCGGTGGTGGTGCCCACGCAGTTCGCGCTGGCCGGCGACCGGACCGTGCTGCTCCACCTGGCCAGGCCCAACCCGGTGTGGGCGGCGATCGAGGAGAATCCGAAGGTGCTGCTCGCGGTCGGCGCACCGTGGGCGTACATCCCCGGCGCGTGGCGCGCCGAGCCCGGCACCGATCCCAGGCTCGGCGTCCCCACCACCTACTACTCCTCCGTCCAGCTCACCTGCCACGCCGAGATCGTCACCGACGACGACGGCAAGCTGGAGATCCTGCGCCACCAGCTGGCCGATCTCGAGCCCGAGGCGGGCGACCCGGCCGAGATGCCCCGGCTGCTGCCGGGGATCAGGGGCCTGCGGCTGGCCGTCGAGGAGGTCCGCGGCAAGTTCAAGTACGACGGGCACCGGGACGCCGCGTTCCGCGAGCGGGTGGCCGAAGGGCTGGCACGCCGCGACGGCCCCGGCGACGAGGCGGCACTGCGCCACCTCGCCTGACCGCATCCGCACTCGCCAGAGCCCATCGACCGCGACCGGCCCCGTCCGCCGCGCCTGATGCCGTCTACCCCGTCGGCGATGGCCAGACCGCTCCCCCGCCGTCGCGCGGGCGCAGGCGGGCCGCCTTGAGGCCGAGGTGGACGGTCAGGCGATCGTCGCCGTCGGACAGGTCGCGGCCCAGCAGGCGTTCGGCCCTGCCGAGGCGGTAGTAGAGCGTCTGACGGTGGATGCCGAGCTCGGCGGCGGTCTTCTGGGCGTGGCCGCCGAGGTCGAGGTAGGTCTCGACGGTGTGGGCCTGCGCCGGGTCCAGCGCCGCCACCTCGCCGGCCAGCTCCCGCAGATCCGCCTGGCCGAGCCGGGCCAGCAGCCGGTGCACGCCGAGGTCCTCCCACCAGGCAAGGGAGGCGAACCGGGGGAAGTGCTCGGCCACGCGCAGGGCCAGGCGCGCCTCCCGCCAGCTCTGCCAGGCGTCGGCCGGATCGTCCCGGGGGCCGCCGATGCCGGCCGCGGTGCCGTACGCGCTCCGGGTGGTCTGGGCGACCTCGCCGGCCAGGCGCGCGGGGACGAGCAGCGCCACCGGCGAGCCGGCCTGGGCGAGCACGCCACGCGGGAGGGTCCACAGCGCGGCGACGCGTTCCTCGGACTCGCGCACGGCGATGGCGGTCACCGGGCCCCCGATCTCGATCGAGGAGCCGGCGCGTTCCTCGGGGTCGGCGGAGAGCAGGGTGCGCAGGCCGCTGCCGAGGTCCTGACGGCCGCGGGCCTCCTGGGCGAGCGCGGCGGCCGCCCGGGCGACGAGCGCCTCCACCCGGCGCAGCGCCTCGTCGGTGAGACTGCCCGAGTCGAGCAGCCACAGGTAGCCGTAGGTCACCTCGCGGTAGCGCAGCGGCCAGCAGACCCGGGCCAGCACCTTGAGACCGGCGTCGGCCGGGATGCGGACGGGGGTGCCGGCCCTGGCGATGCCGTAGCGCTCGAAGTAGTCGCGGACCTCGGGGGTGGCGCGCCTGCGCAGGATCGACTCCTGGCGCACGGTGTCGATGTCGCCGTGCTGCGCCCCGTACGTGAGCAGGCGGAACGAGCGGTCCTCCAGCGTCGCGGACGCCCCCAGCAGGCGGGCGATCTCGTCGACGGTGTCCTGCAGATCAGCCGATTTGTCCATGTGTATGACAGCCTGCCACACCCGGCGTTACGCCCGTCGATGGCTGCCCGGTGAGCTGCGGTTTTAGGCTGGAGACATGGTCGGTCAACTTCTTCTTGCCGCTTCCCGGAGCGGGCTGGTGCGGCGTTCCGTGTCGGGGTTCCCGCTCACCCGCAAGGTCGTCGACCGGTTCGTCGCCGGTGAGACGGTCCAGGAGGCCCGTGACACCGTCGTACGGCTCCGCGAGGCGAAGCTGACCGTGACCGTTGACCATCTCGGCGAGGAGACCCGCGACGCGGACGCCGCGGCGGCCACGGCGCAGGCGTACGTGACGCTCCTGGAAGCGCTGCGGCCCCTGCGTCTCGGGGGCGCCGCCGAGGTGTCGGTGAAGCTGTCGGCCGTCGGGCAGGCGTTCGACGAGGCGAAGGCGCTCGAGCACGCCCGGCGGATCTGCGCCGCCGCCGAGGCGGGCGGATCGACCGTCACGCTCGACATGGAGGACCACACCACCGTCGACTCGACCCTCAAGATCCTGCGTGAGCTGCGGGCCGACCACCCGTCGACCGGTGTGGCCATCCAGGCCTACCTGTTCCGCAGCGAGGACGACTGCCGCGAGCTGTCCGCGGCGGGCAGCCGGGTGCGGCTGGTCAAGGGCGCCTACCGGGAGCCCGCCGCGGTCGCCCACCAGAGCAAGACGGACGTCGACAAGGCCTATGTGCGGTGCCTGCGGATCCTCATGGCGGGGAAGGGATACCCCATGGTGGCGACGCACGACGACCGCATGATCTCGGTCACCGAGCTGCTCGCCGACCGGTCCGGCCGGACCCCCGGCGACTACGAGTACCAGATGCTGTACGGGATCCGCACCGATCGGCAGGAGGCCCTGGCGGGGGCCGGCCACACGGTCCGCGTCTACGTCCCCTACGGCGACGACTGGTACGGCTACTTCATGCGGCGGCTGGCGGAGCGCCCCGCCAACATCGCCTTCTTCCTTCGTGCCCTTGGGGGTAAGTGACATGGACGCCATCAGCAACGTGCCGGTGCCCGCGAACGAGCGGGTGTACGGCTACGCGCCCGGCAGCGCCGAGCGGGCCTCGCTGGAGGCCCGGATCAAGGAGCTGGCCGGGTCGTCGATCGACCTGACCATGACGATCGGCGGTGAGCGGCGGCTCGGCGGGGGCACGCCGATCGACGTCGTGCAGCCGCACAACAAGACCGCCGTCCTGGGGCGTGCCAACGACGCCACGGCTCAGGACGTGCGTGACGCCGTCTCCAGCGCGCTGAGGGCCGCTCCCGACTGGCGGGCGCTCTCCTTCGACGAGCGGGCGGCGATCTTCCTCAAGGCGGCCGACCTGCTGTCCGGGCCGTGGCGGGCGACGCTGAACGCGGCGACCGTGCTGGGGCAGTCGAAGTCGGCGCAGCAGGCGGAGATCGACGCGGCCTGCGAGCTGATCGACTTCCTGCGGTTCAACGTGGCCTACGCCCGTCAGCTCTACGCCGAGCAGCCGGTGTCGTCGCCCGGGGTGTGGAACCGGATGGAGTACCGGCCGCTCGAAGGGTTCGTGCTGGCGATCACGCCGTTCAACTTCACCGCCATTGCCGGAAATTTGCCGACATCTGCCGCTCTTATGGGGAATGTCGTTGTCTGGAAGCCTTCGCCCACCCAGCAGTTCGCCGCGCACTTCACCATGCGGCTGCTGGAGGCGGCGGGCCTGCCGCCCGGGGTGATCAACATGGTCACCGGCAACGGCCAGGCGGTCTCCGAGGTCGCCCTGACCCACCCGGCCCTGGCGGGCATCCACTTCACCGGCTCGACCCCGACCTTCCAGCACCTGTGGAGCACCGTCGGCGCGAACATCGCCTCCTACCACGGCTACCCGCGCCTCGTCGGCGAGACCGGCGGCAAGGACTTCGTGCTCGCCCACCCGTCGGCCGACCCCGGTGTGCTGACGACCGCGCTGGTCAGGGGCGCGTTCGAGTACCAGGGGCAGAAGTGCTCGGCCGCGTCGCGGGCCTACGTGCCGCGCTCGCTCTGGACGCGGATGCGCGACGACTTCGTGGGCATGGCCGAGTCGCTGACCGTGGGTGACGTGGCGGCCGACCTGTCGACGTTCATGGGCGCCGTCATCGACGAGCGGGCCTTCGCCAAGCACAAGGCCGCCATCGACCGGGCGCGCGAGACGTCCGGCATCGACCTGATCACCGGCTCGTACGACGACTCCGCCGGCTACTTCGTGAAGCCGACCATCATGGAGTGCGCCGACCCGACCGACGAGATCTTCGTCAAGGAGTACTTCGGCCCGCTCCTGGGCGTGCACGTCTACGACGACGCCGACTTCGACGCGGTGCTCGACCAGATGGAGAGCGTCTCGCCGTACGCGCTGACCGGGTCGGTCATCGCCCAGGACCGTTACGCGATCGCCTCCGCCTCGGAGCGGCTGCGCTTCGCGGCGGGCAACTTCTACGTCAACGACAAGCCGACCGGCGCGGTCGTCGGCCAGCAGCCGTTCGGCGGGGCCCGTGCCTCGGGCACCAACGACAAGGCGGGCTCGATCTTCAACCTGATCCGCTGGGTCAACGCCCGCACGATCAAGGAGACGTTCGTCCCGCCGACCGACCACCGCTACCCGCACATGGGCTGACCCTTCGCGGCAGCCAGGAACGACGCCCGGGTCTCACCTGCGAGACCCGGGCGTCGTCATGCGGGGGCTGTCCCCGCGGAACGTGCGAGGCCGACGGGTACGCGATCCACATCGGATACCGCGATTCTCCTCACACGGGGCTGATCGTCGCGGCGACGGTGGCGCCGAGCTCCCAGCAGGCCTCCAGCGCGTCCTTGCCGGGGGCGCCCGTCACCGTCGCCGGCCGCTGGACCCGCTCCCAGCCGAGGCCGGTGGCGATCGACTCCACCGCGCGGACGGCGCCGGTGGTGTCGTTGTTGCCGTGCACGTACAGCGCGTACGGCAGGCGGCGGGTCTCCTCCAGGCAGGGGTAGTAGATGGTGTCGAAGAAGTGCTTGAGCGCGCCGCTCATGTAGCCGATGTTGGCCGGGGTGCCCAGGATGATCCCGTCGGCCTCGAACACGTCGACGGCGGTGGCGGCCAGCGCCGCGCGCGTGACCACCTCCACGCCCTCGACCTCGTCGGTGGTGGCGCCCTCGCGCACCGCCTCGAAGAGCTCCCGCAGCGTGGGCGAGGTGGTGTGGTGCACGATCAGCAGACGCCGGACATCTCGCGACACGGTGCCGATCCTCTCATGCCGGATGGCGGGGAGGTTCCGCCACCCGGCAGTCGTCCGCCGAGGTCAGCGCAGGTCGAACAGGCGGGTGCGACGTCCGTGCCGTCACAGGCGGTCAGGAGCCGGCCGGGTCGGAGGCGGCGGGCCGGGCAGGCCGCCGGTCAGCGTGTCCTCCGGCAGCAGCGGCACGTTGGCGTCCCTGACGTAGTAGGTGCGCAGCCGGTCCGACTCGCGCAGCAGCCGGTGGAGATAGCGGCCCAGCACCGCCAGCACCGCCAGGGTCACCCCGGTGAGCAGAAGCTGGGTCGCGGGCAACGCCGTGCCGCCCGCCACCCCGAGGTAGCCGAGTGCCGACAGCAGCAGCGCGAGCGCGCCGCCCAGCGTCCCGGCCGCGTACAACGCGACGAGCGGCCGCAGGGAGAAGCCGAAGAACAGCTCGAAGGAGTGCGCCGCGAGCCTGGCCAGGCGGAGCTTGGACCGCCCGGCCGTCCGGGGCCGGTGCGCGACCGGGGTGGCCGTGTAGCGGGCTCCGACCAGGGGCACCGCCGGGATGAACCAGGGCAGCCGCAGGTCGGTGATCGTACGGGCCAGGCCGGTGCGCACCAGCCGGAAGGTGGAGGCGCCACGCGGCATGCCGATGCCGAAGATCCGCCGGGCCGCCCAGTGCAGCCCCGCCGAGCCGGCCCGGCGGACGAGCGGGTCGCGCCGGCCGATCCGCTCGCCGAAGACCACGTCGTAGCCCTCGGCGGCCTTGGCGAGCAGGGACCAGATCTCCGCCGGCGGCACCTGGAGGTCGGCGTCGCACTGAACCGTCCACGGCCGGCTCGCGTAGCGGAACCCGGCGGCCATGACCGCGTCGATGCCGAAGTTGCGGGTGAACGACAGGTAGCGGACCCGCGGGTCCGTCTCCGCCAGGCGGCGGATCCGCTCCAGGGAGTCGTCGGAACTCCCGTCGTCGACGAAGAGGATCTCCAGCTCGCCGATCTCCTTCAGCTCCGCGACCAGCTCGTGGTAGGCGGCCTCGACCTGCGCGCCCTCGTTGAAGCAGGGCACCAGAACGGTCAGTCCGGTCGTCACATCCGTCTCCTCAGCGCGAGTCCCAGCACCAGTCCCTGCGCTCCCAGCGCGTACACGGCTCCGGCGGCGCCGGCGAGCGGGATCACCAGCGCGCCCAGCGCGGCGACCACCGCCCAGGCCAGTACGACGGCCAGCGCGCTGCCGCGCAGGCCGGTGCCGCCGGCGTTCTCCAGCACGAAGATCCCGAAGCCGGCCAGCGCGTTGGCGGGCAGCAGCGTCGCCATCAGCACGCCGAGCGCGACCAGGGAGCGGGTCCCGGCCAGGCCGCCGGCCAGCGCCGCGCCGGCCAGGACCAGCCAGACGGCGCTCCCCCAGACCGCCAGGCCGGCTATGCGGCGGGCCAGGGCGCGGGCTTCGGGGGCGTCCGGCGAGACCATCCGCAGGGCGAGCCGCGGCTGGTAGATCCGCTGCACGGTGTAGACCACGGAGGTGGCGAATCCCCAGCCGAGGATCATCAGGTAGAGGTCGCCGCTCTGGCCGGCGTGGGAGGTGAGCGCCAGCTCCACGAAGAGAGTGCCCACGATGGCGTTGGCCATCACGTCGGCGGCGCCCATCAGCGCCACCGTGCCGGCCAGCAGCCGGCGCACGGCCCGGCGCGGGCGGGCGCCGGAGCCGCGCGGCAGGCCGCGCAGCAGGGCGATGTTCAGCACGGTCATGAGGGCCACCAGCCCCGCCAGGTAGCCGGCGGGCCCGATGCCGGCCGTGAACGCCAGCCCGGCCATGCCGATCATGCCCAGGCCGAGGAGTGAGAAGTGGACCGTGTCGCGCCCGTAGCCGCCGAGCGCGCGGTGCAGGGCCACGCCCAGCATGCCGCAGCCCAGGCTGATGTAGTAGGCGATCGCCAGCAGGTAGACCGTGACCGCCGAGTCCGGCGCCAGCGCGAACGCGACGGCCCCGGCCGCGGCGAAGGGCGGCGGCACGTACCCGACGATCGCGCGCAGCGGGCCGATGAGCTGGTCGCGGGTCCGGCGGGCACGCGGGATGAGCGTCAGAGCCGCCTTCTCCGGGCCCGACTGGACCACCATGGCCAGCCAGCCGGCCGCGCCCACGGCCGCGGCGTAGACGTTGAAGTCCTCCCGGCTCCACGCGGCGACCAGCACGCCCGCCGAGACGTACAGCAGGAGGCGGAAGGTGGCGCGGCCGCCCAGCAGCGTCAGCAGGCGGCGCGGGCCGATGCGGTGCGCCGCGTCCGCGCTCACGGCGTCCGTGGTCACCGCGCGTCCAGCTCGTCGCGGACCAGCCGGCGCAGCGGGCGGTCGCCGGTCTCCAGGTAGGTGAGCAGCGCCCGCTGGATGCGCTCGTCGCCGAACCGGTCGCGCACGCCGGGGAGCGACGGCCCCTTGTCCACCCCGAACAGCGCCGTGAAGAGGGTCCTGACCTGCTCGGTGGTGAACGAGGCGGGCAGCGTGAGCAGCCCTTCGACCGCCTCGCGGGCGGGTTCGGCGGCCTGGGGCGCCTCCGGCCAGGTCGTGGACCGGCCCGCCGTGGCGAGCCAGCGCCGCAGGTGGGTGACGCGTTCGAGGACGAACGGCTCGCCCTGGCCGCCCAGCCTGGCGACGGCCAGACCGGTGTCGTAGCAGGTGGCGTGCAGCGCGGCGCACACCTTGGAGAACGCCGGCGGCTTGGCGGGCAGCTGGTCGAGCGGGATCTCGCTGAGCCGGTCGAACCTGGCGCGGGCCTCGGGCGAGGTCCGGGCCGCTGCGGTGAGCGCGTCGAAGTCCTTGTACCAGCCGGCCAGCGTGGCCCGGTCCGGCGCCTCGGGGACCGGTTCCGGGCCGGCCTCCTCCCGTACCCAGCGGACCATCCTGCCCGGCAGGTACGCCGCGAGCGGGTCGTCCGCCACCGGCTCGGGCGGCGCGGGCAGCTCGGGCGGCCCGGCGCCGGCCGACGCGGACGGGGCGGGGCCCGGGCGGTAGAGGGCGCCGCAGGATCGGCAGGAGTAGCGGAGCGGGCGCAGTGGCCGTTTGATCGGCACGGGATGCGGATGCCCGCATTGCACGCAGGTCATGAGGCTGTCCATGGATCAGAGGGGTACGGCCAGGGCGGCGGAGGGGACCAGGTCGGCGCCGAGGGCGCGCTTGGACTCCGCCTGCCCTTTGCCGAGGACGAGTCCGGTCTTGCCCGACGCGATGGCCCACTCGACCATGCGGACGTAGCCGTCGAAGTAAAGGTGCTTGCGGCCGCCCTCCTCGGGCAGCAGGGCGCCCCAGCTCAGGCAGATGGGCCAGGCGGGGTGGTCCAGGATCAGGGAGAGCCCGAGCAGGGTCCCGGCGCCGTCGCGGTAGGCGATGGCCACCACCTCCTCGCCGCCGACCAGGGCTTCGAAGTAGGGCAGCGGCAGCGGGGCGACCGGGAAGAGCGCGCTGCGGTGCTTGAGGTCGTTCCTGGCGCGCAGGTCGGCCGCCTCGGCCGGGGTCACCAGGTCGTGGGCCGGCCCGACCCGGATGGACAGGTCGGCGGCGAAGCTCCTGGCCCGCCGCCGGAGCGAGTCCCGGCGGGCCCGGTCGAGCAGGGCGTACCACTCCTCGATGCCGGCCCAGGGGGTGGCCAGCCTGGCCAGCGGCTCGGTGGGGAGGCTGACCTTGACCCGGCCCGGCAGGTGTCGCGGCTCGCCGGGCGAGACCTCCCGCCACACCGCGCCCCGCCAGCCGAGGCCGAGTTCGCGGCGGACGCCGCGCAGATAACCGCTCAGCAGGTCCCGCCGCTCGCCCGGGGTGGGGTCGCCGGTGAACCACCACCCCTTCTGGGAGCGGTTGGCGGGCGCGTGCACATCCAGCAGGCCGGCCGGGTCGCGACTGTCGGCGTAGACGCCCCGGCGCGGCCGGACGCCGCGCAGGGAGGCGGCCACGGCGCCGACCGGGGTGCCCGCCTGGCTCAGCACGGTGAGCAGGAGCGGCGCCTGAGCGGCCCAGGCGTAGGCGCGCAGCAGGTCGTAGCGCCAGGTGACGCTCTGGCCGGCGGCGGCGCGCAGGCGCTCCCAGCCGTCGGGTTCGGGGTCGTGGCGGGGGTCGAACGTCTGCAGGGTGAGGCTCATCCCATCACCCACCGGGGCACGCCGACCAGCTTCATCGGGACGTACTCGAAACCGAGGGTCTTCTTGATCTCCGCTCTGCCCCGGCCGAAGAGAACCCGCTTGGCGCCCGCGTCGATCGCCCGCCGGACGATGCGGACCTGGACGTCGAAGTAGAGGTCCCTGCGACCGCCCTCCTCGGGCCGCAGGGCCGCCCAGGGGCCGCTCACCGGCGAGCTCGGGTGCTCGTAAACGATCCCGAAGGCCAGTAACCGCTCCTGCGAGTGGTAGGAGATGAAGGTGACGTCGTCGCGCCGGAGCAGGCTGTCGAAGTACGCGGGAGGCAGCGGGTGACGGGGGTCGAAGCGGGTGGCCAGCCGGTCGGTGTGCAGGCGGTTCAGCTCGGCCAGCTCCACCGGATCGAGGTCATGGCGTTTGCTTCCCTCGCGCACGTCCAGGTCGTCGGCCTGGGCGATGGCGGCGATCTGCTGGCGCAGTGAGGCTCTGCGTTTCTTCCTGAGCGAGCTGATCCAGTCCTCTGTCGTGGACCAGTTCAGCCGCAGGAACGTGGTGCCGGGAGAGTCACGCGTGATCGAGCCGCGGCGGGCCACGAGGCACAGCTGAGATTCGTCCACCATGCGGTAGAGCACGCCGGCGAGCCCCAGCCCGAGGTGCCGCCTCACCGCCCGCTCGAACCTCCGGAGCAGGTCCTGGCGGGTGCCGTCCGGCACGTCGGCGCTGAAGTGCCAGGTCGGCCTGTTGGAGTGGCCGGGCAGTCGGACGTCGAGGAGGATCGGCTCCCGGCGCGGGCGCGGGACGCGGTTGGACCCTGGCCGGCGCAGCCCGAGGTAGACGGCGCCGACCGCGCCGACGATCCGCCCGTCGTCGCGGAACACGGTGAGCAGAGGTCGCTCCCATGACCCTTCGGAGGAGGCGGCGAGGACGTCGTAGGACCAGATGGCGGTCAGGCCCTCGGTCTCACAGAAGTCCTCCCAGCCGGGCGGCTCGGGATCGCGGTACGGATCCAGCACGGACAGTTCCACTCGGCAATCCTCTTATGGCGAAATCATCACAACATGGACACAAACCATCAATCGATGACGATCTTCACAGAATACTTCTGCTGTGATCAATATCGAGCCTCATCCGAGCATGGCTCACTTTTCACGGCACTCACACTCAAGAGGTGGCATGAAGGTCGGAGTTACCGGCGGAAACGGGTTCATCGGTCGCTACGTCTGCGAAGAACTCGCGGACCGCGGCCACGTTCCGCTCGTGTTCGATCACCGGGGACGCGCGGACCGCGACCTCCCCTGGGAAGTCATGCGGGGCGACATCCGCGACGCCACCGCCATGACGGAGCTGGCCGCGCACTGCGACGCGATCATCCACCTGGCCGCCGTCCTCGGCACCCAGGAGACCATCACCAACCCCCGCCCCGCCGCCGAGACCAACCTGGTGGGCGGCCTCAACTTCCTGGAGGCCGTCGCCCAGTACGACCTGCCAGGGGTCTACATCTGCGTGGGCAACCACTGGATGGACAACAGCTACTCCATCTCCAAGACCGCCGTCGAGCGCTTCGTCCGCATGTTCAACGCGCACCGCGGCACCCGGGTGAACAACGTGCGGGTCGTCAACGCCTACGGTCCCCGCCAGCAGGCGGCGCCGCCCTTCGCCTCCGGCAAGGTCCGCAAGATCACCCCGGCGGTGATCTGCCGCGCGCTGAGCGGGATGCCGGTCGAGCTGTACGGCGGCGGCACCCAGGTCTCGGACATGGTGTGGGTCGGCGACGTGGCCCGCGCGCTGGTGTCCTCCCTGGAGACGGCCGCGGCGGGCACGGTGCTCGACCACGTCGTCGAGGTCGGCCCGACCACCTCCTCCACCATCCGCGAGGTCGCCGAGCTCATCATCGACCTGTGCGTGGAGCGCGGCTACGAGCGGGTGCCCATCGCCGACCTGCCGATGCGCCCCGGCGAGACGCCCGACACGGCCGTCACCGCCCGGACCGACACCCTGCGGTCGGTGGGCATCGAGCCGAGCTCGCTCGTCTCGCTCGAAGACGGCATGGCCCGGACCGTGGACTGGTTCGTCAAGTCCCACGGCACCCACTGGAACTCCCCGGAGCCGGTGGCCGGCACGTGAACCGACTGGTCATCCTGGGCGGCTCGGACGGCGCGATCAGCGCCTTCCGAGCCGCCCGGCGACTCGGGCTGACCACCGTCTGCGTCGACATGCGCGCCGACGCTCCCGCGGTGCCCGAGGCCGACGAGTTCCTGCACGTGAGCACCCGCGACGTGGACGCGGTCACCGCCGCCCTGCGCGAGCTGGACGGCGTGCTGGGACTGCTCGCCCCGGGGTCGGACGTCAACCTGCCCGCCCTGGCCGCGGTGGCCGGCCGCCTCGGGCTGCCCGGCGGCCTGCCGCCCGCCGCGCTGCGGGCCTCGACGGACAAGGCGTACTTCCGCGAGGTCTGCGCCCGGCTCGGCCTGGCCGGGCCCGCCCACGTCGGCGGCCCCGCCGTCGACGTCCTGCGCGAGGCCGTACGGCTGGACTTCCCCGTCATCGTCAAGCCGGTGGACTCCGGCAGCTCGCGGGGCATCACGGTGTGCGCCGCCGCCCCGGAGCTGGCCGCCGCGGTCGAGGCCGCGGCCGCCGTCTCGCCCACCGCCACGGTGATCGCCGAGGAGCTGGTCGTCGGCCGGGACCTGTGCGGAGAGGCGTTCCTCCAGGACGGCCGGGTGGCCCTGCTGGGGCTGAGCGACCGGGTGGTGGCGCCTCCCCATGTCGTGGCGATCGGCCACGACATGGCCCCGCGTGACCCGGAGCTGACGGCGGAGGTCATCCGCCAGCTCGAACTCGTCTGCGCCGAGGTCGGCTACACCGACGGCCCGCTGAACCTCGACCTGTTCGTCACCGGCGACGGCGTGGTGCTGATCGAGATGGGCGCGCGGATCGGCGGCAACGGCATGGGCGAGGCGCTCGGCCTGATGTACGGGGTCGACACCGTGGCCGCGGCCGTGCTGCTGGCCATCGGCGAGCGGCCCGAGCTCACGCCCGGCCCGGCCCGGCACGCCTCGGTCAGGATGCTGCGCGCCGACCGCGCGGGCACGCTCGTCGCGCTGGACGGCGTGCGGGCGGCGCTCGACCTGCCCGGGGTGGCCGACGTGCTGGTCACCGTCTCACCGGGCGAGCGGGTCGCGCCCCTCACCGAGTGCCGGGCGAAGCTGGGCTACGTGCTCGCCTCGGGGACCTCGGCCGGCGAGGTCGCCGGAGTGCTGGCGGCCGTCGAGGACCTGGTGCGGGTCGGCGTCGATGCCGGTTAGGTTCTCGGCGGCGCGCTGGGAACGGGCCTACCGCGAGGTCGTCGCGGCGGCCTTCCGGCGGGTGCCGTTCTACCGGGACCAGTGGGTGGCGGCGGGCCGGGCCCTGGCGGAGCCGGAGCCGACCCCGTCAGCCGCCCTGAGCGGCCAGCTCCACCGCCTGTGCCCGTTCGCCCGGCCCTTCGACCCGTCCAGGGAGCCCTCGTTGTGGATCGGCGACGGGCGTGACCTGCGCGACGCGCTCGCCCTGGCGGGCGCGCCGCGCCGGACGCCCGTGGCCGAGGTGCGCGCCGCGGTGCTGGACCGGCGGGCGCTCGGGCCGCGCGGCCCTCGGTACGGCGCGCTGCTCGCGCCGGGCGCCGACGTCGTCGACGAGGACCGCCGCCGCGCCCTGAACGCCGTCGCGCTCGGCACACTCGGGGCTCCGGCCCAGGGCGGGCAGGTGATCGTGGTGGGCGAGCGGGCCGCGCTGGAGGCGCTCGGACCCGAGCTCGACGGCGTCCGGGCGCACGCCGTCGAACGCATGACCGCCGCGAGCGCCGTACAGGACCCTCGCCCGGGGGTCCTGTACGACCCGCACCTCGGTTACTTCGCGGCCACCCACCCGGCTTGCGGCCGGGCCCACCTGCTCTGGCGGCGCTTCCACGCCCGCCCGGCCGGGAGGGCGTGGGCCGTCACGGCGCTGCGGCGGCGCAGGCCCGTACTGCTCGACGTGCTCCCGGACGGCTCCGGGACACCGGGCGCCACGACACTCACCACGGGGACGCCGGCCACGGCCGTCTGCGCCGACCACGGCACCCCCGTCCTCACCACACACTGACTGGGGATCGCATGCGGAGCACAACTTCCTCGTTCTGGCGGGACAACCGCGTCGCTCTGGCCATCGGCGCGCTGGCGGTGGCACTGGCCGCCATGGTCCGGTTCGTCATCCCCTACGAGCAGGAGATCACCTCTCTCTGGATCCTGCTGGCCAAGCTGACCCCCCAGATCGCCGCCTTCTTCGCCGTCGCCTGGCTGGACGTGGCCTGGGCTCGGCGGCTGCGCCTGCACCTGGTGGCCGTGCCCGCGGTCTTCCTGGCCTTCCTGTGCTACTTCGTGCCGGCGACGTTCATCACCGCCATGGACATGGCCGACGGGAAGGCCGTGTTCGAGGACCTCTACCTGCACGTGGTGGTGTCCGTGCCGTTCCTCATGGTCGCGCTCACCCTGGCCTACCGGCTCGGCGGCGGCTCGCGCGAGGGGGTCCTGCGGACCGGCGCGGCCATGACGATCCTTCAGATGTCGGGCCTGGAGGACCTGATGGCGGTGCTGATGAACCGGAACCTGGACGGGATCCCCGAGGTCTGGGGCTGGGCGCACCACATCACGGTCCGGCTCGGCCACGTGGCCACCCGCGAGGAGGCCTTCGCCTTCATCGCCGTGCACGTGGTGCTGGCCGTGCTGGTGCTGGCGCTGCCGAGACGGCTGTTCACCGCACTCGGCAGCCGCCTGCGCCCCCGCACCGCCGGGTGACGCCCCGGCCTGGCGGTCAGACCTCTGTCTGGTACGGGGTCACGGCTTGGTCAGCCGGACCAGGAATCCGTCGTGATCGGTGTGGGTCAGCCCGTACTTGTTGGTGCCGACGAAGGAGAAGTCGTTGGTGAAGATGACGTGCTGCACGTCGCCGTCGCCCTTGCGGACGTTGCCGGACGGCACGCACTTCTGGACGTTCTCGGGGTCGGCGGTGTCGTACTCCAGGTTGAAGTCGCCGCCGACCACCGTCTTGCCGGACACGCCCTCCTGCGACCTGATCGAGGGCACGGCGTTGAACATCAGCGCCTGGCACTGGGCCAGGGCGATCGGCTCGCTGGAGGAGCTCAGGTGGGTGGCGCAGGACAGGTGGTCGCCGATGGCGTAGGCGCAGGCGAAGGTGCGCATCTCGTTGCCGGAGTCCTGGGTCGTGTAGCGGCCCGCCCAGCCGTTGACTCCCCGCCACTGCGCCGCGGGGACCCTGCCGAGCACGGCGTTTCCGTAGCTGTCGCCGTTCGTGCAGGTGATGGGATTGCCGGTCTGGCGGTGGACGGCCGGATAGAAGACGTAGTAGGTCCAGTCGCCCGGCCAGGCCTCGGCCAATGAGGGATGCAGGTAGTTCGGCAGGTCGTTGGAGCAGATCTCGTTCAACGTCACCAGGTCCGGGGCGAGGTAGTAGATCAGGTCGCCGCCTTCGAAGATGGCCTGGCCGCCGGCGTAGCAGCCGGCGTGACCGCTGTTGCACAGGTTGAGGTGGAGCTCCCTGAAGGGGCGCGCGGCCGCGGTGGCGCCCCCGTCCGTCCGTCGCACGCCCGGTGCGGCGGCCGGCCTGGCCTTGCCGCCGCGGGCCTTGGCCGTCATGACCCCGGCCTGGGCGCCCATGGGGGCGGTGCTCTGCGCGGGCAGCCGCTGGACGGTTTCCGTGGGGGCGGCGGTGGCGGCGGGGGGCACGCTGCTCAGGGTGAGGACGAGGCCGGACGCGGCGGCCAGGGCGGTCATCAGGCGTCGGACCATGCGGACATGCGGGGATGTCACGAGCACTTCCTCCATCGGGCAGGGGGGCAAGCGCCTTTCGACGCCTTTGATGTCCGATCGTGAAGACGAAAAGGAGGAACGGAAAGAGCCTTTACCCCCTAGAGAAAAAGCGACAAATCACCACAAAAGATCTTGACTAAGCGCAGTCTGACATGGTGAGGTGCCGAATAAAACGGCAGTCGAGGCGTAAGGGAGATGAATGGGCACCTTACGAATCCATTTCACAGCGGATGACCTCGCGCGCGTCACGCTGGCCGATGCGCACGACCCCCTCTGGGAGATGATCCTCACCCGGTTCCGGTTCCGCGACCGGGTCCGTCCGCTGGCCTTCCGCCCCTGGTTCGAAGAACTCCATGCCGAACCCGCCAGGACCGCGCAGATGCGACAGGGCGCCCGCCTCCTCGACTCACTCGTGCCGAGCGGGCCCTACTTCCCCGATTTCCTCACCCCCCATGCGGGGCTGCTCAGCCTCGAACGCGGGCTCGCCGCGCTGCTCGGCACGCCCCGAGGGCGGCTGGCGGCCGAGCTGTGGCGACTGGCCCGCCACCACAGTCTGCCCGGCTGGGTGCGGCCCCTGGCCGAGGGAGACCTCGGCGCGCTCAAGGGACTGGTGGCCGCGCTGCGCGACTACCACGAGGCCGCGGTGGCCCCTTTCCACGAGCTGATGACCGCCGCTGTCGCCGTCGACCGCGCCTGCCGGGCCCACAGCATGCTCAGCGGCGGGGTCGACGGGCTGTTCGCCGGGATGCGGCCGCTGTTCCGCTGGACGCCCCCCGTCCTGCAGACCGACTACATCGTGGACAAGGACCTGGTGCTCGGCGGACGCGGTCTGCTGCTGGTGCCCTCCTACTTCTGCCACCGTGCCCCTCTGACGCTGGCCGATCCCGAGCTGCCTCCGGTGCTGATCTATCCCATCGAACAGCGGCACCGCTGGCGGCAGCCGGTGACTCACCGCCGGGACCTCGGCGCGCTCATGGGCGCCAACCGTTCGGCCGTGCTGCACGCCCTCGACCGCAGCGCGACCACCACACAGCTGGCCCGGATGCTGCGCATCTCACCGGCGGCGGCCAGCCGCCACGCCACCGTGTTGCGCGAGGCCGGGCTCATCGAGACCCGCCGCGACGGCATCGCGGTCCTTCACACGCTCACCCCGCTCGGCGCGGCGTTGCTGGACGGCTCCACCGGCCACCTCTCCGCCTGACCCCTCCCGCGCCCCCGCCCGGCCCCCGCCCGGCACGGCGTCAGGGGGAGCCGGAGACGACGGCGAAACGGGCGTCGTGCGGGTCGGCCAGGAGCGCCATCCGGCCCACCCCCTTCACGTCCTCCGCCGGAGCGTGCACCGTGCCGCCGAGCTCGCGGCAGCCGGCCACGGTCGCGTCGCAGTCGGACACCGCGAAGTAGGCCAGCCAGTGCGGCCGGTCACCGGGTTCGAGCGGGGTCACGCCTCCCACGGACGAGTCCGCGCCGGGGGCGCCGCCGGCCGGTGAGATCAGCGAGTAGGTCGTGTCGCCCATCGGCACGTCCTCGAACCGCCAGCCGAAGACCGACTCGTAGAAGCCGCGGATGGCCGTGGTGTCCGGCGCGTGCAGCTCGATCCAGGCCAGCGAGCCAGGTTCGTTGACCAGGTCCACGCCGGGGATTCCGGCGGGGCACCAGATCGCGAAACGGGCGCCGGCCGGGTCATCGAACTGCGCCATCTGCCCCTGTGGCTCCAGGTCCACCGGCGGCATCAGCACGGCGCCGCCCGCCAGCTCGACGGCCCGGGTGGTGGCCTCGCACGCCCGCACCTGGAAGTAGGGAATCCAGGCCGAGGTGACCGCCTCCCCCATGAGCGCACCGATCCCGGCAACGGTCCTGCCGCCGATCTGGCAGAAGGCGTATTCGGGCACCTGCTCCTGGAATTCCCAGCCGAACAGGCCGCCGTAGAACCGCTCCGTGACGTCGAGGTTCGGGCTGTCGAGCTCGATCCAGCACGGTGAGCCGGGCACAAATTGAGTGGTGAGCATATGCGTTCCTTTGTCACTGTGTGATGGTGGCCCCTCCCCCGGTACGGCCGAAGGCGGAAGCTCGCCGTGCCGTCACGGCCCGGCGGCACCCGTGCCGTCAGGGCGAGCGGCTCGTGAGGCGATGCTCCGACAGGGCGGGCACGTCGACCTCGTCCAGAGTGGTGACGACGAGGTCGGCGTTCGCGGCGGTCAGCAGCGGCTCGTCGTCCGCCCGGGCCACCCCCAGCGCGGCCATCCCCCCGCCCTTGGCCGCCTGGATCCCGCTGACCGCGTCCTCGACCACGAAGCACCGATCGGGTGCGACGGCGAGCGCCGCGGCCGCGTCCAGGAAGATCTCCGGATCCGGTTTGCCGTGCGCCACGTCGTGCCCGGACATGTCGGCGTCGAAGAAGTCGAGCAGGGTCAGGCCCGGCCGGACGAAGTCGTACGTCAGGCCGTGCTCCTCGGCGAACGTGTCGAGCCGGATCTGCCGCAGGAAGAGTCCCGCGTTCCTGGACGACGAGGCCGCCGCCGTCGGTATGCCCGCCGCCCGGACGGCCAGGACGAAACGCAACGCGTCGGGATAGGCCCTGAACCGCCTGGCCTCGACGAGCCGGATCAGCAGCTCCTGCTTGCGCGCCGCGTAGGTCTCGACCCGGTCCTCGGCATCGGGCACCTTGAAGTACTCGAGGCCAGCCAGGGCCCCGCTCATCCGCGGCTTGCCCGACATGACCCGCTGGTAGACCTCCGGGGTGAACCGGTCGTCCGACCATCGGCTCCGGTCGCGGACGTCGGCCCAGGGGCCCTCCATCAGCTCGCGCAGCGACTCCTTCCAGGCCGCTTCGTGCGGCGAGTCGACGAGGACGCCGTCGACGTCGAAGATCGCTCCTTCGAATCCTCCTGTGGGCATGCCGGCTCCCCTCTGCCGTCGCTCACGGATCACTGGTGCGCCGACGACTCCTGCGGGGGGAGGGTGAAGACGCACATGCCGTTCGGGGACAGCTCGCGGGTCTCGTCGCCGACGGCGACCCGCAGCGGCCCCCGGAACCCCTCGGCGTGGGCGAGCACCGTCAGCTTGTCTCCGTCGACGGCCACCCGTACGGAGGTCCCCCTGAACCGCACCGGGAACGAGACGCCGTCGAGCCGGTCGAGCAGCCGCGGCTCCAGGCGCAGGATGTCACCGGTGACGCTGGTGCCGACGAAGCTCCGCTGCAGGAGGTCCAGCGTGCCGGACATGACGCCCATGTGGATGCCCTCCTGGGTGGTGCCGCCCTGCACGTCGCTCACGTCGCTCTCCAGCGCCACCATGAACCGGTCCCAGGAGGTCGGCGGGTGGAGTCCGGCCAGCACGCCGGCGAAGGTGACGAGGCTGAGCGTCGAGCCGTGGGAGGTGCGCTCGTCGTAGTACTCGATGGTGCGCCGTGCCAGGTCCCGGTCGTAGGCGTGGCCGAGCCCCTCGAACAGCGTCCGCAGCTCGTCGGGTTCGAACAGGAAGAAGAGCATCACGGCGTCGGCCTGCTTGGCCACCTTGTAGCGGTTGGGATCCTTGCCCTCGGCCTTGAGGATGCGGTCCATGCGCTGGATGTTGGGGTACTTGGCGCGGTAGTGGTCCCAGTCGAGCTCCTCCAGCTCGGCGTAGCCCTCGAACTGGCTGATGACGCCGTCGTGGAAGGGGATGTACATCCGGCGGCTCATGTCCTTCCAGGTCGCGAGCTCCTCGTCGGTCACCTCCAGGTGCCGGCGCAGCATCGCGGACCGGCTGGTCGGCAGCAGGTCGAGCACCAGCGGGGCGGTCGCGGCGATCCAGGCGGCCATGGCGTTGGTGTAGGCGTTGTTGCGCAGGCCCGGCTCCTCGGCTCCGGGGTAGCGCTCGTGGAACTCGTCGGGCCCCATCACGCCGTGGATCTCGTACCGCTGCCTGTCGGGGTTGTAGTGGGCGATCGACGCCCAGAAGCGGGCGATCTCCAGCATCATCTCGGCGCCGTAGTCGCGCAGGAACTCCAGGTCGTCGGTCGCCTGGAAGTAGCGCCAGACGTTGTAGAAGATGGCCGCGTTGACGTGGCGCTGGTTGCGGCTGAGATCGGGTTCCCACTCTCCCGACAGCGGGTTGAGGTGGACCCGCTGGGTCTCCTCCGTTCCGTCGCTGCCGCTCTGCCAGGGGAACATGGCGCCTCTGTATCCCGCCTCCGAGGCGGCCGCCCGCGCCTCGGTCAGCCGCCGGTACCTGTAGAGCAGCAGGGCGCGGGTGATCTCGGGCAGACGCAGGTTGAGGAACGGGTAGACGTAGAGCTCGTCCCAGAAGACGTGCCCGCGGTAGGCCTCGCCGTTGAGGCCGCGGGCGGGCACCCCGGCGTCGTGGCGGGCGGTGTGCCGCGAGCAGACCTGCAGGACGTGGGCGATGTGCAGGCGCAGCAGCAGCTGCGCGCGGGGTTCGCGAGGGAGCTGGACGTCGCAGCAGTCCCACAGCTCGGTCCAGGCCAGCTCGTGCTCGCGCAGCGCCTCGGCGAAGCCGGGGTAGCGCAGCACGTGGCGGCCGGCGGCCGTGAGGGGTTCGGTGATCGCGTTGTCATGGGAGGTGAACAGCGAGACCTGCTTCTCCACCCGCGCCGGACGGCCTCGCTCGACGTCGAAGGCGAGCACCTGCTGGATGTAGTCCTGCATCTGGTGCAGCCGGCGTTCGGCCGTGACGGGCTCGTCGCCGAGGAACACCTGGGTGCGGGCCGCCTGGGCGATGTAGATGTCCGACTGGCGGGTCTGCACCTTGAGGGCGATGACCTCGGGGCCGAACGTCCGCGGTGACACGGGGTCGAGGTGGCGCCCTTCCAGCTCGCGGTAGCGGGCGACGATGTGGTTCGTCATGCGGCCGTCGAGCGCGGTCACCACCTCGACGCGGCCCGACCAGTTCTCCGGCACCAGGGTCCACTCGATGCAGGCCTGGTGGCTGTGCGCCATGCTCACGAACCGGCGGCTGGTCAGCCTCGTCACGCGGCCGGCGGAGTCGCGGAAGCGCAGCTCGCGCCGCACCAGCGCGAGGCGGATGTCGTAGGTGTGCCGATAGCCGAGCACCTGGACGTTGGACATCCGGACCGCGGGCTCGCCCTCGATGCGCAGCTTCAGCACCAGCCAGTTGGGCAGGTTGACCAGGTCCTCGTTCAGCACCGGGTGACCGTCGAAGATCGTGGTCTCCCGGTTGTAGCCGCCGTGGGCGTAGGTGCCGGGGTAGTGGACGGCGCCCATGTCCTCCCACTCGGCGGCCCCGCGGGTGCAGAAGTAGCCGTTGCCCGTCGAGGTCATCGCCTCGCGCAGCAGCTCGGACTCCGGGTCGAAGTGGTCGTAGGTGAGTGCGTAACCCTGCATGGCGCCCCCCGAGCGCGTCCGGAGCCGTCGACACGCCGGGATCGCCCAGGGCATCGCGTCCTTCGGGGTTCAGAGCGTACCCACTAAACCGTGACGAAATCGTCCATATCGGGCAGGAGGTGTGGAGCCGGACGGTCAGGTGATCACAGCAGGAAGAGGATCGTCAGGCCGATGACCAGGTCTATGGCGATGCACAGTTCGGCGTAGCCACGGGGCACGACCCGGTTGGCGACGAAGTGGCCCAGGTCCCACAGGACGTGCGCGAGCCAGCCGGCCGCGATCAGGTAACGGGCGGTGACGGGGTCCGCCGACATCGCCACCAGCGCCAGGACGGTGTAGCCGGCCAGCCCGGCCAGCTGGAGCGCGAGCAGCCGCCGGTCACGCAGGGTGCGCCGGAACAGGCCGATCACCGGGTACGCGCCCGCCAGCACCACCAGGAGCACCGGGGGCGGTGTGCCGGGGGCGAACCAGGAGTCGAAGGTTATGAGCAGACCCAGCCAGGTCGGCCACCGCTGGACCAGCGCGGCGACGACCGGCCCGCCCGGCAGCGGCGCGGGGCCCGCGTGCGGGGCGCCGTACTCGGCGCGGCGCAACAGCATCACCAGCAGCATCGCCGGGAACATCAGCACGTGCCCGGCCATCATGAGGCCGCCCTCGGACAGCGCTCCCAGCCAGTACGGCACCAGCAGCACGGCGAACGGCGCGTACATCGCGACGCCCATCTCCGCGATCGGCGCCCAGGTGTGGCCGCGGTAGCGCATCCAGATGGACATGCCGAGCGTCATGTTCGTGGCCATCACCAGCACGTCGACGTCGGGGCGGGCGAACAGCGCCGAGCCCGCGGTGAGGGCGTCCCAGACCGGCGCGAAGAGCAGCATGCCGGCGAACATCGCCAGCACCATCTCCAGGTAGTGCCACAGGAACCTCTTGCGGGCGCCACTCGCGGCGATAGCAGGGGTTGTCTCGGTCGTCATGATCCCACTGTCGGGCCGGCTCGCCGGCGAGCCAACGCAAGCCAGACGACGTGTCCGGAATCTTGGGATACCGGTCCTTCTGACATACGGTGTGGGGCATGAATGCTCGCCGGATCATCGTCGTCGCCTACGACAGCGCGGAATTACTCGACTTCGCGTGCGTCACCACGCCGCTGACGATCGCCAACCTCGTGGGGGCGGCCCCGCCGTACGAGGTGCGCCTGGCCACGCCCGGCGGGAAGGCGGTGACCTGGGGGACCGGGTTCACGATCGAGGCCCAGGAGACCCTCGAACGCGTGACCGGGCCGCTCGACACGCTCCTGGTGTGCGGCGGGATCGGGCATCAGGCGGCGGCGGCCGACCGCGGTCTCGTCGCGCACGTACGGCGACTGGCCCGGGAGAGTCGCCGCGTCGCGTCCGTGTGCACGGGAGCGAGCATCCTGGCGGCGGCGGGCCTGCTCGACGGACGGCGGGCCACCACTCACTGGCACTGGGCCACAGACCTCGCCGCCCGCTACCCCGCGGTCGCCGTCGACCCCGATCCGATCTTCGTCAGGGACGGCCAGGTCTCCACGGCCGCCGGCGTCACCAGCGCCCTCGACCTCACCCTGGCCTTCGTCGAGGAGGACCACGGCGCCGCCCTGGCCCGGCAGGTCGCCAGACAGCTCGTCACCTACCTGCAGCGGCCGGGCAACCAGGCGCAGATGAGCATGTTCACCGCGGCCCCGCCGCCGGGCGACGGCCTGGTCCGGCGCATCGTCGACCACGTCACCGGCAACCTCGCCACCGATCTCGGCTCCGCGAGGCTGGCCGCCGTCGCGGGGGTGAGCGAGCGCCACCTGTCGCGCCTGTTCCTGCGGCATCTGGGCCGGACGCCGGCCCGTTTCGTCCGCGAGGCCCGGACGGAGGCGGCGGCGCATCTGCTGGTCGCCACCCGCCTGCCGGTCACCGCCATCGCCGCCCGGTGCGGCTTCAACGGCGCCGAGACCCTGCGTCAGGCCTTCGCCGACCGTTACGGCGTCTCCCCGTCGCACTACCGCGCGACCCAGTCGCGGCCCTCCCCGGCGCGACGCCTCAGGGCGGCCGCCTCATGACGCCCCGGCCGGGCCGCCCGGTGACTTGAGCACGACCAGGGCGATGTCGTCGCAGGCCCGGCCGTTCTGGAAGGCCAGGACCCGCTCCACGATTCGGTCGGCGATGCCCCGCGCGTCGAGGGCCCGCGTGCCGGCCAGCAGGCTCGTCAGCCGGGACTCGTCGAACAGGTCGGCGCCGTCGCGCGCCTCGGTGACGCCGTCGGTGAAGATCAGGACGGCGTCGCCGGGGCACAACTCGACCGTCTCGTCGTAGACGGTGACGTCGTCGAACAGGCCGAGGACGGTCCCCGGATGCCCGATCGCGGTCACCTCGCCGTCCGCGCTCACGCGCAGCGGCTGGGGATGGCCGCCGAGCGAGACGGTGAGGCTGAAGACGCCCGGCCGGACGCGGTGGACCCGGGTGTAGACCACGGTGCAGAAGCGGTCGGCGCGCTGGCGTACCAGGGCGGTGTTGAGCTCGCGCAGGACGGCGGCGGGATGCTTGACCTCGGCGGCGTGCGCCCGCACGGTGTGGCGCGCCAGGCTCGTCACGACGGCGGCCTCGGCGCCCTTGCCGCAGACGTCGCCGAGGACGAGCCCCCAGTCGTCGGGCGACGTCTCGAACAGGTCGTAGAAGTCGCCGCCCACCTCGTCGCCGCGCCCGGCGGGCCGGTAGGCGGCCGCCACGTCGAGGCCGGGGATGCGCGGCAGGGCGGGCGGGATCAGGCTCTGCTGCAGGGTCCGGGCGAGCAGGCGGACCCGGTCCTCCGACTCCTCCGCGCGCCGGCGGGCGCGCAGCAGTTCGTACTCGCGGCGCTCGGTGGCGCGGAACACGCAGACGCGGATCGTGGCGGGCAGGCCGCCGGCCGCCTCGGCGAAGCCGGAGCTGACCAGAACGGGCAGCCGTGCGCGGTCGCCGCACAGCAGGTCCACCGCGATCTCGTGGACACCGCCCGCGTGGAGCACGAGCGGGGCGTAGTGGGTCTCGTAGAAGATCCGGTCGCCGATCGTGAGCAACTCCTGGAAGCGGACGCCGCGCAGCAGGGCCTCCCTGCGGTGACCGGTCCAGGCCAGGAAGGTCTCGTTGACCGCGATGATCGTGCCGTCCGCCAGACCGCACAGGTAGCCGCACGGCGCGTGCTCGTACAGCTCCTTCAGCAGTGCCGGACCTTCGTCGGCCATCGCGTGTCTCCCCCTGCGCCCGGCCGCCGGACGTGCGCGTCGCCGCGGCTCACAAGCGTCATGCCAGGATGCTATCCGCACCCTGCGGCACGCGTCATCGCAGGTCAGCCCCGAATCGGCCAGGCCCTCCCGCCCCACCAGCCTGGAGTGGGAGGGCCGCCGTTCCGGGCCCATGCCCCGTGGGCCCGGAGGTCTCGCCCGCGCCTATCCGGCCTCGCCCGCGTGACCGAGGAGGACGCCGAGGACGAACCGCTCACCGTCGCCGTCGAGGCCGAGCGCCGGGTTGAGCAGGTCGTCGAACAAGGTGCTGAACGGCCGGGCGACCACGCCCAGCGCGGTCGCCGCGAGGATCAGCCGCTGCGACAGGTGTCCGGCCTCGGCGGCCAGCAGCCGGTAGCCGCCCGGGCCGTGCCTGTGCTCGTGGCGGGTGAGCACGCCGGTCAGGCAGACGAACACGGCGGCGCCGCCGATCGTCGCCCGGTCGGCGGGCAGGGCGGCGGCCAGCACGTCGGTGTGCGCGCCGCCCTGCCGTACCAGCTCCAGTTCGTCGGCCGCGTAGCGGTAGACGCCGGGCGGCAGGCCGTCCACCGCGAACACGGCGGGCCGCACCTCGATCGAGCCCGTGTGCGAGCCGCAGGCGGTGGTGAGGACGGCGTCCAGGTGGTCCCTGCGCAGCGGCCTGCCGTCGTAGGGGCCGTCGGGGCGGTGCCGTCTGATGAGCGCGTGCAGGGCGGCCAGGGGGCCCGGAACGTCGGTGCGCACCGGATGGCGCCGCCCCGCGGAGCCCGCGGAGCCCGCGGAGCCCGCGGAGCCCGCGGAGCTCGGGGCGGGCGCCGTCTCAGCCCTCATGGGCCGGGCGGGCGGGATGGTCGTCACTGCGCGGCATGACCGGCCCCTTCGTTCGACAGCCTCCGATCGGCATGGACACTAGGGACCGGCCGGCGGCGGCGCGTCAGGGTGGGACCTGGGGATGACCCTAGGCGCGCGCTCCCACCGGGAGGACGTCGAAGTGGACCACCACCTGCTCCAGCGAGGGGTCGGGCCGGGCCGGCGACGCCAGGTCGCGCCGGTCGGCCAGCCGGCGGTATCTCTCCAGCACGTCGAACACCTCATCCCGCATCGCCACCGTCTCCTCCGAGGTGAGCCGCATCGACCTCCGGCCGAGGCCGCTGGCCCGCACCCACTCCTCGGGAGTGTCCTGCTCCTCCTCGCGCCAGCGCGCCAGCTCGGCGGCGCGCTGCCGGAGGAGGTCGTCGAGCAGGAGCGACACGGCCTCGGCCGTCTCGGGGTCGTCGGCCGGAGCCTTGCCGTAGGAGAACCCGCCGGGCACGATCCGCCAGAACTTCTCCTTGCCCTTCCCCAACTCGGGAACCGGCTCGATCATGCCGTGCCGGGCCAGCTCCCTGAGGTGGTAGCTGGTGGCCCCGGTGTTCTGCCCGACCAGCCCGGCGAGCCGGGTGGCCGTCGATGGACCGTGCTCCTCGAGCAGCTCGTACAGGCGCAGGCGCAGGGGGTGCGCGAACGACTTCAGCGCGTGGGCGTCGAGGGTCCGGACGGAGAAGCGCTTGCCTGCCATACCGTGCACACCTATCTTTGCAAAGGAACTTATGCACACTTTTCCTTACATACTATCGGAGTCCTCGATGCGGAGTCTCGGGCGATCGTTCGCCTTCCTGTGGTCGTCGACCGCGCTGTCCAACCTGGCCGACGGCATGCTGAAGGTCGGGGCGCCGCTGCTGGCCGTGACGCTGACCCGCTCCCCCACGGAGGTGTCGCTGGCGGGAGCGGCGGCCACGCTGCCGTGGCTGCTGTTCGCGCTGCTCGCGGGCGCCATCGCCGACCGGGCCGACCGCAGGCGGATCATGGTGCTGGCCAACGTCGCCCGCGCGGGGTTGCTGGCGGGCGCCGCCGCGCTGGCCGCGCTCGGCCTGCTGAACCTGTGGCTGCTGCTGGCGGCGCTGCTGCTGGCCTGCGTGGCCGAGGTCTTCGCCGACACCTCGGCCCAGTCGGTGCTGCCGATGACCGTGTCACCGGACCACCTCATCACCGCCAACGGCCGCGTGGTCGGCGCGCAGACGATCGGCAACGACTTCGTCGGCGCGCCCCTGGCGGGCCTGCTGGTCGTGCTCCTGCCCGCCGCCGTCTTCGGCGGCCCCGCCCTCCTGTACGGCGCCGCGGGCCTGCTCCTGCTGGGCATGCGCGGCGGATTCCGCCCCGCGCCGCCGACGGCACGCGGACGGTCGATGGGCGCGGACATCGCCGAGTCGCTGCGCTACCTGTGGTCGCACCGGTTCCTGCGCACCCTGGCCGTCGCCGCCGGGATGCTCAACTTCGCCAGCGCCGCCTACTTCGCCGTGTTCGTGCTCTGGGTCGTCGGCGAGGGGTCGCGGATGGGGCTGGAGCCGAGCGCCTACGGGCTGATGATGACCGCGATGGCGGCGGGGGCGGTGGCCGGCTCACTGGTGTCGGAGCGGATCACCCGGCTGGCGGGGGAAGGCCGGACACTGATCTGCGCCTGGCTGGCCAGTTCGCTGCTCTACCTCGTACCCGTGCTCGCGCCGGTCGGCTGGCTGCTCTATCCGACCGCCGTGCTGTGGGGCGTGACCAGCGCCGTGTCGAACGTGCTCGTCGTCTCCACCCGGCAGCGGCTCATCCCGCCGGAGTTGCTGGGCCGGGTGAACTCCGCCTACCGGTTGATCGGCATGGGCGGGATGCCGGTGGGGGCGGCGCTGGGCGGGGTGGTGGGTGAGATCGCCGGGCTGCCGGCCGTCTTCCTCGGCGCCACGGGTCTCTGCCTGGTCGCGATCGCCTTCCTGTGGCGTGTCGTGCGTCATCAAATTTCGATACCTTTGACCAGTGATCCTTTGGTTACCGACACATCCGGATCACGTTAGGCACACTATGTCTTGTGGTGAGATGTCATCATTGCCCCAAGCGTTGAGGGGATGGCATGCGGGAGATCGGCGGACGGTACCTTCTCAGTGAGGAGGCCGGTCGTGGGGGTATGGGAGTCGTCTGGCGAGCCTTCGACCAGTTGCTGCATCGAGAGGTGGCGCTGAAGGAGCTGACCCTGTCCGGTGAGGTGGAGATGGTGCGCCGCCGGGTGCTCCGTGAGGCGCGGATGGCGGCCGGGCTCACCCACCCCAACATCGTCACGGTGCACGACCTGATCGAGAAGAGCGGCAAGCTCTGGATCGTGATGGAGTACCTCGACGGGCTCTCCCTGCATCAACTGCTCTCCCAGGTCGGCACCCTGCCCGCGCAGTCGGTGGCCGCGATCGGCCAGCACCTGCTCGCCGCGCTGCGCACCGCCCACCAGGCCGGAGTGCTGCACCGCGACGTCAAACCGGCCAACGTCATGCTCACCGGCGACCGCGTGGTGCTGACCGACTTCGGCATCGCCACGGCCGAGGGCGACATCCGGATGACCAACTCCCGCAGGCTGCGCGGCACCCCGGCGTTCATGGCGCCCGAACGCCTGCACGGCGGCCCGGCCAGCAAGGAGGCCGACATGTGGTCGTTCGGCGCCACCCTCTACAGCGCCATCGAGGGCCGGCCGCCCTACCCGGGCCAGGACGCGGCGAGCGTGCTCGGCATGGCGCGCAGCGGCGGTTTCCCGCCGCCGCGCCGGGCCGGGGTGATGCGGCCGCTGATCGAGGGGCTGCTGCACCACGATCCCGTGCGCCGCTTCACCCCCGAGCAGACGGCCGGGTTGCTCGCCGGGATGCGCGCCAGCAGCTATCAGGCGGCGATCTAGGACTTTCTGGACCGGGCCTCGGCCTCGGCCGCGTCCATCGCGGCGGCCTCCTCCGGTGTCGGCGCGGTGCCACCGAGATGCGCGGGCTGCCACCAGACCCCCTGCGGGATCTCCGGGTAGGTGCGCTGCGCCCGGTCCACCATCGCCGTGAGCCGCTCGTGCAGATCGACCGTGTGCTTGTCGACGTCCTCGCCGCGCTTGGGGTACATGGGCTCGCCGACCATGATCGTGATGGGCACGTGGCGCTGCGTCAGCGCCTTGGGCCGCCCCTTCGTCCACAGCCGCTGGGTGCCCCACAACGCCACCGGGATGACCGGCGTCTTTGTGGCCTGCGCCATCCGGATCGCGCCGCTCTTGATCTCCTTGACCGTGAAGGACCGGCTGATCGTCGCCTCGGCGAACACGCCCACGACCTCACCGGCCTTCAGCATCCGCAGCGCCGTCGCGTAGGACCCGGCCCCGGCCCCCCGGTCGACCGGGATGTGGTGCATGCCCCGCATCAGCGGCCCGGAGATCCGGTGGTCGAACACGTCCTTCTTGGCCATGAAGCGCACCAGCCGCTTGGCCGGCAGCGCGCCGAACCCGGCGAAGATGAAGTCGAGGTAGCTGATGTGGTTGCTCACCAGCACCGCTCCTCCGGTGCGCGGAACGTGCTCGGTCCCTTCGAGGTGGAAACGGTAGTCGAGCACGCGAAAGAGGGTCCGCGCGGCGGCGATCACCGGCGGGTACACGATCTCAGCCATGTGCAGAAGGTAGCCTAGGTTTTACCGTGCTGGGCAGCAGGACCACGCCGTCCGAGGTCCGCACCGGCCCGCCTCGGCGCTTGCCAGGCGCCTGAAACGGGCACATCTTCCCCTCTATGAAGAAACTCATCAACGCGGCGGACTCCGTCGTCGGTGACGCGCTCAGGGGCCTGGCAGCGGCCCACCCGTCGCTTCGGGTGCGTGACCAGGTGGTCTACCGCGCTGCGGGGCCACGGGCGGGCAAGGTCGGGCTGGTCTCCGGCGGCGGCTCGGGGCACGAGCCGCTGCACGCCGGCTTCGTCGGCCACGGCATGCTCGACGCGGCCTGCCCGGGTGAGATCTTCACCTCACCCGTCCCCGACCAGATCATCGACGCCACCCGGGCGGTCGACGGCGGTGCCGGCGTGCTGCACATCGTCAAGAACTACACCGGCGACGTGCTCAACTTCGAGATGGCCGCCGAGCTGTGCGACGACGTCGACGTGGCGAGCGTCCTCGTCGACGACGACGTCGCGGTCCAGGACTCCCTCTACACGGCCGGTCGGCGCGGCACCGGCGCGACCCTGTTCGTCGAGAAGATCGCCGGCGCGCTGGCCGAGGAGGGCGCGCCGCTGGACGCGGTGGCGCGCGTGGCGGCCGAGGTCGACGACCGCAGCCGCTCGTTCGGCATCGCCCTCACCTCCTGTACGACACCCGCGGCGGGCAAGCCGACCTTCGACCTGCCGGACGACCGGGTGGAGCTGGGCATCGGCATCCACGGCGAGCCGGGCCGCAGCCGGGCGCCGATGGCCCCGGCCCGCGAGCTGGCCGCGGTCGCCATGGAGGCCGTGCACGGCGACCTGCCGCTCCAGGGCGACCTGCTCGTCCTGGTCAACGGCATGGGCGGCACCCCGCTGATGGAGCTGTACGTCGTGTTCGCCGAGGTGGACGCGTTCATCAGGGGCAAGGGGGCGAGGATCGCCCGGTCGCTGGTCGGCGACTACGTGACGAGCCTCGACATGCAGGGCTTCTCCGTCACGGTCTGCCGCCTGGACGACGAGCTGACGCGGCTGTGGGACGCGCCGGTCGAGACGCCGGGGCTCCGATGGGGACGGTGATGGACACCGCCTTCTTCGTCGCCTGGTTCGAGGACACCGCCAAGGTGGTCCGGCTCCGCCGCGACGAGCTGACCCGGCTCGACGCGGCGATCGGCGACGCCGACCACGGCGCCAACCTCGACCGCGGGTTCGCCGAGGTGCGCACGGCGCTGACCGATTGGCCGCCCGCCTCACCGGTGCAGGCGCTGGTGTCCGCGGGCACGACGCTGATCCGCCGCGTCGGCGGCGCCTCGGGCCCGCTGTACGGCTCCGCGTTCCGGCAGATGGGCAAGACGCTGGAGGAGCCGGTGACGCTGGCCCGGTTCGCCGGGGCGTTCGAGGCGGGAGTCGTCGCGGTCGAGCGGCTGGGCAAGGCCGCGCCGGGCGACAAGACCATGATCGACGCGCTGGCTCCCGCGTCACGGGCGCTGGCGCTGGCCGTGCGAGAGGGGCTGGAGCCGCTGGAGGCGTTCGAGCGGGCGGCGCGCGCGGCCGAGGAGGGAGCGCTGGCCACCATCCCGATGCGGGCCCGCAAGGGCCGGGCCAGCTACCTGGGAGAGCGCAGCGTGGGCCACGAGGACCCCGGCGCGGCCTCGTCGGCGCTCATCGTCGCGTCGCTGGCGACCGTGGCGGGCGGGTGAGCTGATGGTCGGGATCGTCCTGGTCGCGCACAGCGCCGGGCTGGCGGCGGAGACGGCCGCGCTGGCCAGGGGCATCGCCGGAGCCGACGCCTCCGTGGTGGGCGCGGGCGGCACCGACGACGGCGGGCTCGGCACCAGCCTCGACCTCATCGAGCGGGCGCTGGCGTCGGTGGACCAGGGCGACGGCCTGGTGCTCATCCCCGACCTGGGCGGCTCGGTGCTGACGGCCCGGCTGCTGGCCGAACCGGGGCGGGTGGAGCTGGCCGACGTGCCGTTCGTGGAGGGCGCGATCGCGGCGGCGGTCAGCGCCGCGGCGGGCGCGCCGCTCGCCGACGTGCTCGCCGCCGCCGCCGACGCGTGGACGTATCGGAAGGTCAGTGGCCCTTGAACGCCTCCTCCAGCCACCACGACGGGTGCTCGCGGGTGACCTTGGCGTGGATGAGCAGCGGCCGGTCGCGCGGCCCGTTCAGCCAGTCGGCCACCCCACTCAGGTCGCCCCGCTCCCTCACCGTCACCGCGTCGAAGCCGTATCCCCGGGCGACCGCCGCCAGGTCGGCCGTCGGGAAGCGCACCAGGTCGAGCGGGTGGCCGTGCGGCCCGAAGTGGTGCACCTCGGCGCCGTAGCCGTCGTCGTCGTAGACCACGATCACCATCGGCAGGCCCAGCCGGGCCACCGTGTCGAACTCGGCGGCGCCCATCAGCGCCCCGCCGTCGCCCAGGGCCGCCACCGGCAGCCGGTCGGGCCGGGCCAGAGCCGCCCCGATCGCGGTGGCCAGCCCGAGGCCGATCGACTGGAACGCCTGGGTGAAGCAGAACCCGTACTCGTCGGGAACGTCCAGCAGCATCGACGGGTAGCCCATGAAGTTGCCCGAGTCGACGGCCACGATCCGCTCGGCGGGCAGCAGGTCGTCGAGCCCGATGGTGAGGGTTCGCGGGTCGATCCGCCCGTCGCCGCCCTCGTCGTCGTAGGGGACCTCCCGCCACCGGCCCTCGGCCTGAATGCGCCGCCTGACCGCGGGCGTGCGGTAACGCCGACCCCCGGCGCCGGTGTCCGCACCGACGCCGACCTCCGCACCCCCGCCAGCGCCGGCGCCGGTTTCGGCTTCGGCTTCGGCTTCGGCTTCGGCGACCACACTGGCATCGGCAGTGGCATCGGCACTGGCGTCGGCAGTGGCGTCGGCACTGGCGTCGGAGGTGGTGAAGGCCGCGGTCACGGCCCGCGCGGTGGCGGCCGTGTCGCCGACCAGGCCGAGCCGGACGGGCCGGTGGGCGCCGATCGCGCTCTCGTCCACGTCGACCTGGACCAGCGAGGCGTGCTCGCCGATCAGGTGGCCGTGTCGGGTGGTCCACATGTTGAGCGCGCAGCCCCAGCCGACGACCAGGTCGGCGTCGCGGATCAGCTCGGCGGCCAGCGGTGTGGCGAACCCGCCGCTCACGTCGAGGTCCCACGGGCTGCCCCGGAACAGGCCCCTGGCCACGGCGGAGGTGGCCAGCAGGGCGCCCGTCAGGTCGGCCAGCTCCTCCAGCTCGCGCCGCGCGTGCCGGGCGCCCCGGCCCGCGACGAACACCGGCCTGCGGGAGCCGGCCAGCAGCCGCGCCAGGTCGGCGGCGTCGCCGATCGGCCGCGCCGGAGCGCCCGAAGCAGGGCCGCCCGAGACCGGAGCGCTCGCGCGCGCTTCCGCACCCTGGGCAGGCGCCTGTGCCGCGCCCGGGACGGGGTCTCCGGCCGGACCGGCTGCTCCCAGCGGGTGGGCGGCGGCCACGCGCTGGCCGGCGATGATCTGGTCGAAGAACTCGCCGAGCCGCCCGCCCCAGGGCGCCAGGTCGCCCTGCACGTCGAGCGGCAGGTTGAGCAGCACCGTGAGCCGGTCGTGCCAGGCCGTGCGGAAGGCCGCCACGGTCTGCTCGACCGCCTCGTGCGCGGCCGTGACGCGCATGGGGACCGCGCCCACCGCGCGGACCATGGCGTCCTGGTCGATGTGGAAGTTGGAGCGTAGGTCGGTGGCCTCGCCGGCGAGCACCACCATCGGCGTGCGGCTCTTGGCCGCCTCGGCGATGCCGGTCATCGCGTTGGTCAGACCGGGCCCCTGGTGCACCGACAGCACCGCGACCGTGCCGCTCATCCTGGCGTAGGCGTCGGCCATGGTGGCCGCCCCGCCTTCGTGCCGCGCGGCGACGAAGCGCACGCCGTGCTCGACGAGGCTGTTGGTGACGTGGAAGTTGCCGCTGCCCACCACGCCGAACGCGGCCCGCACGCCGAGCGCGGCCAGCGCCCGCCCGACGGCCTCGGCGACGGTCACGGCTCCCGCCCGGGGCCGTCGGCGGGGCTCACTCCGCGCCTCGCTCCACCAGGGCCAGCACGCGGACCGGGCTGCCCGAGCCGCCCACGATGGGCAGCGGCGGGGCGACCACGACGGCGCCGGTCACCGGCAGCCGGTCGAGGTTGCGCAGCTGGGTCAGGCCGTACTTGCCGGCCCCCAGCAGGAAGGAGTGGCAGGGAAAGGCGGGGTCGAACGAGTGGGCGGCCCCCGCGTCGGTGCCGACGGTCTCGACGCCCAGCCCGAGGATCGGCGTCTCCTCGGCGAGCCAGCGCGCGCACTCGACGGAGATGCCCGGCGTGTGCGGGCCGTTCTCGTCGGCGTTGAGGAACGCCGCCTGGTCGCCGGAACGGGTGTCCCAGCCGGTGCGGAAGAGCAGCCAGCCGCCGTCGGGCAGCGGCCCGTTGGCCCGCTCCCACTCCTTGACGTGGTCGACCTGGAGCAGGAAGTCGGAGTCCTTGGCCGCCTCGGCCGAGAAGTCGAGCACCACGGCGGGAGCGAGCAGGCTGCGGACCGGCACCTGCGAGACGTCCTCGCCGTTGCGGGCCGTCACCCAGTGGATCGGGGCGTCGAAATGAGTGCCGGAGTGCTCGCCGGTGTGGATGTCGTTCCAGTACCAGGCCGGGCCCCGGTCGTCGTAGCGGCTGATCTCCTCCAGCCGGAACGGGATCGTGTTGCCGAACGGCTCGGGCAACTGCAGGATCGGCGTCTCGGACGACAGGGGCGCGGTGAGGTCGATCACCTCGATCGCGCCGTTCCGCACGCTGTCCACGAAGCTCCGCAACACCGACATCTCGTCCTCCTACGTGGGGTGGCCTGGGAGAATCCTCCTACGCGGGCGGCCGCCGTGCCAACCGTCAGGCTCTGGTCCACTCGGCGCAGCCGCCGGTCTGGAACGCCTTGTCGGTGGGTGCGATGGTGACGGTGGCCGCGCCCTGGGGCATGTCGGCCGCGATGATGTCGGAGGCACGCGCGGTGGTGCTCTTGAGCCTCGCCCAGTAGCAGACCGGCTGCCCGGCCGCAGGTCCGGTGGTGCGGTATGTGCCGGGCTGGATGTCGACGCCGACCACCAGGGTCCGGTTGCCCGCCGGCGCGCCGGGGGGCGCGCCGGTCGGAGCGGTGCCGTCCGCGGGCGCGCTGATCGAAGCCGTGCCGCCCGGGGGCGCTCCCGTCGCGGCCGGCTCGGTCACGGGCGAGCCGGGTGAACCAGTGGCGGGTGGGCCATTGGCGGGCGGGCCGGTCCCGGCGATGGCCGGCGGCTGGGAGCCGGTGGGCTCGGCCGGCTGCTCGACCGTCACCGTGACGCGGGGCGCGGGCGCGGCGGACGTCTCACCGGTGCCGAGCCCCGCGAAGAACCCGACGAGAAACCCCAGCAACCCCGTCAGCCCGGAGACCAGCAGGATGATCGTCGGACTGCGGGTGGCCCGGGGGAACTCGGGCGGAGCTCCGTACATCACGGGCACCAGCGTGCCACCCGTGTCAACGGTGCAGGTAGTCGACCAGTGACGCCTTCTCCGTCTCCAGCTCCTCGATGGCGCTCTTGACCACGTCGCCGATGCTCACGATGCCGACCAGCCGGCCGCCCTCGACCACGGGCATGTGCCGGAACCGGTGCGTCGTCATGGTCTTGCGGAGCTCTTCGACGTTGTCGCGCGGACCGACGGTCCGCACCTCGGAGGTCATGATCGCCGACACCGGCTCGTCGAGGACGCCGGCGCCCCGGTCGTGCAGCCGCCGTACGACGTCGCGCTCGGACACGATGCCGACGATCGTGTCGCCGTCGGGCGAGACGACGACGGCTCCGATGTTGTGCCGGGCGAGCTGGGCGAGCAGCTCGCGGACGGTGGCCTCCGGCGCCACAGTCGTCACGTCACTGCCCTTGTCGCGCAGGATTGTCCCAATGAGCATGTGCACCACCTCGGCTCTCAGTTACCCGGTGAGGATGGGCGTTAAGCCCGTGCCCGTCCCCTCTCAGGCAAGCAACGGCAGGAGGAAAGCGTCAAGCGTTCCCGTAGGCTGCTTGTCGTACGACGGCTTTAAAGTGTGAAATAGCACCCTGCCCGCCCAGCCCCAGGAACGATGATGACCGAGCAGCTCAACACCGGCAGTCACGATCTCCCCATCACCGACGAGCTGGCCGCGTTCATGCGCACGAGCTGGGCCGACACCCGGCGCGCGGACGTGCTCCCGCTGCCGGTCGCGCCGTGGGCGGCCAAGCGGCGGGCCGCGCTGGCGGCGCGCTTCCCCGGCGAGCGGCTGGTGGTCCCGTCCGGCACGCTCAAGGTGCGCAGCAACGACTTCGACTTCCGGTTCCGGCCGCACAGCGCCTACGCGTACCTGACCGGGGCGGGCGAGCCGGACGACGTGCTGGTGATCGAGCCGTCCGGCGAGGCCAGGCTGTACCTCAGGCCGCGCTCGCCGCGCGAGGAGGGCCAGGAGTTCTACCGCGACCGCCGCTACGGCGAGTTCTGGGTGGGCCGCCGGCCCACCCTGGCGGAGGCGGCGGAGCTGTACCAGATCGACTGCGCGCACGTCCGCGACCTGGCCCTGAAGGGGCCCGCGCGGGTGCTGCGCGGGGTGGACGCGTCGGTGGACGCCGCGGTGCCGGCGAGCGCGGACGACGCCGAGTTCGAGCGGTTCCTGTCGGAGATGCGGCTGGTCAAGGACGAGTGGGAGACCGGCGAGCTGCAGGCCGCGGTCGACGCCACGACGCTCGGCTTCGAGGACGTAGTGCGCGCCCTGCCGCGGGCTCTCGGTCACCCGCGCGGGGAGCGCTACCTGGAGGGTGTGTTCGGGCTGCGCGCGCGCCTCGACGGCAACGCGACCGGCTACGAGAGCATCGTCGCCTCCGGCGCGCACGCGTGCGTGCTGCACTGGATCCGCAACGACGGCCGGCTGCGCGACGGCGACCTGCTCCTGCTGGACGCGGGCGTGGAGACCGACACGCTCTACACCGCCGACGTCACCCGCACGCTGCCGCTGTCGGGCCGGTTCACCCCCGTCCAGCGCCAGGTGTACGAGCTGGTGTACGAGGCGCAGACGGCGGCGATCGGCGCGCTCAGACCGGGCGCCCGCTTCCGCGACTTCCACCTGGCGGCGATGCGCGTCATCTGCGAGGGGCTGCATGAGTGGGGCCTGCTCAAGGACTCCCCCGACCTGCTCATGGAGTCGGGCCTCTACCGGCGCTACACCCTCTGCAGCAGCGGCCACATGCTGGGCCTCGACGTGCACGACTGCGCGAAGGCCCGCGCCGAGGTCTACCTGGACGGCGTGCTGGAGGAGGGCCAGGTGCTCACCGTCGAGCCCGGCCTCTACCTCCAGCCGGACGACCTCACCCTGCCCGAGGAGTTTCGTGGTCTGGGCGTCCGCATCGAGGACGACCTGGTCGTCACGTCGGACGGCGCCCGGCTGATGTCCGGGGCGCTGCCTCGCCATCCGGACGACGTGGAGACCTGGATGTCGGAGCTCGCCCACGATCGAGCCTGAGAGCCCGTCCGGCGCTCCCATCGCCGCGCGCGTCACGGCACGGTCACGTTTCATGGAGTACTGACAAGATGTGACGTGCGTCTCATACCTTCTCCTCAAATTTCCCGCCAGGCATCGACCTACTGGACAACTCGTCAGTAGGGTGACTGATCCGTAGTCAGCGGGTGACGAGGGTGGTCATGACGGCAACACGCGCGCGGGCGGGATGCTGATGGCCCTGTCGGGATACCTCGGCCGCCGCGCCGGGTCCGCGCTGGGCCAGGTGGGTGAGCTGTTCGTCATCGTCCTGGAGGGATTACGCCGCAGCTGGGACGTCAGGCACTGGTGGTGGGAGTTCGTCGACCAGTGCTGGTTCCTGGCCCGTGTCACCAGTGTGCCCGTCCTGCTCGTCTCGCTCCCGCTGGGCGCGACCGTGGCGCTCCAGGTCGGCGAGCTGGCCTGGCAACTCGGCGCCGCCTCGGCCACCGGGAGCGCCGTCTTCGTGGGCCTCATCCGTGAGGTCGCGCCGCTGGCCAGCGCCCTGCTGATCGCCGGAGCCGGCGGCAGCGCGATGACCTCCGACATCGGCGCCCGGCACATCCGCGACGAGCTGAGCGCGATGGAGGTCATGTCGGTCAACCCCATCCACCGCCTCGTCACGCCCCGCATGTGGGCGGCCAGCACGGTCGCGGTCTGCCTGTGCCCGCTGGTCATCCTGGCCGGGGCGAGCGGCGGCTACTTCTTCAACGTGGTCGTGCAGGGCGTCACGCCCGGCGCCTACTTCGACGGCGCCCTCTCCCTCGTCGTCGGCTCCGACCTGTACGTCACCCTGTTCAAGGCGTGGATCTTCGGCTTCATCGCCGCGGCCGTCGCCTGCTACAAGGGCATGACCTGCGCCACCAGCCCGGTCGGCGTGGGCCGCGCGGTCAACCAGGCCACCGTGGTCACGTTCATGCTGGTGTTCGCGTTCAACTACGTCATCTCCGCGGTCTACTTCCTCGCCTACCCGCCCAAGGCGCTGTGATGGTCACCCGTACGGCCGGCCTCCGGTTCGCCAACCGCGGCCGCGACTGGGCCGAGCGGTTCGCCACGCTGGCCGACTGGCCGCTGTTCGTGTGGAGGGTGCTGTTCTACTCGGTCCGCGACGTGATCCTGCGGCTGAAGTACTTCAAGGTCGTCATCCGGCAGGTCAGCGACGTGGTGGTGGGCGTCGGCGCGACCGTCATCGGCGGCGGCATGATCTTCGTGGTGTTCACCATGGCGTTCGTGGTGGGCGCGACCGTGGGGCTGCAGGGCTACCAGGGGTTGCAGGCGATCGGCGCCGAGTCGTTCATGGGACTGGTCGGCAGCTTCGCCAACGTCCGCGAGATCACCCCGATCATCGCGGCGACGGCGCTGGCGGCCCAGGTGGGCTCGTCGTTCACCGCCGAGCTGGGCGCGATGCGGATCTCTGAGGAGATCGACGCGCTGGAGGTGATGGGCATCAACGCCTTCACCTACCTGATCTGCACCCGCGTGGTCGCCGCGCTGATGGCGCTGGTGCCGATCTACCTGATCGCGTTGTTCGCCAGTTTCTTCGCCACCCGGCTGATGTGCACGGCCCTGTTCGGGCTGGCGCCCGGTGTCTACGACTACTACTTCTACCTGTACCTGCCGGTCAGCGACATCGTGTTCAGCGTCGCCAAGGTGGCGGTCTTCGCGTTCACCGTCATCGTCATCCACTGCTACCACGGCTTCCACGCCACCGGCGGCCCCGTGGGCGTCGGGGTGGCGGCGGGCCGCGCGATCCGGCAGTCGATCGTGACCATCGTCCTGCTCAACCTGCTCCTGTCGTACCTGTTCTGGGGTGGCGGCGGCAGCGTGAAACTGACGGGGTGAGCGATGGGAAGTGACGGGTTCTCGCTGCCGCTGCGGATGGGCATCGCGCTCGCGGTGGTCGTGCTGTTCGCCGCGGCGACGCTGTTCGTGGTGCGCACGGCCACGGAGGTGCGCGGCATCCGGGTGGACGCGGTGTTCGGCCGGGCGGGGCAGGGCCTCGACACCAACTCCTCGGTCAAGATCCGCGGCGTCACCGTGGGCGACGTGACCGGGGTGTCGCTCGACCGGACGGGCAGGGCCGTGGTGACCATGCACGTCGAGCCGGGCGTACGGCTGCCGCGGACGACGGTCGCGGCGGTGGAGCCCGCGTCGGTCTTCGGCCCCAAGTACGTCGACCTCAAGCCGGGCCCCGGCGAGGCCACCGGCCCCTACCTGAGCGCCGGGGCGGTCATCACCGACACGCGCGACCCACTCGACCTGTCCGACACCCTCGGCGACGCCTACCAGGGCCTCGACGCGGTGGACCCGCGCGAGGTCACGGTCATCGTGCACACGCTGGCCAGGGGGCTCGACGGCGAGGGCACGCGGCTGCGCGAGCTGATCGACGACGCGGGCACCGTGGTCGGCGTCGCCCACCGGCAGCGCGCCCGCGCCCGGCAGTTCCTGCGCGACAGCGCCGGGCTGTCCACCGCCCTGTCGGACAAGGGCGACGAGCTGGTGTCGATCTCCTCAGACGTCAACGTGATCACTCCCGACCTGCTGGAGCGGGCCGACAAGGTACGGGTCCTGCTGAAGGAGATCACCTCCGTCTCCGACCTGACCGCGCACGGGCTGCGCAAGCACCGGCCGAACCTGCGGGCCGGCGTCCACTCCGGTGAGCGCGTGGCCGCGCTCATCTATGCCCAGCTCGGCCTGGCCGGAGACGGCGTACGAGGCCTGAACAAACTGATCAACCTGCTCAACGAGCTGATCGAGGCGCCGGGCCCGAACGGCACCCGCCAACTGCAGGCGGAGGCGTTCGTCGCGACCGACGTCTGCGAGCTCATCGTCGGCGCCTGCGGACCGAGCGACGGGAGGCGCTGAGATGGCGGTCTCCAAGGAGCGCGCGGCCCGCCGGTGGACACTGGTCCGCGTCCTGCTGTTCGCCGGCGTGACCTTCTCCCTGATCGCGCTCATCACCGCGCAGATCGTCCGGGTCAACACCGCGGACGTCTACCGGCTGATCGCCACCTTCGACGACGTGTCAGGACTGACCGAGGGCGACCAGGTGAAGATCGCCGGAGCCCCGGTCGGCCAGGTCGACACGATCAGCGTGGTCAACGGCAGAGCGGAGGTGACCCTGCAGGTCCAGCGGGCGGTCAGGGTGCCCACCGACACCGAGGCGGCCGTCCGGTGGCGCAACGCGGTCGGCCAGCGGGTCGTCTACCTGCTGCCCGGCACCGCCCCCGGCATGCTGGCGCCCGGCTCGCGCATCTCCCGCACCTCGTCGGTGGTCGACATCGGCGAGCTGGTGAGCGACCTCGGGCCGCTGACCCGCACCCTCGACCCCGAGCAGATCAACCAGCTGCTGACCGCCGCCGCCACGTCACTGAAGGGCAACGACGAGAACATCCCCCGGCTGCTCGACAACGTCAACGACATCACCGGCACCGTCACCCAGCGCAAGGAGACGATCGAGCGGCTGCTGAAGGACTACGCCACCGTCTCGGGCGTGGTGGCCAGGCGCGACAAGCAGATCGAGCGGCTGGTCGACAACCTGGTCACGCTCTCGGAGGCGTTCGCCGACAACCGCAAGCTGATCGACGACTCGCTGGTGGAGCTCTCGGCCACCTTCCACACCTCCAACGAGGTGATCGGCAAGAACGCCGACGAGCTGGGCGCCGTCGTCGACCGCCTCACCGGGTTGACCGGCGGCGTCAGGCGGAACGTGAAGGACCTCGACCGGACGGTCAACACCATGCAGCCGTTGTTCGCGCGCGCCTACAGCAGCGTCGGCCGCGGCCACTACTTCGTCACCGCGGTCCCCTGCCTGGCGCTGGGCCCCTCGCCCTGTCCGTACCCCATGCGGACGCCACCTCCGCTGCGCGGCGCCACCAAGATCCAGAGCACCAAGGAGCTGCGCAGACTGATGGTGGGTGAATGATGGCGATCAAGTCCTTCCGGGACCGCAACAGGGTCGCCGTCGGCCTGGTGTCGCTGGCGGTGCTCGGCACGATCCTGGTGGCCACCTTCCTCGTGGGCAGCCTCGGCCTGTTCGAGGGCGGCTACACGATGTCCGGCACGTTCGTCGACTCGGGCGGCCTGCGCACCGGCAACGACGTCCGGGTGGCCGGCGTGCGCGTCGGCGAGGTGACCGAGGTGCGGGCCGACTACGGCCAGGGCAATGTGGTCGTCACCTGGCGGGTCGACGACGACGTGCGGCTGGGCCGCGGCACCCGCGCCGACATCACGCTGTCCAACCTGCTCGGCGGCCGCTACGTCAAGCTGACCGGCCCCGTGTCGGCTCCCTACGTCGACCAGTTGCCGGAGAGCGCGCGGCGCGTCCCGGTGGAGCGCACCGGCGTGCCGACACTGGTCAACGACGCGATCAAGGACGCCACCCGGCTGGTGGACAAGCTCGACACCGACGCCGTCGACGACCTGGTGACCGAGCTCGGCAAGATCGACACCAGCGACCGCGGCCGGATCACCCGGCTGCTGAAGAACATCGGCGACCTGTCCGACACGATCAGCAGGAGCGAACCCGACCTGCAGCGGCTGCTCGACAACGGCACCCGGGTGACGAAGGTGCTGGAACGCAAGGACAAGCAGCTCGGCCGGCTCATCGACGCCATCGACGTCATGCTGAAGGAGCTGCGCAGCCGCCGCGACGAGCTGCGCACGCTGCTGGGCGACGGCAGCGACCTGGTGCGGAGCACCACCCGGCTGATCAACCGGCACGAGAGGTCGCTGGTCCGGGCGCTCGACGACACCGGCGCGATCACCACCAGGCTGAGCGGCGGCAACGAACGGTTCAACGAGCTGCTGGCCTGGGCGGGCCCCACCTTCTCCGGCCTGTCCACGATGGGCGGGCAGGGACCGTGGCTGGAGGCCATCGCCTCCGGCCTCGGCCCGATCAACCCCGAGGTGCTCGCCGCCATCGCCAAGGACAGGAAGAACGACCGATGAGAGCGCTCGTGATCCTGCTGGCCGGGGCCCTGCTGATCGCCACCGGCGGCTGCGTGCCGCTGGGGGCGCGGCCGTACCGGCTGACGGCGATCTTCAGCAAGGCGCCCGCCCTGTACGAGCAGGCGCGGGTCAAGGTGATGGGGCTGGACGCCGGCTACGTGGAGCGGATCCGGATCGAGGGCGACCGGGTCCGGGTCGAGCTGTCGGTCGACCGGGAAGTTCCGCTGCCGGCGAACGTGCAGGCGGTGGTCGCGTCGCAGAACACGCTGGGCGAGCGCAACGTGGTCCTCTATCCCCCGTGGAAGCCCGGCGACCAGCGGATCGCGGCGGGCGCGACCATCCCCCTGGAACGCACCGACCTGCCGGTGGAGATCGACGACGCGCTCGACGCGTTCACCAAGCTGACCGACGCGCTCGACGCGGACAAGGTGGGAGACGTCGCGGGCGACCTGGCCGACGGGGTCAGGGGCCGGGGCAAAACGATCAACAACGCGCTGGCCGACACCGCGAAGCTCACCAACACGCTGGCCCGGCAGGACCAGCAGCTGATCGATCTGGCCAAGAACCTGAACAGACTGGCCACGAGCCTCAACCGGCGCCAGGGCCAGGTGACGGACGCGATCGACTCCTTCGCCGAGGCCAGTGCCATCCTGGCCGAGGAGCGCGGGCGGCTGCGCGGGTTCGTCTCCGGCATGGCCGGTTTCGTCCGGCGCGGCGACGTGATCATCGAGGCGTACTCGGCCCGGCTGCCGCAGGCGACCAGCACCCTGGCCGAGCTCGTGCTGACCGTACGGGCCAACAGCGCGTCGATGGCCCAGGCGGTCAAGGGTGCCGCCGACTTCGCCGACATCCTGATCGACTCCTGGGACCGCGAGCACCACGTGCTGAAGATCCGAGTCGTGCTCAACGCGATGACCAGGGCCTGGCTCAGTCCGCTGTTCGACGCGCTCGGCCTCGGCAAGGTGCCGTGCCTGCCGTCCGGGCTGAGCAACTGCCCCTTCCAACAACGGAAGGGGCGGCGATGAAGGCCCGCCTGTGCGGCGCGATCCTGGCCCTGACCCTCACCACGTCGTGCTCGATCCAGACGCTCGGCGCCACGTCGGGCGAGCTGACGCTCAACGCCACCTTCGACGACGTGCAGAGCCTGGTGGCCGGGCACAGCGTGCAGATCGCCGACGTGCGGGTGGGCACGGTCACCGGCATCCGGCTGGAGGGCTACCGGGCCAGGGTGACGATGTCGGTCCAGGAGCGCCACCGGCTGCCCGTCGGCAGCACGGCCACGGTCGCCAAGACGTCGGTCCTGGGCGAGAACTACATCTCGCTCACCCCGCCGCCCGGCAAGGACCTGACCCGGGGCCCGTACCTGGGCGACGGGGCGACGATCACCGAGACGTCGGTCGAGCCGGACATCGAGCAGGTCACCGCGAAGGCCGGGCCGCTGATCGAGGCACTCGGGGCGCAGGACGTCAACGCCATCCTCGACGCCGCCTCGACCGCGTTCGCCGGCAAGGGCGACGCCGTGAACAAGCTGATCAAGCAGACCGCCGAGGTCACCGACGCCTACGCGGCCGCCCGCCGCGACCTGGGCACGACCATCGACGCGCTGGCCGAGCTGGGCGACGACCTGGCCAACGGCAGTGACGAGCTCGACCGGCTGCCCGGCACGCTGGCGGCGGCCACGGCCCGCGTCGCGCACGGGCGCAAGCACATCAAGAAGACCGTCGTGGCGCTGACCAGGCTCGCCAAGGAGGCCAACCTGACGGTCTACCCCCGCCACGCCGCCCGGCTTCGCACGCTGCTGCGCCGGCTCGACGCCGTCAACTCCTCGATGCTGCGCGGCAAGGAGGACCTCAAGGCGCTCGTGGCCGAGGTCCAGAAGTTCATCGACGCGCCTCCGATCACGGTCAACGGGCAGGTGATGACGTACGTGTGGCTGAAGGGCCTGCTCCCGCCGAAGAGCGGGAGCGCCACCCGGAACGAACCCCGTGCCGCCGCCACCTCCGCCACCACCCCCCAGGAGGACTTCCGCCTGCTCTGGGAGCCGCCGCGATGAAGAACCGCATCTACCTCAACCTCGGCTTCTTCGTGCTGCTCGGCGTCGTGATGACGGTCTGGGCGTTCAGCACCATCATCAAGGTCGACGCGATCACCCGGCCCTACCGGGTGTCGGCCGAGTTCGGCTCCTCCCCCGGCCTGATGCGCGGGTTCGACGTGGCCTACCTCGGGGTCCGGGTGGGCAAGATCGGCGAGGTGCGGCTGGCCACCGGCAAGATCGTCGTGGGGCTGGACATCGACCGGGAGATCCGGCTGCCGAAGGGCAGCACGGCCGAGGTGCGGCGCAAGTCCGCCATCGGCGAGCCGTACGTGGAGCTGTCGCCGCCCGCCACCGGCGTGACGGGGGCGTCGCTCGCGGCCGGCGACGTGATCCCGCTGTCCAGCACCAGCGTGCCGCTGGACTACCGCAAGCTGTTCGAGGGCGTCGGCAGGCTGCTGAACGCGGTGCCACCCCGCGACGCCAAGACGATCACGCACGAGCTGGCGGTGGCTCTCGACGGCCGGTCGGGGTCCATCCGGAGCGTCATCGACGACGCTCACGACCTGACCGGCACGCTGGCGGACAACGCCGAGACGCTCGACGAGCTGTCGGTGCAGCTCACCCAGCTCACCCACACCCTGGCGGGCCGCAAGGACAAGCTCGCCTCGGGCATCACCGACCTCTCCACGGTGACCGGCTCGCTGCGCGCCTCGCGCGCCGACCTCAACGCCTTCCTCGATCAGGGGCCCGGCGTGTTCGGGCGGCTCGACCAGGCCCTGAAGCGGGCCCGGCCGGGCCTGTCCTGCCTGCTGACCGCCGCCGGGTTGCCCCACAAACCGGCCTTCTCCGCACAGACCGAACGCAACACGCACCGCATGCTGAGCGTCGTGCCGACCGCGCTCACCCTGGCCGACGACATCAGCGACAAGCGCGGGGACACGGTTTACGGCAAGGTGGCGTTCGTCTTCAGCGTCCCGGGCGGGCCGCAGCCGGCCGAGGAGTACGAATACACCGCCGGGCCGCCCACCGTGCCACGCCTGCGCGCCTGCCCGGACCGCGCGCCCGTCGCGGACGACCCCGTCGAGGACGTACGGCTCGACAAGCGGACCGGGCAGCCCGAGACCACGACGCCGCCCGACACCGACGAGCCCGCGCCGACCCCGGAGGCCGAGGCCGAAGAGTCGAACTCGCCGTCCGGCGTGGCCGCCACCACCGGCGCCACGTCCCGTACCCCGCTGAACACCACGCCGCTGATCGTCGCGATATTTCTCGCCGTAGTGGTCGCCGGTGGCATCGTGGGCTGGATCGCGGCGGGCCGGGCCGCCCGCCGCCGTAAGGAGAGCACGTGACCACCCAGCAGGACCTCACCGAGGGCCGGCAGCCGTCCGAGACCGAGCCCGCTCCCGCCGCCGAGCCCACGACGGACTCCACCGGGACCGGCCGGCCAGCCGAACCGGCCGAGGCCGGACGGCCCGCAGAACCGGCCAAGGGCGAACGATCCGCAGAACCGGCCGAGGGCGAACGGTCCGCGGCGACGGACTCCGCCGAGGACGAGGCCACGGCGGCGGAAGACGGCGAGCCGCGCGGCGACGGCAAGGCGAGCGGCAATGGCGAGCCGAGCGGCGGCGGCGAGGCGACGAGGCGGGGCCGGGTGACGCGGGCGCGCGTCATGGGGGCGCTGGCGGCCATGCTGGCCGCCGCGCTGGCCGCCACGGCCGTGCTGCAGTGGGTCTCGGCCGACCAGGCGCACGACGCGCTGGCCAGGCTCGAGTCCGAGCGCGCGCTGCGCCTGGAGGTGTCGGGCGCGGCCTCCTCGTTCGGCCAGTCCCTGCTCAGCTACGACTACCAGGACCTGCAGACCACCCGTTCCACCCTGATGGCCCAGGCCACGGGCGACTTCCTGACCACCTACGACGAGGCGTTCGGCGGCGCGATGGCCCAGGTCATCGTCAAGCTCAAGGCCGTGTCCCGGGCCACGGTCCGCGAGGTCTACCTGTCGGACGTGGACGAGGCCACGGCCCACGCCATCGTCGTGGTGGACCAACAGGTCAACACCGCCGAGGCGATCCGCTCGGTCACCGGGTCGCACCTGAAGGTCACCCTGGTCAAGGAGAAGGGCGTCTGGAAGGTGCAGGAGGTGACCGTGCTGGGCGCGGCCAAGGAAGACCAGTACAACCTCGACGGCACGCGGACCGACGCGAAGAAGAAGGACTGACCGGTCATCGTCACCGTGGCCATGGGCGGCCGCCCGGACGAGGTACGCGCCCCCGAACAGTGGCTGACCCCGGCCGAGCTGGAGCGCGCCGCCCGGTTCGTCTTCGACGCCGACCGCCGCGCCTTCGTCGCCGCGCACCTGCTCGTACGCCTGTGCGCCGCCGACGTGCTGGGCATCGAGCCCGGTGGGCTCACGTTGCTGCAGCACTGCGCGGTGCACGGCCCGGGCCACGGCCGCCCGTACATCCGGCAGGCTCCGTCGCTGGGCGTCAGCCTCAGCCACACGCGCGGCTACGTGTGCGCGGCGGCCGGTCGGGGGCGGGTGGGCGTGGACGCGGAGCGGGTGCCGGCCGGGCCGCTGAACGAGGCGCTGGCCGCCACGGCGCTGACCCCCCGCGAGCGCGCGCTGGTGAGCGGCAACGACGAGCTGATCAGGCACTGGACCCGCAAGGAGGCGCTGATCAAACGCGGCGAGCTGTCGCTGGACCTGCTGGGGTCGGTGGAGATCGACTGGGCCGGGCGGCACCTGCTGGAGTGGACCGCCGAGACGGACGTCAGGGTGGCCATCGTTACCGACACCCCAGCGGAAAGGCGCCCGATTCCCGGTTAAGCTGGAGGTATGTTCCACCGCAAACCCCTCGAAGAGCGGATCGCCGACCGTATGGCCCAGCGCAAGCCGCTCGAGGAGGGCAAGACCTTCGAGCACGGGCCCGCCAAGTTCGTGTTCATCTCGCTGCTCGTCGCCGTCGTGCTCATGCACGTGGTGGGCGTGGCAATCGTGATGGCCTTCAGCTAGTGGCGGCTCGGGGCGGCATCGAGGAGAGCCCGCCCGCTGCCCCGGAGACGGACGAGCTCAGCGGTGCCGGCGTGCGCAGGCTCTCAGTCGGCCACTTCGCCACCAGATCACGCTACGTGTGCGTTAGATTGGGGATCTTGACCTTCTCCCCTCGTGATCGAGGGGATTCTCACTCTCACGGGCGAGATTTCCTGCTTCACCGCCGGCCGCCTGCCAGGAAGGAGGACTTCCCTTTGAGGTCTTACGTCGGCTCCACAGGCGTTTCAGCTCTCCACCAGCCCGGCGGCGAGGATGTTTCCGGCCGCCTTCACGTTCCGCCGCGCCTCGGCCCGGTCGGCCGATCCCTTCTCCTCACGGGCCAGTGCCCGCAGAGCACGAGATCCGCGAACTATCGTACACATGTTCGTTTTTGCGGTATTGTTCCGGCTTTCCTCCCCGCTCCCAAGGACGGGGTCTCCAGCCTCAGGGGAGTTCGATGAGCGCGCCTCGCTGGCTTTCCCCCACTGAACAACGTGCCTGGCGCACCCACCTGGCCCTGCACAAACTCCTCATGCATCGGCTCGACCGCGATCTGCAGGAGCACTCACTCTCCGTGAACGACTACGAGATCCTGGTCAACCTCTCGGAGAGTCCCGACCGGCGGATGCGGATGAGCGACCTGGCCGACGCGACGATCCAGTCGCGCAGCCGCCTGTCCCACCAGATCTCCCGCATGGAGGCCAAGGGCCTGGTCTCCCGCGAAGACTGCCGTGACGACCGGCGCGGCACGTTCGCGGTGCTCACCGAGGAGGGCTGGGACACCATCCAGCGGGTGGCGCCCGACCACGTGGCCAGCGTGCGTGAGCACTTCGTCGACCGGCTCACCGACGAGCAGCTCGACGCGCTCGAGGCCGCGTACCGGCCGATCGTCGAGCACCTGAAGAAGTTGCGCTGACACCCAACCGATATCGGTGACGGCTCACGATCGCTCCCGGCCGATCGCTACGATCCGCTCATGCTCAAAAAGCTGCTGCTCGTCGTCGTTCTCGCGCTTCTACCGGCCTGCTCGTCGGGCGGCGGCGCCGAGTTGCCCGCCGGTCCCGACCTGACGAAGAAGGCCTCGGAGGCGATGAAGACGGTCAAGTCGGCCGCCTTCTCGATCTCCACCGAGGGCAAGCCCAAGGTGCCGGTGAAGAAGGCCGACGGCCGGCTCACCGCGGCGGGCGACGCTGACGGCACGATCACGCTCGAGGTGCTCGGCAACCTCCAGGAGATCACCTTCGCGTTGGTCGGCGAGACCGTCCACTTCAAGGGCCCGACCGGCGGCTTCCAGAAGCTCACCCGCGCCGACCTGGCACAGCTCTACGACCCGTCGCTGATCCTCGACCCGGCCAAGGGCGTCTCGCAGTTGCTCGGCACGGCCACCGACCCGCGCGTCGAGGCCGAGGAGGGCGGCGCCTACCGGGTCGCGACCACGTTCTCCGGCCAGGTCCTCGGCGCGCTGGTGCCCGGTGTCACCCAAGGCGTCAACGGCAAGGTCTGGATCGACAAGACCACCGGCCGGCTCACCAAGATCGAGCTGCCGTTGCAGGACGGCACGGTGACGGTGTCGTTCAGCGACTACGACGCGCCGGTCACGATCACCCCGCCCCCGACGAGCGGATGAGAGCCGCCCGCCGGGTCGCGCTCGGCGTCGGCGGGGCGGTCGTGTTACTCGCCGCCCTCGACGCCTACGTGGTCGTCACCGTTCTCATCGACATCGCCGAGGACGTCGGCATCCCGCTCAACCGGCTGGAGCGGGCCACGCCCGTGGTGACCGGGTTCCTGCTGGGTTACGTGGCCGCGATGCCGCTGCTGGGGCAGCTGTCCGACCGCTACGGCCGGCGCCCGCTGATCCACATCTGCCTGGCGGCGTTCGCCGTGGGCTCGGTGCTGACGGCCCTGGCGAGCGGCGAGGTCATGGTCGTGACGGGGCGCACTGTGCAGGGGGTGGCCGGCGGCGCCCTGCTGCCGATCACGATGGCGCTCATCGGCGACCTGTGGGACGAGCGGGAGCGGCCGGTGGCGCTCGGCGCGGTCGGGGCGGCCCAGGAGCTGGGCAGCGCGCTCGGCCCGCTCTACGGCGGCGTGCTGGCGCTGGCCCCGGCCCTCACCCTGGCGGGCGTGCGGCTGGACGGCGCTCAGGGGCCCCTCACCGGCGGCCTGATGGGCGTGATCCCCGGCACCATGCTGCTGCGCGGCGTGGAGCTGGGCGGCTGGCACGCCATCTTCTGGATCAACGTCCCGCTGGCCGCGCTCGCCGCCGTCGCCGTGCACCTCACCGTCCCCCCGCCCGATCGCGAGCGCCGCTCTACGGGCGGCCGGGTGGACGGCGTGGGCGGCGCGCTGCTGGCCCTCTCGCTGGCGCTGCTCGTGGCCGGCCTCTACAACCCCGATCCGGCCCATGCCGTCCTGCCGCCCTGGGGGCCGCCGTTGATCGCCGCCGGCGTCGTGACCGGGGCCGCCTTCGTCTGGTGGGAGATCCGCTCCCCCGTCCGCCTGCTCGACCTGTCCACCACCCGCAAGGGTCCCCTGCTGGCCACGCTGGGAGTGAGCTTCCTGACCGGGGCCGCGCTGCTGGTCACCATGGTGTTCGTCCAGTTCACCGCGCAGACGCTGCTGGACCTGGAGGCTCTCGAAGCCTCGCTGGTCCTCGGCCGATTCCTGATCGCGCTGCCCGTCGGCGCGGTCGCGGGCGGCCTGCTGGCCCGCCGGCTCGGCGACCGGATCGTCTGCGTGGCGGGCCTGCTGATCGCCATGGTGGGCTACACGCTGATGGGCCGCTGGCCGCTCGACCTGGCCGGCGCCCGGCTCATGGTCGACCTCGACCTGCTCGTGGCCGGACTCGGCATCGGGCTGGTCATCGCCCCGGTCTCGGCCGCGGTGCTCCGGGTGACGCCGGCCGCGCAGCACGGCGTGGCCTCCGCCGCGGTGGTCGTGGCCCGGATGATGGGCATGCTGATCGGCATCGCGGGCGTGTCGGCCTGGGGGTTCTACCGCTTCCAGTCGCTGACCGCCCATCTCGACACCCCGCTGCCGTTCGGCCTCGACCCCGACGTCTACACCAGGCAGATGAACGAGTACCTCTCCAGGGTCGACGCCGCGCTGCATGTCGAGTACACCGAGATGTTCCTGGTGACGGCGGTGCTGTGCGCGATCGGCGCGATCGTCGCGGGCTTCCTGCCCAGGCGCTCGCTCTAGCCCGGCCGCAGGCGTGCCCGTCCCGCGGGTAACCGCTCCGCTTCGCCGGACGCCCGGCGCGGGCACGGCAGGGCGCGCACGGCTCGTGCCCTGCCGTGCCGGATGGTGTTACGGCGTCAGCCGGTGCAGGTCGCGCGGGAAGAGCGTCACCTGGCGGACATTGGCGGCGCCGGTGAGGCGGGCGGTCCAGCGTTCGAGGCCGATGGCGAAGCCACCGTGCGGCGGCATCCCGTACGCGAACGTCCGCAGATAGCCCTCGTAGGGCTCGCGGACTCCCCTCGGGCGGCCAGCGCGTCCAGGTAGTCCTGGTGGCGGTGCAGCCGCTGACCGCCCGTCACCAGCTCCAGCCCCCGGAACAGCAGGTCGAACCCGTTGGAGCAACCGGGTCGGTCCGGGTCGGGATGGGTGTAGAAAGGCCGCTTGGCCATCGGGTACCCCGTCACGAACAGGAACTCCGGCCCGTGCTCCCGCAGCGCCCAGTCCGAGAGCCACCGCTCCTGGGCCGGCGACAGGTCGGGCTCGTCCTGGCCGGTCAGCCGCTGCGCCTCGGTGAAGTGCACGGCGGGGATCTCGGCGGGCACGCCGGGCAGGTCGAGGCCCAAGGCGGCCACGGCTCCGGAGGCGCGGCGCCGTACGGAGTCGAGCATGCCCGCCAAGACCTCCCGCAGCACGGCCATCACGTCGCGGTGGTCGCGGACGAACCCGAGCTCGGCGTCGAGACTGGTGTACTGGGCGAGGTGCCGGGCGGTGTCGTGCGGCTCCGCCCGGAACACCGGCCCCACCTCGTAGACCCGCTCGAACACGCCGACCATCGCCTGCTTGTAGAACTGCGGCGACTGGGCGAGGTAGGCCGGGCGGCCGAAGTAGTCGATGCCGAAGACGTTCGCGCCGGACTCGGTGGCCGAGGCGACGATCTTCGGGGTGTGGATCTCGGTGAAGCCGAGCCCGTCGAGCGTGGACCGGAACCCTGCGACACTGGCCGCCGAGATCTCCGGCGCCGCCCTGAGCAGCGGGTGGCGCAGCGCGACCGGCGCGTGGTCGAGGATCGTCGGCAGCGCGGCGGGCACGACCGGCCGGTAGAGGTCGAACGGCGGCGCCTTGACCGGCTCGGCCAGCACCTCGATCTCCGGCTCGACGAGCTCGGCGCCGCCAGGCGCGCGCGGACTGGCCATCACGGTGCCGGTGACCCGCACGGCGCTCTCCTCGGCGGGCAGGGCCGCGGACGTCACCACCCTGGGCGACCCCCGAGCGGTCCCTGACCACGAGGAAGGACACGGATTTCAGTTGCCGGCGGCGATGGACCCAGCCGGCGATCGTCACTCGTTCTCCGGCGTGCTCCGCGAGCTCCGCCGACAGGACACGAGAGATCATCACAGCTCCTCATGAGGAAGTGCATGACCCCTTGGGAGTGCGGGGGAGAAGGGAACTCCCGGTGCCACCGCGTGTTGCGAGGGATGCTAGCCGCCGGGCAGGACCGGCGGCAACGCCATTACCGACGGCTACTTCCTGGCCTGGCCACCCTTGCGCTTCTCGCGGATCTTCATGGTCACCTCGATCGGCGACCCGGCGAAGCCGAACTCCTCGCGGATGCGGCGCTCGACGAACCGGCGGTAGGTGTCCTCCAGCCAGCCCGAGGTGAACAGCACGAACTTGGGCGGCTCGACCGACGCCTGGGTGGCGAACAGGATCTTGGGCTGCTTGCCGCCCCGGACCGGCGGCGGCGTCTGCTGCACCAGCTCGGTGAGGAACGCGTTGAGCCTGGCCGTCGGCACCCGCGTCGACCACGACTCCAGGGCCCTTTCCAGGGCCGGGACCAACCGGTCCATGTGGCGGCCGGTCTTGGCGGAGATGTTGACCCGCAGCGCCCACGGGGTGCGGACGAGCTGCCTGTCGATCTCCTTCTCCAGGTAGTGGCGGCGGTCCTCGTCGACCAGGTCCCACTTGTTGAACGCGACCACCATGGCCCGGCCCGACTCGATCACCAGGCTGATGATGCGGAGGTCCTGCTCGGTGAGCGGCTCGCTGGCGTCGATCAGCACGATCGCCACCTCCGAGCGCTCCAGCGCGGCCCTGGTGCGCATGGCCGCGTAGTAGTCGGCGCCCTGCAGCTCGCGGTCGCGCCGCCGGATGCCGGCCGTGTCGACGAACCGCCACGTCCGGCCACCGAGCTCGATCAGCTCGTCGACCGGGTCACGGGTGGTGCCCGCCATCGGGTCGACCAGCACCCGCTCCTCGCCGGCGAGCTTGTTGAGCAACGAGGACTTGCCGACGTTGGGCTTGCCGAGCAGCGCCACCCGGTAGGGGCCGCGCTCGGCCCCGAAGGTCACCTGCGGCGTCTCGGGCAGCGCGTCGAGCACCACGTCGAGCAGGTCGCCGCTGGAGCGGCCGTGCAGGGCGGAGACCGGCTGGGGCTCGCCGAGGCCGAGCCCCCACAGGGAGGACGCCTCCAGCTCCAGCTGCTGATTGTCGACCTTGTTGGCGGCCAGGATGACCGGCTTGCCGGACTGGCGCAGCACGGAGCCCACGATCTCGTCGGCGTCGGTCGCGCCCACGGTGGCGTCGACCACGAACACGATCACGTCGGCCAGCTCGACGGCGACCTGGGCCTGCTCCGCGATGCGGAGGTTCATGCCGGTGGCGTCAGGATCCCAGCCGCCCGTGTCGACGACGGTGAAGCGCCGACCGCGCCAGTTGGCGTCGTAGGTGACCCGGTCGCGGGTCACGCCCGGCACGTCCTCGACGACCGCCTCGCGGCGGCCGATGATGCGGTTGACCAGCGTGGACTTGCCGACGTTAGGCCGCCCGACGATGGCCACGACCGGAACCGGGCCGGTGTCGGCCGGCTCTCCGGAAATCTCGAGATCGTCGAGCTCAGCCTCGACCCAATCCCCCGTTGACACGTTGTCTCATCCTTAGGAGTCCCGCACCCTCAGGTGCGCTCGTATGTATGGCCGGTGTCACTCCGGGATCCGTCGCCCTTGGCGCCGGAGTCTCGTCGTGCCTCGGCCAGCCTCAGCACCTCCGCGATGACCTCTTCGAGGTTGAGCGCGGTGGTGTCGAGCTCGACGGCGCCAGCCGCCATCGAGAGTGGGTCTGCCCGGCGCGTGGAGTCGATTGTGTCGCGCCTGGCCATCGCGGCCTGCTGGGCCTCCACCGTGGTGCCGGCCAGCTCCGCGTGCCGGCGCCGGGCGCGGGCCTCGGCGCTGGCCGTCAGGTAGATCTTGAGCGTCGCGTCGGGGGCGACCACCGTGCCGATGTCGCGGCCTTCGACCACGATGTCACCGTCGCCGATGATCTCCCGCTGGAGCGCCACGAGACGCGAACGCACCTCGGGCACCGCCGCGACGACCGAGACCGCGGCGGTGACCTCGGTCTCCCTGATCGGGCCCGCCACGTCGATGCCGTCGACGTGGATGGTGGGCCCGCCGGGGTCGGTGCCGGAGACGATCTCGGGCTCGGCCGCCCTGGCCACGATCGCGTCGGAGTCGGCCAGATCGACGCCCTGCCGCAGCATCCACCAGGTCATCGCGCGGTACATCGCCCCGGTGTCCAGGTAGCGCAGGCCGAGCGCCCTGGCGACCCCGCGCGACGCGCTCGACTTGCCGGACCCCGAGGGGCCGTCCATGGCGATGACCAGACCGGCCATGGGCTCTCCTTCTCCACGTTCTTTACCCAACCTCAAGAGGCTACCGCCTCCCGGCACTCCGCCTGGCCGGGCTCGCGCATTCCGATCTTCGGCGCCGCCGCTCACGGCGTACATGTCGGGAGGCGACGTCCGGCGGTCAGGGGACCTGCCAGCCGCGCTCCCGCAGGGCCTGGGAGAGCGCGGCCGCCGCGCCGGGCTGCACGGACAGCTCGGCGATGCCCAGGGGCAGGCCGGGAGCGTGCTCCAGCCGGACGTCCTCGACGTTGACGCCGACCTCGTCGCAGACCTGGAACAGGCGGGCCAGCTGGCCGGGGCGGTCGCCGATGACGACCTGGACCACCACGTAGGCGGGAGCCGGGCCGCCGTGCTTGCCGGGAATGCGGTCATGGCCCGCGACGCCGCGCTTGAGCAGGTGGGTGATGTCGTCGGTGGCCGTGCCGTCGCCGCCTGCCAGGGAGCGCAGCGCGGTCGCGGCCTCGGCGAGGTCGCGGGAGACCGCCTCCAGCACCTCGGCGACCGGGGCCGCGTTGCCGGACAGGATGCCGAGCCACAGGCCGGGGTCGCTGCCCGCGATCCTGGTGACGTCTCTGACGCCCTGCCCGGCCAGGCCGAGCGCGACCTCGGGCGCGTCGGCCAGGCGGGCCGCCACGGCCGAGGCGGCCACGTGAGGGGCGTGGGAGACGACGGCCACGGCCCGGTCGTGTTCGGCGGCGTCCACCACGACCGGGTTGCCGCCGCAGAGCTCGACCAGGCGCAGCACGGCGGCTCTGGCCTCGGGCGCGGCCTCCGGCGTGGGGCACAGAGCCCATGGGCGGCCGAGGAAGAGGTCGGCCCTGGCCGCGCCAGGACCTGACCTCTCCCGTCCGGCCAGCGGGTGCGAGGCGACGTAGGTGCGCAGGTCGCAGTCGAGCTGGGCGGCCCGGTGGATGGGCTCGGCCTTCACACTGGCCACGTCGGTGTAGTAGGAGGCGGCGTCGCGCTGCTGGAGGTCGAGCAGCTCGGTGGCCACGTGGGCGGGCGGCACCGAGATCACCGCGAGGTCGGCCCTCGGGCCGCTCTCCGGCTGCCAGTCCTCGCCCGCGCCCAGCTCCCGCGCCAGCCGCACCGCCGCCTGGTCCCGGTCGGCGAGCAGCACGCGGACGTCGTGCTGGCGCAGGGCCAGGGCGACGGAGGTGCCGATGAGACCGGTGCCGACTACCAGCACGGTACGGAGTGCGGAGGCCATGTCGATGTCCTGATTTTTCGGTCTTGTTTGGGTGGTGCAGCTCATGCTGCCTGACGTGGGTCGACGACTGAAGCCGTCGTCCCTACTGGGCGATGTCCTGGCGCAGGGCGACGGCGCCTCGCAGATAGACGTGCTGGATCTCGGCCCGCGGCCGGTCGGTCTCCACGTGGGCCATCAGCCGGACCACCCGGGGCAGCGCCCCCGGCACGTCGATCTCGGTGCAGCAGATCAACGGCACATCGTGGAAGCCGAGCTTGCGGGCCGCCAGCGCCGGGAACTCGGCCGTCAGATCGGGCGTCGCGGTGAACAGCACGCTGATCACGTCGTCGGTGGTCAGCTGGTTGCGCTCCATCAGCTCGGAGACCAGCACGGTGGTCCCCTCGATGATCGAGTCACGGTCGTCGGCGGCCACCTGGATCGCCCCGCGGATCGCCCGAACCATCTGAACCGTCCCTCCATAAGCGGTGGAGCCCGTGCGGCCTCCGCACGGGCTCCTGCGTCCTGCCAGGTTACAACTTCACCGCGGCGTAAAGCTCGCCGACCTCCGTCAAGCTCAGCGCCCTGACGGTGCCGGGCTTGGTACGGCCCAGCTTCACCGGCCCGAACTCGATCCGCGCCAGGTCGATCACCCGGTGGCCCGCCTCTTCGAGCATGCGCCGGACCACGTGCTTGCGGCCCTCGTGCAGCACCACCTCGACCAGCGCCTGCTGGCCGTGCTCCTGCACGATCGCGAAGCTGTCGGCCTTGGCCAGGCCGTCTTCCAGCTCGATGCCCTGCTTGAGCCGGCGGCCCAGGTCACGCGGGATCGGGCCGGGCACCTTGGCCCAGTATTTCTTCTGCACCCCGTAACTGGGGTGGGTGAGCCGGTTGGCCAGCTCGCCGTCGTTGGTGAGCAGCAGCAAACCCTCGGTCTCGGTGTCGAGCCGGCCCACGTGGAACAGCCTCGGAGCCAGCTCCTCCACATAGTCGGCCAGACACGGCCGGCCCTGCGGGTCGTCCATGGTGGAGACGACGCCGATCGGCTTGTTCAGGGCGTAGTAGACCAGGTCGGGCGCGGTCGGGATGCGCTTGCCGTCGACGTGGATGACCTGCGTGGCAGGGTCGACCTTGGCGCCGAACCTCCGCACCACCTGGCCGTTGACGGTCACGCGGCCGTCGCCGATCATCTCCTCGCAGGCGCGGCGGCTGGCCACGCCCGCCTGGGCGAGCACCTTCTGCAGCCGCACGCCGTCGGGCACCTCGGTGGTGTCGCGCTCGTCGGTGTAGCCCTCGGGGTAGAAGTCGCGGTCGCGCATCGGCTGGCGCGCGGTCTTGAACCGGTCACGGCCTGCCCCGGCGGGCGAGCCACCGCTCCTGGATCCGCCGATCGTCCGCACGCCGTCACGCCCGGCCGACCGGCCGGCGTCACGTCGCCCGCCCGTGTCACGGCCGCCCTCGGACCTGCCGAAGCGTGCGCGGCCCGGCTGGCCGCCGTCGTCCCGCCGCCCGCTCCGGTCGGCCCGGAAGCCGCCCTCACGGGCCTGGTCGCGGCCGCCGTAGCCGCCGCGCTCGGACCGGAACCCGCTCCTGTCCGTACGGCCGCCGTCGCGATCGTCACGCCGCTCGGAACGGTAGCCGTCGCGGCCCTGACCGCCACGGTCGTCACGCCGGTCAGAGCGGAAACCACCACGGTCCGACCGAGAATCCGAGGAGCCGTACCGGGCCCGGGAACCACCACGGTCGGCCCGGAACGAGTCACGGCCCGAACCGTACTCACCCCTGGAACCCCGGTCGCCACCGTCACGCCGCTCCGGACGAGACCCGCCGCGATCGTCACGCCGCTCCGGCCGGTAGCCCTCACCGCTCGGAGAACGGAACCCCGCGCGGTCGTCGCGCCGCTCGGGCCGGTAACCCGCACGGTCGTCGTCACGCCCCTGGGCGCCGTCGCGCCGCTCGGAACGGTAACCTTCACGGCCCTGACCGCCGCGGTCGTCACGCCGGTCAGAACGGAAACCACCACGGTCCGACCGAGAATCCGAGGAGCCGTAGCGCGCCCGGGAACCACCACGGTCGGCACGGAACGAGTCACGGCCCGAACCGTACTCACCCCTGGAACCGCGGTCGCCACCATCACGCCGCTCCGGACGAGACCCGCCGCGATCGTCACGCCGGTCGGTGCGGTGGCCGTCACGCCCCTGGGCGCCGTCGCGCCGCTCGGAACGGTAACCTTCACGGCCCTGGCCGCCACGGTCGTCACGCCGGTCAGAGCGGAAGCCGCCACGGTCGGAGCCACCACCGGAATCGGAGGCGCCGTACCGGGCGCGCGAACCGCCCCGGTCGGCACGGAGCGAGTCACGGCCCGAGCCGTACTCGCCCCTGGAGTCGCGGCCCGAGCCGCGGTCGTTGTCGTCGCGGCGCGGTCCGCCGCGGGTGTCGTCTCGGTGGGAACCGCCACGGAAGCCCTCGCGGCGGGAGCCGCCACGGGTGTCGTCCGAGCGGAAGGCGGGACGCCCGCCACGGCTGCTGGAGCCGCCGGTGCGTCCACGACCGCGTCCATCACCGGACGGGGTGCTGCGCCTGTTGTTCACTTTGTCGTCTCCTCGAGGTTTTCCACGTCGTCGGGGAGGAAGGGCGCGAGCTCGGGGAGCTCGCTCAGGTCCCTCAGTCCCAGACGTTCAAGGAAGTATGAGCTTGTCCGGTAGAGCACTGCCTGGCTCTCCGGGTCGGAGCCGGCCTCTTCGACCAGGCCCCTGGCGACGAGTGTCCGCATGACACCGTCGCTGTTGACGCCGCGTACCGCGGCGACACGGGCGCGGCTCACCGGTTGCCGGTAGGCCACGACCGCGAGTGTTTCGAGCGCGGCCTGTGTCAGCCGCGTCTGCTGGCCGTCGCGGACGAACCGCTCGACCAGCGGCGCGCATGCCGGACGCGTGTAGTAGCGCCAGCCACCCGCCACTTCTCTCAGATCGAAACCCCGTCCGGCTTCGGTGTATTCCGCCGCCAGCGCTCGCAATGCGGCGACCACCTCGTGGGTGGGCCGTTCGAGCACCTGCGCCAGGGTGATCTCGGGGACGGGTTCGTCCACGACCATGAGGATGGCTTCGAGCGCGGCGCTCAACCCAGGACCCTCGTCGCCGTCGGACGTCGAGGACGGCGCGGCCGAGCCCCACGCGCCGTCGGCCGCCGCACCGGCCGTGGTCAGGTCGGGAGTCGAATCTCGGGGCCCTCTCTCCCCCGCCTCCACGCCGCCGCTGCCCGACTCGGGACGGTCCAGCTCGGAAACATCCGGCATGGGAAGGGCAGGCTCAGAATCGCCCAAAGCAGGAACGTCCGGCACGGAATCATCCGGCACGGAATCGTCCGGCACGGAATCATCCGGCACGGAATCATCCGGCACGGGAACGGTCGGCACAGGATCCGCCGGCATGGGCGGGTCCGGCTCCGATGCCAGGGGCTCCTGTGTGGTGGCGAGGGACCCTGGGAGGGACATCCAGGCGGGCAGCCCCGCTTCGGGCGACTTGCGCGGCGGGGGCGGAACGTCGTCCGGGCGATCAGTCATCAGCAGCCTTCTCCGCGCTCTCCTCGTAGTCGTCGCCCACCGCGACGTCCCCGTCGTCGCTGCCCGTCCAGGTGACGTGCAGATCACCCAGCGGCTCGACCTGCTCGAAGGTGACGGCTGACTCCCGGAACAGCTCGAGCACGGCCAGGAAGCGGGCGATGACCTCGAAGGTGCCGTCGCAGTCGGCCACCAGGGCCCGGAAGGTGGCCCTGCGCATGCGCCGCAAGTGCTGGACAAGGATAGCGGCTTGCTCCCGCACGCTGGCCAACGGTTGGTAGATGTGGCCGATGCTGACCGTGGGCGCCGGCTTGGGGGTGAAGGCCCGCGCGGCGATGCGGGCGAGCTGGTCGGGACCGATGCCGAGGATCAGCTCGGGGAGCAGGTCGGCGAACTGCGGCTCCAGCGGCACGGTGCGCGGGAAGCGGAGCGCCTCCTCGGCCATCCGGCCGGAGAAGAGCTTGGCCACCTCCTTGTACGCGCGGTACTGGAGCAGCCGGGCGAACAGCAGGTCGCGGGCTTCCAGGAGGGCGAGGTCCTCCTCGTCCTCGACCTCGCCTGAGGGGAGCAGCCGGGCTGCCTTGAGGTCGAGCAGCGTGGCGGCGACCAGCAGGAAGTGGCTGGTCTGGTCGAGGTCCCACTCGGGGCCGCGGGAGCGGATGTAGGCGATGAACTCGTCGGTGACCTTGGAAAGCGAGACCTCGGTGATGTCGAGCTTGTGCTTGGCGATGAGCCCCAGCAACAGGTCGAACGGCCCTTCGAAGACGTCAAGGTGAACGTGGAACCCCGCCGCCTCCTGTTGCGTCACCTGGCCATTGTGGCAGGCGCCGGCCAGCGCGACAGCACCTCACGGGCCAGCTCACGATAGGCGTTGGCGCCCAGTGACGACGGGTCGAAGGTGGTGATCGGCTCGCCGGCGACCGTGGCGTCGGGGAAGCGCACGGTGCGGTTGATCACGGTGTGGAACACCTTCTCGTCGAACGCCTCCACGACGCGGGCGAGCACCTCGCGGCCGTGCAGGGTGCGCGCGTCGTACATGGTGGCCAGCAGGCCCTCGATCTCGAGGTCCTCGTTGAGCCGCTCCTGCACCTTGGAGATGGTGTCCATGAGCAGCGCGACGCCACGCAGCGCGAAGAACTCGCACTCCAGCGGCACCATGACGCCGTGGGCGCAGGTGAGCGCGTTGATCGTGAGCAGGCCCAGGGACGGCTGGCAGTCGATGAGGCAGACGTCGTAGTGCGGCAGCAGCGGCTTGAGCACCCGGCCGAGCACCTGCTCGCGGGCCACCTCGGTGACGAGCTGGACCTCGGCGGCCGACAGGTCGATGTTGCTGGGCAGCAGGTCGAGGCCCTCGACGCCGGTCTCCAGCAGGACGTCCTCGGCGGTGACGTTGCGCTCCATGAGCAGGTTGTAGACCGTGAGGTCGAGCTGCAACGGGTTGATGCCGAGGCCGACGGAGAGCGCGCCCTGCGGGTCGAAGTCGACCAGCAGCACCTTGAGGCCGCATTCGACGAGCGCGGCGCCCAGGTTGATGGTGGTGGTCGTCTTGCCGACCCCGCCCTTCTGGTTGACCATCGCGACCACGCGGGCCGGCCCGTGCGTCTCCGGCGGCACGGGCTCGGGGAACACGGGCCGGGGGCGCCGGGTGGGCCCCAGATTGACGCCGGTGGAGGGCGCGTTGGTCTTCGTGTCACCCCAGGGGTTGTCGGGGGTCCCCGGGGTCGAACCGTTGGTCTTCACAGTCACCAGCTCGAACCTCCCTGACGATCCCGAACCGGACCGTCCGGACGGACACTATGGCGTCACTACTTAACGCGGCAAGGCGGCACGCCGAAGTGCCGCGCGCCGCAAAAGACTATAGATCACTGCCGTGCACGGGGATGCGCGGCGGCGTAGACCTCGCGGAGCCTGTCCACCGTGACCAGGGTGTAGACCTGGGTGGTCGTCACCGAGGCATGGCCGAGCAACTCCTGGACCACCCTAACGTCGGCGCCACCGTCAAGCAGGTGGGTTGCGAAGGAATGACGTAGAACATGGGGAGATATCCCGGCCAGTCCGGCTCGTTCGGCGGCGGCCTGCAGCACCTCCCACCCTCCCTGCCTGGTGAGGCGCCCGCCCCTGGCGTTGAGGAAGACCGCGGGGGTGCCCCGGCCGTGGGCGAGCAGGCCGGGCCTCGCCCTGACCAGGTAGGCGTCGAGCGCGGAGCGGGCGTAGCGGCCGAGCGGCACCACCCGGGTGCGGCCGCCCTTGCCGCGCAGCCACACCTGGTCGGTCTCCAGGTCGTCCACGGCGAGGCCGACCGCCTCCGAGATGCGCGCGCCCGTGCCGTACAGGACCTCAAGGAGGGCGCGGTTGCGGAGGGTCAGTGGCGCGCCCTCAGGGCCGGCGGCGGCGATGAGCCGCTCGACCTCGTCGACGGCGATCGCCTTGGGCAGCCTGCGGAGCTGGCGCGGCGGCCGGACCTCGTGCGCGGGGTCGTGCGCGGTGACGCCCTCGCGCAGCGCGAAGCGGTGCAGCCCGCGCACGGCCGACACCGCTCGCGCGGCCGAGCTGGCCACGAGCGCCGGATGGTCGCCGTCCCCCTCGCGCAGCGCCGTGAGGAAGTCGAGGACGTCGGCCTCGCCCACGTCGCGGAGCGTGTCACGGCCGCGCGACCGCAGGTGCTGGAGGTAGCGGCGCAGGTCACGACGGTAGGAGGCGAGCGTGTTGGCAGCCAGGCCCCGCTCCACCGCGAGATGAGCGAGGTAGCTGGAGAGCACCGCCTCCACGAAATGGTCCTTCCGTCACGCCTCGGGCGCGTCGGCCGGCCGCAGCAGGGCGTAGCCCTCGACCGACGCCGCATATGCGGCGAGGATACCGGCCACGGTCGGGGAATTGTGGATCATTCCCATGAGCGCCGCCTCGACGGCGTCGGCCAGCGGCACCCACTCGACCGGCATGTCGATCTCCTCGTGGCGATGGACGAAGCCGTTCTCGTGGTCGGGGATCTTCGACACGTCGCGGGCGAGGAACACCCGGATCCGCTCGTTGGTCATGCCCGGCGAGGGGAACAGGTCGACCAGGGTGTGCCAGGTGGCGGCGCGGTAGCCGGCCTCCTCGGCCAGCTCCCGCGCGGCACCGGTGACCAGCGACTCCCCCGCCACGTCGCGGAGCCCGGCGGGCAGCTCCCACAGCAGGTGGCGCGTCGGGTGACGGTATTGGCGGATCAGCAGGACCCGGTCGTCGGCGTCGAGCGCGAGCACCGCGACCGACCCCGGATGCACCACGTAGTCGCGGTCGGCCACCTCGTCGCGCGGCATGCGCACGGTGTCGGTGCGCACGTCGATCACGTAGCCCTTGAACCGGTGCTTCGAGGCGACGACGTCCCACGCCTCGGGCGTGTCTCTGATCACGGGCCCATTCTCCTCCGGTGCGGGCAGGCCGTGTCTCACTTGGCCACGCTGGAGCTGACGCGGCTGTCGGCGTAGACGAGCGCGGCGCTGATCAGGCCCTTGAACAGCGGGTGGGCCCGCGTGGGACGGGAGCGGAACTCGGGGTGCGCCTGGGTGCCGATGAAGAACGGGTGCGTGTCGGCGGGCAGCTCGGTGTATTCGACCAGGCGTCCGTCGGGCGACACTCCCGAGAACACCAGGCCGACGCGCTCCAGCTGCTCGCGGTAGGCGTTGTTGACCTCGTAGCGGTGGCGGTGACGCTCTTCGGCCTTGGCCTTGCCGCCGTAGAGCTGCCTGGCCAGCGTGCCCTCCCCGAGCTTGGCCGTGTAGAGGCCGAGCCGCATGGTGCCGCCCATGTCGCGCTCGCCGGCCACGACGTCCTCCTGGTCGCTCATGGTGGAGATGACGGGGTGCTTGGTGTCGGGGTCGAACTCGGCGGAGTTGGCGTCCTCGATGCCGGCCATGTTGCGGGCCGCCTCGATGACCATGCCCTGCATGCCGAGGCAGAGGCCGAGCAGCGGGATCTTGTGCTCGCGGGAGTGGCGGATGGCGCCGATCTTGCCCTCGATGCCGCGCACGCCGAACCCGCCGGGCACCAGCACGCCGTCGACGCCGTCGAGCTCGCGCTCGGCGCCCTCGGCGGTCTCGCAGTCGTCGCTCTTGACCCAGCGGATGTTGACCCGGGCGTCGTTGGCGAACCCGCCCGCGCGCAGCGCCTCGGTGACCGACAGGTAGGCGTCGGGCAGGTCGATGTACTTGCCGACCAGGGCGATGGTGACCTCCTTGGCCGGGCGGTGCACGCGGCGCAGGAGCTGCTCCCACTCCTTCCAGTCGACGTCGCGGAACGGCAGGCCGAGCCGCCGCACCACGTAGGCGTCGAGGCCCTCGGAGTGGAGCACCTTGGGGATGTCGTAGATGGAGGCCGCGTCGACGCAGCTGACCACGGCGTCCTCGTCGACGTCGCACATCAGGCTGATCTTCCGCTTGATGGAGATCTGGACGGCCCGGTCGGAGCGGAGCACGATCGCGTCGGGCTGGATGCCGATGCTGCGCAGTGCGGCCACGCTGTGCTGGGTCGGCTTGGTCTTGAGCTCGCCGGACGGGCCGATGTAGGGCAGCAGCGACACGTGCAGGAAGAACACGTTGTCGCGGCCGACCTCGTGCCTGATCTGGCGGACGGCCTCCAGGAACGGCAGCGACTCGATGTCGCCGACCGTGCCGCCCACCTCGGTGATGACCACGTCGACGTCAGGACCGGCCATGCCCCTGATGCGGTCCTTGATCTCGTTGGTGATGTGCGGGATGACCTGGACGGTGTCGCCCAGGTATTCGCCGCGGCGCTCCTTGGCGATGACGTTGGAGTAGACCTGGCCGGTGGTCACGTTGGCCGAGCCGTGCAGGTCGGTGTCGAGGAAACGCTCGTAGTGGCCGACGTCGAGGTCGGTCTCGGCGCCGTCGTCGGTGACGAAGACCTCTCCGTGCTGGAACGGGTTCATCGTGCCGGGGTCGACGTTGAGGTAGGGGTCGAGTTTCTGCATGGTGACCCGGAGACCGCGCGCCTTGAGCAGGCGACCGAGGCTGGATGCCGTGAGGCCCTTGCCGAGACTTGAGGCGACACCGCCGGTGACGAACAGATGCTTGGTTTGCGATGCGCTGCGCAAAGGGGCTCCCGTGGCTCGAGGTGTGGTCAAGTGTCCACGGGCTCTCAGGATATCAAACATCGTCCCCGACATGCCCGAACGGTCGGACCAAGCGGTAACTTTGGGCTTTATGTCACTTGTACGCCGGACATTGGGCACATTGGTCCACCGTGCCTACACGGCGATCCGCGACGCCGGCGCCATCACCCCGGCCAGCCCGGCAGGGCACGAGTTCGGCAGGCTGGGAGAGGGCGCGAAGATCGCCTTCCCGCCGGGCGCCATCTTCGGTGAGCAGTGGATCGAGATCGGCGACCACACGCTGATCGGCGAACGGGTCTCAATCTCCTGTGGCATGTGGCCGGGGGCGGAGCTGGGCCCCGGCTCGATCCTGCGCATCGGCGGCGGCTGCTCGATCGGCCGGGGCACGCACATCGTGGCCCACCAGTCGATCGACATCGGTCACGACGTCTTCACCGGCCCGTACGTCTACATCACGGACCAGAACCACGTCTACGACGACCCGGACGTCCCGATCGGCCGGCAGTGGCCGCGCAACAACCCGGTCTCGATCGGCGCGGGCTCGTGGCTCGGCACGGGGGCGATCATCCTGCCGGGCACCCGGCTCGGCCGCCAGTGCGTGGTGGCGGCCGGCGCCGTCGTCCGCGGCGAGTTCCCCGACCACAGCGTGGTGGCCGGGGTGCCGGCCAGGCGGGTACGCGGCTACGACCCGGAACAGGGCTGGCACACGCCCGTCATCACCCTGACGGTCGAACGCGGGGCCTCCTGACGACCGGGCCCGGACAGGACATCTGGACCGAACATCGTTCTGGCAGTTAGCGTCGGTTCATGCGAACCGCAATCACCGAGCGCCTCGGCGTCGAGTTCCCCCTGTTCGCCTTCAGCCACTGCCGCGACGTGGTGGCCGCCGTCACCAACGCCGGCGGTTTCGGGGTGCTGGGCGCCATCGCCTACACGCCCGAACAGCTCGACACCGAGCTCTCCTGGATCGACGAGCGGGTCGGCGGCCGCCCGTACGGAGTGGACGTGCTCGTCCCCGGCAAGATCGACGCCTCCGCGCTGGACCGTGACGCCCGGCTGGCCGACTTCATCCCCGAACGGCACCGCGACTTCGTCACGCACCTGCTGTCCAAGTACGGCGTGACCGGCCCGGTCCAGCCGATGGGCGGGTCGCCGGACGAGTTCGGCAGGCGGGTGACGGCGGCGGGCGCGACCGGCCTGATCGACGTGGCCCTCAAGCACCCGATCGGCCTGATCGCCAGCGCGCTCGGACCGCCCCCACCGGAGATGGTGGCCGGCGCCCGCGAGGCGGGGGTGCCCGTGGCGGCCCTGGTCGGCACCGTCGAGCACGCGCGCAGGCAGGTGGCGGCGGGCGCCGACCTGATCGTGGCGCAGGGCACCGAGGCGGGCGGGCACACCGGCGAGATCGCCACGATGGTGCTGGTGCCGCAGGTCGTGGACGCGGTCGCGCCGCTGCCGGTGCTGGCGGCCGGCGGCATCGCCTCCGGCCGGCAGATGGCGGCGGCGATGGCGCTCGGCGCGCAGGGCGTGTGGTGCGGGTCGGTCTGGCTGACCACGGAGGAGGCCGAGACGGCGCCCTCGGTCAAGCGCAAGATGCTGACCGCCTCGTCGCTGGACACGGTCCGCTCCCGTTCGCGCACCGGCAAGCCCGCCCGTCAGCTCAGGTCGGCCTGGACCGACGAGTGGGACTCCGGCCAGGAGAGCCCCGGGCCGCTCCCGATGCCGCTGCAGATGCTGGTCGCCGAGGGCACGATGGCCCGGGTCACCGCGGCCGCCGAACGGGGCGAGCCGGGCGCCCTGAAGCTGGCCAACTACTTCGTCGGGCAGGTCGTGGGCCAGATGAACCAGATCAAGCCCGCCCGCGAGGTGGTGTACGAGATGGTGAGCGAGTTCGCCGACGCCGTGGAGCGGCTGGCCCGGCTCTCCGGCTGACGGCTACGATGCGCGTGTGGTCGGGACACCCGAGCTGGAGCGTGGCACCGGTGTTCCCGCGCACGTGCAGATCGAGCGCTGGCTGCTCGACGCGATCGCCGGCGGCGAGATGGCGCCCGGCGACCGGCTGCCCGGCGAGCGGGAGCTGGCCGGCCGGCTCGGCGTGAGCCGGATGACGCTGAGGCAGGCGCTGGCCACCCTGGAGCGCGACGGTGTGCTGGTCAGGGTCCCGGGCAGGTCCGGCGGCGCCTTCGTGGCCGAGCCGCGCGTCGACTGCGACCTGACCGGGCTGGCCGGGTTCACCGAGCAGATGCGCCGGGCGCACCTGCACGCCGAGGCGAAGGTCCTGGTGGCCGCGACCGTGCCCGCGAGCGCGCGGGTCGCCGCCGCCCTGCGGCTGGCCGAGGGCGAGCCGGTACATGAGGTCACCCGGGTGCGCTCCGCCGGGCGGTCGCCGGTGGCGCTCGAACGCTCGTTCTTCCCCGCGCTGCCCGGCTTCCTGGACGCCGACCTGGGCGGCTCGCTCTACGCGCTGCTCGCCGGCGCGTACGACCTGGAGCCGCGCACCGCCGTGGAGCACCTCGACCCGGTGATCGCCGGGCCGGGTGAGGCGGGCGAGCTGGGCATCGCGCCCGGCACGCCGCTGATGTCGATCGAACGCACCGCCTACGCGGCCGACGGCACCCCGGTCGAGTACGCCCGCGACCTGTTCCGGCCCGACCGGGTGCGGATCTCGGTGCGCAGCGGCGTCAGCGCACCCGCTCCCCCGCCGGGTCGTAGAGCGGGTCCCTGACCACGTCCGCCGCCACCCAGGAGCCCTCCACCTCGACCTCCGCCCGGGTGCCCGGCTCGCAGCGCGCGGGCAGGTAGGCGTAGGCGATGGACGAGGCGACCGTGTAGCCGTAGCCGCCTGAGGTGACCCGGCCGACGACCTGGCCGTCCACGCGTACCGGCTCGTTGCCGAGGGCGATGGCGCGCGGGTCGCCGAGGGTGAGGCAGCGCAGCCTGCGACTGGGCTCGGGGTCGAGCGCGTCCCTGCCGAGGAAGTCCTTGTCCGGTTTGACGCAGAAGGCGAGCCCCGCCTCGTACGGGGTGGTCTCGGGCCCGACATCCGCGCCCCACACCCGGTACCCCTTCTCCAGGCGCAGGCTGTCGATGGCCCGGTAGCCGGCGGCCGTCAGCCCGTACGGCCCGCCGGCCCGCCACAGCGTCGTCCAGAGCGCCAGCCCGTACTCGCTGGAGCAGTACAACTCCCAGCCCAGCTCCCCCACGAACGTCACCCGCAGCGCCAGCACCGGCACGTCGCCCACGGTGATCTCGCGCGAACTCATGAACGGGAAGTCGAGCGGATCGGGCGTCAGCTCGGACAGCACCTCGCGGGCACGCGGCCCCCACAGCCCGAAGCAGGCGTACTGCCCGGTCACGTCGGCGATCCGGACGTCGGCGCCGGTCAGCGCGGCCTGCCGGCGCAGCCAGCCGAGGTCGTGGGAGCCGAATGCGGTGCCGGTGACCACCAGGAACTCGTCCTCGGCCCGCCTGGTCACGGTGAAGTCGCACTCGATGCCGCCGCGCCGGTTGAGCGCCTGGGTGTAGGTCACGGCGCCGACGCGGCGGGCCACGCGGTTGTCGCAGACCCACTCCAGCAGGGCGGCCGCGCCGGGGCCGGTGACCTCGATCTTGGCGAACGACGACTCGTCGAACAGCCCGGCCGCCTCGCGGGTGGCGCGGTGCTCGGCCCCGACGGCGAGCGACCACAGCCGCCCGGCCCACCCCCTGGGCCGCTCGCCGGCGTCGTCCGGCGCGTTCGAGCGATAGTGGTTGACCCGCTCCCAGCCCGCCTTCTCGCCGAACTCGGCGCCGTGCGCGGCGTGCCAGCCGTACGCGGGCGAGACCCTGAGGGGGCGGCCGGCCGAGCGCTCGTGGCCGGGGTAGCGGATGTCGTAGTAGGTCTCGTAGTTCTCGACGGCGCGGGCGAGCGTGTAGGAGGGCGAGCGGTACTGACGGCCGAAACGGCGGATGTCCATGTGCCAGAGGTCCATGCCGGGCTCGCCCTCGACGATCCACTCGGCCATCACCCTGCCGATGCCGCCGGCGCCCGCGATGCCGTGCGCGCAGAACCCGGCCGCCACGAAGAACCCGCCGACCTCGGTCTCGCCGAGGCAGAACTCGTTGTCCGGGGTGAACGCCTCGGGGCCGTTGATCAGTTTGCGGATGCCGACGTCGGCCATGGCCGGGACCCGGATCCTGGAGTTGTCGGATATTTCCTCAAATCGCGGCCAGTCCTCCGGCAGCAGCCGCCCGTTGAAGTCGCCGGGCACGGCGTCGAACCGGCCGGGACCGGCGGTCCACGGCGCGCAGGTGCGCTCGTACCCCCCCATGACCAGGCCCCGCACCTCCTGGCGGTAGTAGACGAGCAGGTCGGGGTCGCGCAGGGTCGGCAGCCCGGCGTGGTCGTGGAAGGCGTCGGTGACCACGTACTGGTGCGACATCGGCACGATCGGCACCCGCACGCCAGCCATCCGGCCGATCTCGGCCGCGAACATGCCGCCGCAGTTGACCACGATCTCGCAGTCGAGGTCGCCCTGGTCGGTGCGGACCCCGGTGACCCTGCCGTCCTTGGTGTCGATGCCGAGCACGCGCGTCTTCGTACGAATCCGCGCGCCGCCCTCGCGGGCCCCGGCCGCGAGGGCGTAGCACAGTCGCGAGGGGTCGACCTGGCCGTCGGTGGGCAGGTAGGCGGCGCCCACGACTCCCTCGGGGTCCATGAGCGGGAACAACTCGACGGCCTCGGCGACGGAGATCTCCTCCAGCGGCAGCCCGGACGCGCGGGCCCAGCCGATCTGGCGGCGGATCTCGGCCATCCGCTCGGGCGTGGAGGCCAGCTTGACGCCCCCGCACTCCGTCCAGCCGACGTCGAGCTCCCGGTAGAGCTCGACGGAGTACTGGTTCATCCGGGTGAGCGTCGGGTCGGCGCGGAGCTGGCCGACCAGACCCGCGGAGTGGAAGGTGGAGCCGCTGGTCAGCTCGTCGCGGTCCAGCAGGACGACGTCCCGTTCGCCGAGCCGGGTCAGGTGGTAGGCGACGGAGGCGCCGCCCACGCCGCCGCCGATGATCACGATGCGCGCCGAGTCGCTCATGGTCGCGAGGTTAACCTTTTCGGCACTAAAAGGTCTAGACCGTTTAGAGTGGCGGAGCTAGCATCGACCATGGCCCTGAGCGAGGTCCTCGACCGCATCCCCCTGCTGTCCGGCGTTCCGCGTTCCGTCGAGGAGCTGCCCGGCGGGCTGACCAACCGCAACTACAAGGTGACCGTCCCCGGCGGCGCGTACGTGGTGCGCGTCTCGGCCAGCGACGGGGCGCTGCTGGCCATCGACCGGGACGCCGAGCACGCCAACACCCTGGCCGCCTTCCGCGCGGGCGTGGGGCCCGCGGTTCACGACTATGTGCCGGGCGCCGGGGTGCTGGTGGTGGGTTTCCTGCCGGGGCGGACATTCACCGAGGCCGACCTGCGTGACGCGCGGAACCTGCCCCGGGTGGCCGAGGCGTGCCGGCGGCTGCACGCGGGCCCCCGGTTCACCGGCGACTTCGACATGTTCGACGTGCAGCGTCGCTACCTGGCCATCGTGCGGGAGCGGGGGTTCCGGCTACCGGCGCGGTATCTCGACTTCATGCCCGACGTAGCCCAGATCCAGAAATGTCTGGAAATACGGCGGGAAATTACCGTTCCGTGTAACAACGATCTGCTGCCCGGCAACATCATCGACGACGGCGAGCGCCTCTGGCTGATCGACTACGAGTACGCCGGCAACAACGACCCCTGCTTCGAGCTGGGCAACATCTGGAGTGAGTCGGACCTGCCACTCGACCACCTCGACGAGCTCGTCACTGCCTACTACGGCCGCCGGCTGCGCAATCGGATCGCGCGAGCGCGGCTGCTCGGCCTCATGTCGAAGTACGGCTGGACCCTGTGGGCCTCGATCCAGGACAGCGCCAACGAGTCCATCGACTTCGACTTCTGGTCGTGGGGGATGGAGAAGTACGAGCGGGCCGTCGCCGAGTTCACCGGGCCCGACCTCCCACGCCTCATGAAGGACGCGATCCGGGCAGACTAGGGCCATGTTCGCTGCGCTGACAGGGCTGGGGTTATCCACGGCCGCCGGGTTGAACGCCTACATCCCGCTGCTGGTCGTGGGCGTGCTGGCCAACTTCACCGACGCGGTGAAGCTGCCCGACGGCTACGACTGGCTGTCCAACTGGGGGGTGATCTGCGTCATCGCGGTGCTGCTCGCCACCGAGATGGTCCTGGACAAGGTGCCCGCCGTCGACACGGTGAACGACATGATCCAGACGGTCGTACGGCCGGCGTCGGGCGGGGTCGTGTTCAGCGCCACGAACGCGGCCGCCGAGTTCGACCAGTCGACGTGGATGGTCGAGAATCCGTGGGCGGGGTGGCTGCTGGGCATTGTGGTGGCGCTGGCCGTACACACTCTGAAGGCGACGGCCCGGCCGGTGCTCAACGCGGGCACGGCCGGAGTCGGCGCGCCGGTCGCGAGCACCGTGGAGGACGTCGGCTCGCTCGGCATGAGCCTCGTCGCGGTGTTCCTGCCGATTCTGGTCATCGTCGCGCTGGCCCTGCTGGCGCTGCTGGCGTGGTGGGCGCTCCGGAAGGTGCGCCGCCGCCGGGCCCAGCGGCGGAGTCGCTCCGCGGGCTGACCCCGCATCCGCCGCCGGGAGGACTCGCGCGGCGGGCGCGAGTCGTACGCTCCTGAACGACGTGTGGGCGCCTCGTGGTCCCCCGCCCTCGCGCCCACACGTCCCGTCAGGAGTTGGCGGCGTCCATGTAGTAGTTGAGCAGCGCCGTCTGTCCGGCCGTCCACCCGCCGTCCACGGCCAGCTCGGCTCCGGTCATGTAGGAGGCGGCGTCCGACAGCAGGAACACCACCGCCTGGGCCACCTCCTCCGGCTCCCCGCACCGTCCGGCCGCCACGAGAGGAAAGGCGCCCTCGCCGGAGACCGCTCCATGCTGCTGGGTCATCGGGGTGACGATCATCCCAGGATGCACCGAGTTGACCCGGATTCGCGGACCGAGCTCGATGGCTGCGATCTTGGTGAGCCCGCGTACCCCCCACTTCGAGGCGCCGTAGCCGCCCGTGGCCGGGAGAGCGGTGAGACCGGCCACCGACGACAGGTTCACGATCGAGCCGCCGCCCCCTGCCCGCATCGGCTCGATGACCGCCTTCACCCCGAGGAACGGTCCGACCAGGTTCACCCTGATCGCCCGCTCGAAGTCCTCGACCGGCTGCTCCTCCAGAAAGGCCACCGTGGAGACGCCCGCGTTGTTGACCAGGCCGTCGATCCGTCCGTACTCCTCCAGCACGGTCGCCACCACCGAGGCCCATCCCTCGGCCTGCGTCACGTCGTGAACGAGGAAGCGGCAGCCGAGCTCCTTCGCCGTGGCGGCGCCCTCCTCGGCGAGCACGTCCGTGATCACCACCCGCGCTCCCGCGGCGACGCACCGCCGGGCCGTCGCGGCGCCCATCCCCCGCGCGCCACCTGTGATGATCACTACCTTGCCGTCCAGCATGCCCACTCCTCACCCGGATCCCGCGAGCACCCCCACGCCTCCGACGAGCCGTGGCGGTAGGTACGAGGACTGAACCACAGCGGCACCAGTTGATCAAGAGCAGTCGCCCGGCCACCGCCGCACCCGTCAACGGACCCGCCGGGCGCACTATCCTCGAAGGCAGCGACCAATCAGGAGGTGGGCACCATCAGCGAGCTCCTTCTCATCGTGCTGGTGATCCTGGCGTTCTTCCTCCTGCTCACCGGGGTCGGCGTCTACTTCCTGGTCAAAGTGGGCCGGAAGGCTGCGACCAAGGCCAGGCAGGCGACGACGCGGCTGACCACCCACGTCAACGCCATGGGCACCGGCGACGCCGCCGAGGTCGAACGTCTCCGCCTCGACCTGCGCCGCGAGGTGTCGCTGACCCGCCAGGCCGTCGACCAGGCCCAGCGCCAGGGCTGGGGGCTCGGCGACCTGCCCGACCTGCTGTCCGACCTGGTCCGGCAGGCCGACGTACACGACGGGCAGCTCGCGATGTACGCCCAGCAGCGCCGCGTCTCCCCCTACGTCGACCACGTCACCCTCGACCGGCTCCGCGAGCACCAGGCCAAACTCACCGCGATGTGCGCCCGCATCCGCGCCGACCTGCTCAGCGACCAGGTCCACCACACCGCGACCGGCATCGACGACCTCCACTCGCGCACCGAGCTGGAGATCGAGTCACGCCGCCGCGCCCCCGACCCGCTCGACGAGATCGACGAGCTCTACCGGCGCACCGTGCAGGAACGAAAAGATCTGCCCTAACCGCTACCGTACGTGGCGCGATGGATCCACCGCGTGACATGTCCGAGGAGGCACCACGATGAGCACCGCCCTTCCGGAGTGGTTCTATCCCGGCCCTCCTGGCGGCTGGACCGCCGACATGCTCGATCATCTTCCCCCCGACGCGCCCCCGCACGTCGAGCTGATCGATGGGTCCCTCATCATGCTGTCGCCACAAACGGCTTTCCACATGCTCACGCTCCGGTTGCTGGAGCAGTCACTCCGACCGCCCCAGCAGCTCGTCGTCGCCCGCGAGATGGCGGTCACGCTGGGCCTGCGTCAGCGGCCCGAGCCGGACATCCTCCTGGTCAACCGGTCAGCTCTCGCGCCGAAGGTGACCTCGTTCAAGCCCGAGGACGTCCACCTGGTCGTCGAGGTGGTGTCGGAGGAGTCCAGAGACAGGGACCGCGTCACCAAGCCGATCAAATACTCCAACGCCGGCATCCAGCACTTCTGGCGAGTCGAGGCAGAGGACACCAACCCTGTCGTCTACACGTTCGAGCTCGAACCCGTCGTGCGGGCCTACGTGCCTACCGGCATCCACCGCAAGCGGCTGTGCGTCGACATCGGCTTCGACGTGGAGATCGATCTCGACCTCGACCGGGTCATGGGCTGACAGTGATGATGTAGATGAGCGCTTCCCGCCAGGGTCTGACCCTTGGACTGACTGACCTTCGGGTCCTCAACGG